>JBDGZR010000034.1:0-24220 GCA_039588495.1 Gemmatimonadota bacterium | reverse complement strand
AACTCGTCGATCCGGTTCAGGTCGACGAGGACGGCTGGCCGGGCAAGCCGGAAGTTCATGGCCGGGATGAGGCTCTGACCGCCGGCCAGTGCCTTGGCGTCCCAGCCGTGCTCCGTCAACAGGCCCAGCGCCTCCTCGACCGAATCGGGAGCATGGTACTCGAAGGACGCCGGCTTCATGCGCCCTCCTCCCCACCGCCGGCCCGGGTTTTCTCGATGAGAGCGAAGAGGCGGTTCGGGCTCAGGGGGATGTCGCGGACCTCGAGTCCGGGCGCCCACTCCTTCAGGGCGTCCTCCACCGCCTGGGCGAACAGCGCCGCGACCGGAATCGCCCCCGCTTCTCCCACGCCCTTGATCCCCAGAGGGTTGAGAGGCGATGGGGTCTCGATGTGCGCGGTCCGGATCGGCGGCACGTCGGTGGCCGTCGGCAGCAGATAGTCCATGAAGGAGGCGTTGTGAAGCTGGCCCTCGGAATCGCAGTCGAGCTCCTCGTAGAACGCGTTTCCGATCCCGTGGGCGACGCCGCCGTGGATCTGGCCCTCCACGATCAGCGGGTTGATGACCCTGCCGCAGTCGTGCACGACGACATATCGCTCGATCTCGACCATCGCCGTCTCCGGGTCCACGCTCACGACCATCGCGTGGACTCCGCTCGCGGTGGCGCCACGCCGGGGGCCGAAGTAGGCAGTGGCCTCGAGGCCGGGCTCCGTTCCGGGCTCCACGGCGCCGCGCAGGGGATTCGAGCGGAGCGCGAGCTCACCGAGCCCGATTGAGAGATCCGGCGCCCCCTGCACCCTGACCACACCCTCCGTGAGCATCAGGTCCTCCTCCGCGACCTCCAGGATCTCGCTCGCCTTGCGGAGGATCTTCTCCCGGACGGTGACTGCCGCAGCATGGCAGGCGTTTCCCGCGACCACGGCGCCGCGGCTGGCAAACGTGCCCGTTCCCCAGTGGAACTCGCGGGTATCGCCGGTCACGACCCGGACATCGGTCACCCCCACACCGAGCTGGTCCGCGACGATCTGGGCGAAGGACGTGAAGTGCCCCTGTCCCTGCGTGCCCACGCCCGTGACCAGGCAGACCTTGCCGCTCGCCTCGACGCGCACCCTGGCGCCTTCGTAGGGCCCGATGCCCGTGCCCTCGATGTAGGAGACGATCCCGGTTCCCCTCAGACGCTCTCGGCGGGACGGCCCTTTTCCGTCCTCTCCATCCGTTCCGTCCTCGGCCGGGCTCCCTCCGCCCGACTCGCTCGGGACCGGGCCATCCGGCTCGTACCCGATCAGCTCCATCGCCCTGTCCAGCGCCGGCTCGTAGTCGCCGCTGTCATAGACGAGCGGGGCGAAGTCCTGGAAGAGGATCTCGTGGTCATGCGGGAACGCGTCCGGCGAGAGGAAGTTGCGACGCCGGATCTCGGCCCGATCCAGCCCCAACTCGCGGGCCGCCAGATCGAGGAGGCGCTCCATGATGAACACACCCTGCTGCCGCCCGGCTCCCCGGATCGGTGTCACGATCGGACGGTTGGTGAAGGCGACGCGGAACTCGCTGTAGTAGTTCGGGACGTTGTAGGGACCGAGGAGCGTGCACTGCGTGTTGATCGGCAGGGTGAGGCCATACGGGTTGTAGGCGCCCGTGTCGTGCAGGAACATGTCCTTCACGCCCAGGATCCGCCCGTCCGAGCTCAGCGCGATCTCGGCCTCGTGCAGCTGACCCCTCTCCTGGGTCGTCGAGAAGAAGTTCTCGAACCGGTCCTCGATCCACTTCACCGGCCGGCCGAGGCGCATCGAGATCCAGGGGATGAGCACTTCGTCCGGATAGAACATCATGATCTTGGGACCGAAGCCACCGCCGATGAACGGGGCGACGACCCGAACCTGCGACTCGGACAGGCCCAGCATCGATGCGAGCCCGTTGCGGATCGGGATCGGCGCCTGGGTGGTGTCCCAGACGGTCAGCTGGCCCGAGCGCTCGTCCCACTGTGCCAGCACCCCGCGGTTCTCCATCGCCGCCGAGACGCCCCGGTCGTACGTGAAATCCCGCCCGAGGACGAGTCCGGCAGTGGCGCGTGCGGCATCGTAGTCGCCCTTCGTCTGAACGGCGTGGGCCGCCAGGTTGGATCCGAGCTCCTCGTGGATGACCGGAGCTCCCTCGGCGAGGGCGGCCCGGAGGTCGGCGACGGCGTCCAGGGGCTCGAGATCCACGATCACATCTTCCACCGCGTCCTCCGCCACGTAGCGGCTCTCCGCCACGACGACGGCGATCGGCTCTCCGACGTGCCGGACCTTCTCTCGGGCGAGCGGCACCTGGGTCCGCGCGTGGAAGGTCAGCCCCTCGATCGGCGCCGGAGGCACGAGCAACGGCCCGGGCTGCCAATACTCGCCGAGGTCCGCCGCCGTGAAGACGCCGATCACGCCGGGACGCTCGAGGGCGGCGGCGGCATCCACGCCTCGCAGGTGACCATGCGCCAGGTCGGAGCGTACGAACGCCGCGTGCAGCGTGCCGGGGATCTGCACATCGTCGACGAAGGTGGCCCGGCCCGTGAGGAGCGACTCGTCCTCGTTCCGCCGGATCCTCGCCCCGAAATAGCGAGAGCTCACGGGCTCCCTCCCAGGTCGGCCGCGGCCGCCTCGACCGCCTCCACGATCTTCTGATAGCCGGTGCAGCGGCAGAGGTTGCCCGACAGCGCTTCCCTGACCTGGAGCTCGGTCGGATCGGGGACCTCGTCCAGGAACGCGACCATCGTCATGAGGATCCCGGGGGTACAGAAGCCGCACTGGAGGCCGTGCGCCTCCTTGAAGGCGGCCTGAAGCGGGTGCAGTCCATCGTCCCGTTCGAGCCCTTCAACCGTGCCGATGGAGGAGCCGTCTGCCTGAACGGCAAAGACGAGACACGCCCGGACTGGCTGGCCGTCGAGCAGGATGGTGCAGGCGCCACAGACGCCGTGCTCGCATCCCACATGCGTGCCCGACAGGCTCAGCTCCTGGCGCAGGAAGTCACTGAGGAGGAGGCGAGGCTCGACCGAGCGCTCGTACCGCTCGCCGTTCACCGTCACGCGGATGGCTACGGCCTGTGTCGCGTCCATGGCTCCTCCCCGCCGCCCACCGCTAGGTGGCGGACAGCGCCTGTTCCAGGTCCGCCAGGATGTCCGCGTAGTGCTCCACGCCGACCGAGACTCGCACCATCGAGGGGCCGATCCCCTCCCGCTCCCTCTCGGCCGGAGGCACGTCGGCGTGCGTCATGGCCGCGGGATGCTCCGCCAACGACTCGGTGCTGCCGAGGCTGACGGCGAGCTTGACGAGCTGGAGGGAATTCAGAAACCGGAACGCACCCTCCTCACCACCCTCGATATCGAAGGAGATCAGCGACCCCGGAGCCAGGCACTGGGCGCGATACACGTCGAGTGGTCTTGCAGATAGTCCGCGACGTACCTGGCGTTCTTCACCTGTGCCGTCATCCGCATCTTGAGCGTCTCGAGGCTCCTCATCAGCAGCCACCCGGTCCAGGGATCAGCGCCGGACCCGATGAAGGTCCTCAACGTGCGGACCGTGGCGAGCGGCTCGGAGCCTCCCAGACACGCGCCGGCGATCACGTCGCTGTGGCCCCCGATGAACTTCGTCGCGGAGTAGAGCACGAGGTCGGCGCCGTGGCGCATCGGATGCTGCCAGAGCGGGCCCAGGAAGGTGTTGTCCACCATGACGATCGAAGGCTCGCCGTCCCGCTCCAGCGAACGTGCCAGACGGACCGTGCCCTCGATATCGACCAGGGCGTTGGTGGGGTTCGAGGGCGTCTCGATGAAGACGACTCTGAGCGGACCGTCGCCCACGCCCTCGCGGATGCCCTCTTCGACATCGGCGATCGGCCGTCCGGCGGGAAACGGGACGGACCTGATCCCGAACTCGGGGAGGATGTGATTCACAAGGTAGTCCGTCCCGCCGTACAGCGGCTCGCTGTGCAGCAACACGTCTCCCGGCCTCAGGAAAGCGAGCAGGGCCGTGGAGATCGCCGCCATGCCGCTCTCGAACACGGCGGCGGCTTCGGCTTCGTCCCACAGCGTCAGACGATCCTCGAGGATCTCCAGGACCGGGTTGTTGAGGCGGCTGTAGATGAGGCCGGAATGCTCGGTCGGGCCTTGCTCGCGCAGCCCCAGGGCGATCTCGAAGTAGGCCTTCCCCGCCTCGGCGCTCTCGAAGACGAAGGTGGACGTCTGGAAGATCGGGGACTTCAGCGCCCCCTCCGAGAGCGCCGGATCGTATCCGTAGCTCATCATCAGGCTCTCGGGGCGAAGGCGATGTTCCCCGATATGGGTCTTCTTGTATCGTGGGAGCTTCGCGTCGTCGCTCATCATGGCTCCTGCGGCGGATCCGGCTGGCTAGGCGGTCGCTTCCGGCTGGCTAGGCTATCGCTTCTAGCTGGCTACGCGGTCGCTTCCGGCGCTCCTTCCTCGGAAGTGGGATCGAGCATTCGCTCGACCCTCGATATGCGAGTCAGCGGGAACCCGCCCCGCTCCGCATGCTCGTGGAGCAGGCTCTCGTCCTTCGCGATGTACACGCAGTACAGCTTCTCGGCGGAGACGTAGCTCTGCACCCACTGGATGTCGGGGCCGAGTGATCGAAGAACATCGCAGGATTTCTGCGCGACCTTCCGGAACTGCTCATCCGTCAGGCTGCCCGCTCCCGGCAAATCGCGCTCGATGACGAATTTCGGCAAAACATTCTCCCATCGGTCGAGGTTTTGTGCGGCAACACCGGCAAGATACGGAGAGTTGGCCCGCCGATGTAGTCCGGCCCGCTTGACGGTGTAGCGATATATCGCTATCGTTCGTTACCGATATATCGTAACTGACTCGGCGGGCGTGCCGCTGGAAGAACGGGAGGGCGAGCGATGGGCCGCAAGTGCAACGATTTCGGCTTCGGCGAGTGGGCGGCGTTCTGCGGCCCGGGCTTCGCCGCGTTCGGCCCCCGCGCTCGGGGCGCAAGGGGCCGTCAGCGCTTCGGACGACGCGGGGACCTCAAGTACGTGATCCTCAGCCTCCTCGACGACCGGCCGATGCACGGCTATGAGATCATCCGTCGCCTCGAGGAGGACTCGGGTGGCGCCTACACGCCGAGCCCGGGCTCCGTCTACCCTACCCTGCAGATGCTCGAAGACCAGGGCTGCGTGACCTCAGAGCAGCAGGAGGGAAAACGCGTTTACCGCATCACGGATGAGGGGCGCGAGCTGCTGGGTGAGCATGGTGACCGGGTGTCGGATTTCACCGACCGCTTCTCCGACTTCACCGACCGTTTCTCGACGGGCGGCATGGGCGACCTCACTCGCTCGTTCGTCCGGCTGGCTCAGGTCAGCTTCGAACGGGCGACGCGGAAGACGGCCGATCCCGAAGCGCTCGGAAAGCTGCAGGAGATCCTGGAGCGCGCGACACGAGAGGTCGAGGAAAGCTGGCCCGGACCGGGCAAGCGGGCAAGCAGCAAGAGCTGACTGGAACGCGGATCGAGACGAAGGAATAGGAAGATGCCTGACTGGATAATCTGGGTGGCGATAGCGGTCGTCTTCATGAGTTGGCGGCGCAGCCGGGCCTGCTGCGGCATAGGAGTGACGAGGATCCGCGGGCACCGAGAGCGGATGCGTGACCGCCTGACGGACGGAGAGATGACGCGCGTGCAGTCCCAGCCGATGCTGGCGAGCGGGCGGGAGGAGTGGCTCCGCGGAAGGCCGCAGCCCCGATCCCGAAACGGGGAGATGAAAGCGGCCAGGCGGGAGACGCCGCTAGAGATGCTCCAGAGAAAGTTCGTGAGCGGCCCCATGACCCTGGAGCAATACGAGGCCGAGTTGGACAAGCTAGAGCGGCTGGAGTAGCTCGCGCCATCTGTCGCACACCCTTCCGGCTTCTGCGCGGTCGGTTGTTTCTGTCCCCTTTCGTCTATAGCTCTACAACTATCTATAGCTCTACAACTAGTTGACAAATAGTCGACAGTGATCTAACGTTGGCGGATTACTGAACGCGAATCCGCTCATCGGCAGGCACATAGATGACAGCGCCAGGAGGCCTCCCCATCCTCCGACGATTCTCCTCGTCGGCTGGACTTTTTGCTGTCCTGCTCCTCGCGATTCAAGCCCCCCTGCTCGGCCAGTCGGACGACGAGAAGACGGGCATCCTCACAGGGCAGGTCGTCGACGCGGCGACCGGGCGGCCGGTCATTGGAGCGCTCATCCAGGTCGTCGGAACCGGCGTCTCGGCAGGCAGCGACGAATCGGGCCGGTTCGTGGCCCGCTCGGTTCCCGTCGGCGTGTACAGCCTCCGAACGCGGGCGATCGGATACGCCCCCTTTCTCTACGCAAACGCCGTGGTCGGCACGGGCAAGCCGACGACGGTCACCATCGCGCTCGAGGCCGCTCCGGTAGAGGTCGATCCTCTGAGCGTTACGGCCTCCTATTTCGGCCGCAGGGTCAACGAGGCCGCTACCAGCAGCGCGATCCTCGGGGGCGAAGCGATCCGGCGGGCGCCGGGCGTGCAGGAGGACGTTGTTCGAGCGGTATCGTTGCTGCCCGGCATCGGGGTCACGACGGGAGGCCGGAACGATCTCACGGTGCGCGGCGGCGCTCCCTACGAGAACCTCTTTATCGTCGACGGACTCGAGGTCCCCAATCTCAACCACTTCGGCTCTCAGGGCTCCACCGGCGGTCCCCTCGCGATCGTGGACATCCAGCTCGTGGAGGAGGTCGGGTTCTCGAGCGGCGGGTTCGGCCCCCGGTACGGTGACCGCTCGGCCTCGGTCACGAACGTCACGCTACGCGACGGCAACGAAGACCGTCTGTCCGGGACGGCGAACCTCTCGGCGACGGGTTTCGGACTCATCGCGGAGGGGCCTGTCGGTGCGGGGTCGTTCCTGTTCGGGGTTCGACGGAGCTACCTCGACCTGCTGTTCAAGGCCGCCGACTTCAGCTTCGTGCCCGCCTACTGGGATTTCCAACTCAAGACGACCCAGCAGATCTCGCGGCGGAACTCCCTCTCACTGGTCGCGATAGGGGCGATCGACGAGATCTCGTTCAACAACGAGACGGCGGACGACCGATTCGACAACGCGCGCATCCTGGCGCCGAACCAGAAGCAGTACTTCACTGGCCTCACCTGGAAGCACCTGCTCGACTCCGGTCTGCTGTCGGTCACCGTGGGACGCACCTACACGCGCTTCGAGTCCTTTCAGCAGGACTCCCTGCTCCAGACGGTGTTCCGGAATCTGTCCGCGGAGGGTGATAACAAGCTACGCGTCGACCTGACGCTGACCCCGATGGAGCGGCTCGAGATCACGGCCGGCAACGTCTTGAAGTTCGCCAGCGACCTCTCCTACGAGGTCGAGATGGACGGGCAATTCCGATATGACGACAAGGGACTCCCACGGCCCCTCGCCATCGACACGTCCTTCTCCGCCCTCCGGAACGGGACCTATCTCCGCGCTGCCTATCGCTTCGGAGGAGGCGTGCGCGCCGAGGCGGGACTCCGCGCCGATTACTACGCCTTTCTGAATGCCGGCCTGGAGCTATCGCCCCGCTTCGGTCTCGACGTCGACGTGGGCGACCGTTCCGTGATCGGCTTGAGTGCCGGGCGCTACATCCAGCCGCCCTCTTACATCTGGCTGATCGGAGATCCGGGCAACCCCGACCGTCTGCAGCCCTTCAAATCGGATCAAGCCGTCCTCTCGTTCTCACATCTCCCCCGCCCGGACCTGCAGGTCCGGGTGGAGGGCTTCGTCAAGCGGTACCTGGACTACACGGCCCGTATCTGGAGGCCGCAGGCCGTGCTCTCTCCCGCCGGTTTCGAGAACGTGACGTACGACATCCCCTTCGGCCTCGAGCCGCTCGTCAGCTCGGGCCGTGGACAGGCGTACGGCGGCGAGCTGTTCGTCCAGAAGAAGCTGAGTGAGATCCCGCTTTTCGGCCTGGTTAGCCTGAGCGTGAGCCGGTCCGACTTCCGCGGCTTGGACGAGATCGAACGCCCCGGGGCTTACGACACGCGAGTGATCGGGACTACTCTGGTCGGATACCGGTTCAACGCCGCGTGGGAGGTGAGCGGCAAGTTTCGTATCGCCTCGGGTCGGCCCACGACGCCGTTCATCGAAGAGGGCCCGCAGACCGGCCGTCTGGACTTCTCGCGCTACAATGAACTCCGGTTCCCGACCTTCAACGCGCTCGACATCCGGATCGACCGCACCTGGAACTTCCGGACCGTGCGGTTGGAGGTGTACCTCGACGTGCAGAACGTCTACGGACGGCAGAATGTCGATGAGGCGTTCTGGAACCCTCGAACGGGTGAGGCCGAGCCCGAGGAGTCATTGGGAATCCTGCCCAGCATAGGCCTCAACATCACCTTCTAGTTCGTCAACTCCCGCTGGGCGCGTGACGTTCGGGGCCGGGGGTCAGCCCTCCAGTTTCTGCGTCATGCAATCGGTGAAGCGGCCGAACATGAAGTCGGCCACGTTCTGAATGATGCCGCCGCGGCCGAACGAGGCCAGGCGGCCCGCCAGGCTGACGCTCTGGGACACATCGACGTGGGTCCCACCGTCATCCATGGGCCGGAGCTTGCTCTGCATCTGCATCTTCACGCTTCCCGAGCCCCGAGCATCCTTTCCTTCGCCGTGCATCGAGACCTGGTGGTTCTCGACGTCCAACTCATCGTAGTGGATCGTGCCCTGGAAGGTGACGCCGATCGGACCCAACCGGACGCCCATCTCGCCGCGGAAGTTCCGGTCGTCCACCCTCTCGGTGAGCTTCGCCGCCGGCAGGCACTCGACGACCCGCTCAGGGGTGGTGAGGAAATCCCATACCTCCTCTACCGGTTTGTTGATCTCGAAGCTCTTCTGAATCTCGATCGCCACGTGGCGTCTCCTTTTCCGTTCTAGCGAGCGGCAACCCGCGTCCGCGTCCGGTCGGCGCCGAAAGTCTGGCCGCGAGGGGCAAGCCGCAAGCGCCGGCCTGGCTCAAACGGCTCGCATCGCTTCCTGGATTCGCCTACGAGCGGCCGACCATGCCGGCGGCAAGCCACCGATCACGCCGGTCAATACCGCCAGCAGCACGCCGCTGATCAACGCCCTCGGTGTCGTCCGGAGTGAGAACGTGATCTCACTGAACGTGAGGAAGTTGGTGGTCCCTGTACTGATCGTGTTCAGGGGCAGGGAGAGCAGGACGCCGAGGAGGCCCGCCACCAATCCCAGAAGGGCCGCCTCGAGCACGAACGCTGCGGTGATGTTCCGACGTCTGAATCCGAGCACCCGCAGCGTCGCGATCTCCCGGGTCCGGGCCGAGACGGCCGCGTACATGGTATTGGCTGCCGCGAAGCAGGCGCCGATGGCCATGATCACTGCCAGAGCGTTCGCCAGGAAGACGAACTGTCGGGTCGTCGCGGCCGTCTGCCGAGCGTAGTAATCCGATTCGGTCAGGGCCTGCAGGTTCAGCCGCTGGTCGCTCTCGATCCGCTGGATGAGTGCCGAAGCCTCGGCCTCCGAGGGGGCGCGCACGAGCGCCGAGGAGAAGTAGCCGGCCCGCCGGAAAGCGGAGGCGAGGTCGTCGGCCGCACCCCACACCTCGGAATCGAAGCTGGAGCCACCCGCCTCGTAGATCCCCACGACCCGGAAGGTCAGCCGGCCGACTTCGAGCTCCGAGCCCAACCGCAGATCCGGAAATCTCTCGGAGAGCCGTCGGCCGACGATCAACTCGGCTGATCCCGGCCTGAAGGTGCGTCCGTCCACGATCGCCAACTCCGGCCGTAGCCGGAAGGAGATGGGAGCAACGCCCCGAAAGGTGACGTTGCTCATCGAGCCGTCCTCGCGCGGCAGGTTGTTCAGGATCAGCACTTCCCCGGCTGCCAGGAGAAGGCCGTCCGCGTCCCTGGCGATTCCGGGCAACGTCATCAGCTCGCGGCCACGCTCGAGCGAAAAGAAGCTGCTCGTCTCGCTCAGCGCGCCATCCCGCAGCACGACGATCTGCGCCGGATCACCGGAGGTGGCCAGCGCGGACCTGAGGCCCCCGGCCAACGACAAGACACCCAGGTAGACGAGCACTACGAAGGCGATCGAGGCGACCGTCATCAAGACGGTACCACGCCGTTCGACGAGGCTGCGCGCGCTGTACTTGAGAGGCAGGCTCATCGCCTCAACCCACCTTTCTCAGGCCCTCGACGATCGAGCTCCGTGCCATCGCATAGCCGGGGATGAAGCCCGACAAGGCACCCAGACCGAGCGCCACCGCCAGCCCCGGCAGAGCCACGTCCGGGCCGAGCGTCATCGCGCTGAACAGGGGAAACATTCCGGAGAGGCCGCGGGCCGCCGCTTTCACCAGCAGCAGCGCGAGCAGCACGCCGAGCACACCGCCCGACAGGCCGATCACCGCGGACTCGGCCGTCACCCCTCCGAGGATTTGCCGCCGCCCGAAGCCCAGCGTCTTCAGAACGGAGATCTCCCTGATGCGTTCGCGCACGGCCATGGCCATCGTGTTGGCCGTGATGAAGAAGACGGACACTACAACGGCGAAGCCGATTGCCCCGAAGAGCAACTCAACGTTCCCGAGCATCTCCGTGAACGACGCGGCAAAGGCTTGCTCTGTCTCGGCTTTCACGCGGGCGTCGGAATTCTCGAACATCGCCTCTGCCGCCTCGATCACCACCGGGACGCTTTCCAGGTCGTCCACCCGCAGCCAGTACGTTCCCACTGTACCGGGGTTGCCCAGCGCCTCCTCCATGTACTTGTGGTGGAAGAAGATCTGGTTTTCCTGCGACTCGTCGGAGGGGTATGTGAAGATCCCGCGCAGCACGAGGCTCAGGTCGGTCGGGTAGATCTCGCCTTGCAGAAAGATCTCATCGCCGACCTGCCAACCGTGGCTCTCCGCCAATGCCCGACCGACGATGAACGATCGACGCTCTGCCAGCCAGGCCGCACTGCCCGCCGGGTCGATCTCCATCCCCTGGAAGACATCCAGCAGGGTTTCCGGATCGGTGGCGAACTGGGCGAAAAAGTTCTGCGGCTTCGTGTCCTTGTAGATCCCGCCGAACCAGCTGAGCGGGGAAACCGCCTCGACGTGATCGAGCGTCTCCAGACGGCCCCAGTACGCCTCGGGCAGCTCGAACTGGAGGGAGACCGCATGGCGAACGACGACCCGCTTCTCGGATGTCTCGGTCTCCTCGGGATTGAACGTCTGCAGAAGGGCACCCAGCACGCACAAGAGGAATACGGCCATCGTGAGGCTGGCCACGGTGAACAGGGTTCGGCGCTTGTTCCGCATCAGGTTGCGCCACACGAGCTTCCTCATCCCGCACCTCGCGAGCCCACCGCCGGAGAAGATTCCGCCGGGTCGCTCCACAACTTGCCCTTGTCCAGGTGAAGGAACCGATGCGCATGGTCGGCGGCGCGCGGATCGTGGGTCACCATCACGATCGTCTTCTCGAACTCGTCGTTGAGGCGCTCCAGGAGCCGAAGCACCGAACCGGCGCTCTCCGCGTCCAGATCGCCGGTCGGTTCGTCCGCCAGGAGCACGGTGGGGTCCGTCACGATGGCTCGGGCGATCGCCACCCGCTGCTCCTGACCACCCGACAACTCTCGGGGAAAATGATCGCTCCGGTCGGTCAACCCGACCACATCCAGGGCCGTTTCGACCTTGGCTCGCCTATCGGCGGAGTTCAGGCGGCTCAGCGTAAGCGGCAGCTCCACGTTCTCGTAGGCGGTGAGCACGGGGATCAGGTTGTAGAGCTGGAAGATGTACCCGATGTTCCGGTGCCTCCACGCCGCAAGCTCGCTCTCGCTAAGCAGCGTGGTGTCCTGTCCGGCGACCACCACTTGGCCCGAGGTGGGCCGATCCACGGCCGCGATCAGGTTCAGCAGTGTCGTCTTGCCGGATCCCGACGGACCCATCAGGGCCACGAAGGCGCCCTCCTCGATCTCCAGGCTGATATCGGAGAGCACCTCGACACGCAGCCGATCCCCACCATACACCTTGCTCACGTTCTCAATCCGGACAACCGGATCGTTCATCTCACCTCCATCGACGCCGCTCGAGCTCTCCCGTTAGCGAATCCGAACCCGGCGACCGTCCTCGAGCTCGGCGGCGCCGCCCACGGCGACCCGCTCACCACCCGTCAGGCCGGAGCGAATCTCTACGTCGTCGCCCACCTCCCCGCCGAGCTCGACGCGGGTGCGCCTGACACGGTCATCTTCGACGACAAACACGTAGGAACCGTCGGCATCCTGCAGAACAGCAACCTTCGGCGCGACCACCATCGGCTGGCGCGTCACCTCGTCCCCCGCTTCCCCCTCATCCTCGAGAAAAGTGACGTTGCAGCTCATGTCCGGCAGGAGGCGATCGTCCCTGTCGTCGATCGTCACCTTCACCTCGACAACCGCTCGCTGCCGATCGGCGGTCGGTACTATTTGCCGAAGACGCCCATGGTATTCCTGGCTGGGAACCGCGTCGACCCTGATGACGGCCGGTTGCTCGAGCGAGAGGCGCGAGATGTAGCTCTCGTTGATATCGGCCTCCACCTCCAGGGATTCGGGGTTGGCGATTCGGACAATGGCGCCGGTTGCCTGCTGCGTGGTAAAGCCGCCGGGCGCCACCATCTCGCCCACCTCGATCCGTCGCTCGATGATCACGCCGGGTATCGGCGACGTGATGACCGCGTACTGCAGCCTCGCCCGGGCGTTGGCCAGGCTCGCCTCGGCCACGGCGACCTGGGCCTCGGCCACCTCGAGCCGGGTCGCTTCGGCATCGTATTCGGCTTGAGCGATCGCGTTCTCGGCGAGGAGGCGGGCGAAGCGCGCCTCCTGCCGCTGGGCGTCCGCCTGGTTGGCACGCGCCTCCAGCAGCGCCGCGCGACGTTGCCTCAGCGCCGCGACCAGGTCATCGCTGTCCAGGACCGCGATCGTGTCGCCGCGCTCGACCCGGTCGCCCTCGTCCACCAGCAGTCGCTCGACCCGACCGATGATCTTGGCCCCCACCGACGCTCGCTCGCGAGCATAGGTGTAGCCGGTCGCTGTAAGGACGAGAGACGCCTCGTCGGGAGTCAGGACGCGCACCGTCGCGGCCTCGACCGTCGGAGCCATCCAGGGCAGCCGAGGGACGACGACCACCGCGACGAGCGCCACGGCCGCGAGCAGCACGAGCCACACGAGGAGCCGGCGGGAGCGACCACCCGCACCGCGCTTCCGGGCCGCTTCTTCGCGGTTCATGCGCAGCACCGAAAGATCGGGCTCTGTTCCGCCGGGTTCGTCGGTCACTTCGGTCAGTTTCGACTTCCTTTCTCGTCACCAAGGTTGGGAAGAACGCCCGCCTCCACCAGTCGCGACCGCACCCCACCACCCGCCTCGCGATGGAGGGCCTATCGGGCATAGCGTCAGCCGGGGCAAGCGCCTTATCCTGAACCGGAGACCCTCAAAGGAGCCACCCCATGATTCCGGCTGCATTCGACTATCATCGTCCTTCGGAGATCGACGAGGTGCTGGCCCTGCTCGACGAGCACGGGTGGGATGCCAAGATCCTCGCGGGCGGGCAGAGCCTGATTCCCGCCATGCGCTTCCGGCTCGCCGAGCCCGCCACGGTCGTCGACGTGAACGGATTGGCGGAGCTAGACCGTTTCGAGGAGTCGGGCGGTTTCCTCCACATCGGCCCGATGGTCCGGCATGCCACCATTGCCCGATCCGACCTCACCCGCGACCGGTACCCGCTACTGGCCGACGCAGCGGACGTGATCGCCGACCCGCTGGTGCGAAACCGCGGCACCGTCGGCGGATCGCTCGTTCACGCTGACCCGGCGGGCGATTGGGGCTCCGTGATGTTGGCCTACCGGGCCGAGCTCGCGGTCCGGCGAGCGGGCGGCGAGCGCGTTCTTCCGATAGACGAGCTCTTCCTCACCACCTTCGTGACCTCGCTCGAGCCGAACGAGCTCGTGACCGGGATCCGCATCCCGGCGGCGAGCCGCGGACAGGGGGGTGCATACGAGAAGCTCGAGCGGAAGGTGGGGGACTTCGCTACGGTGGGCGTTGCGGCCCAGATCACCCTGGCCGATGACGGCAGCGTGAGCGCGGCGGGGATCGGGCTCACTGCCGTGGGCGCGACCAGCCTGCGGGCCGCGGACGCGGAAGAAGAGCTCCTGGGTTCGGGCGCCGATGCCGAGGCCATCGAGGCGGCGGCCGTGAAGGCGGCGGAGGCATCCAGCCCGACGGCGGACACGAGAGGTTCCGAAGAGTACAAGCGCGACATGGTGAGGGTGCTGACCGGACGGGCGCTGCGACGCTCGTTCGAGCGGGCCCGCACCGTTTCCTGACCGGCTGGGAGGAGATGACGATGGCTACGACGATGTCCGTATCGGTCACGGTCAATGGCGCCGAGTACACGGCCGACGTCGAGCCCCGGATGTTGCTCGTGCACTTCCTGCGCGACGAGCTGGGGCTGACCGGGACCCACATCGGCTGCGATACGACCCATTGCGGCGCGTGCACGATCCTGTTGAACGGCACCCCGATCAAGTCCTGCACGATGTTCGCCGTGCAGGCCGATGGGCAGGCCCTCACGACCGTCGAAGGGCTCACGAGCAACGGCGAGCTGAACCCGATCCAGGAAGCTTTCAAGGAGGAACATGGACTTCAGTGCGGCTATTGTACGCCGGGCATGATGCTGACCGGTGCCGCACTTCTGGAATCCAGCCCGGAGCCGAGTGAAGCAGAGATCCGTACGGCGATCTCGGGCAATCTCTGCAGGTGTACCGGCTATCAGAACATAGTGCATGCGATCCAGAGCGCCGCTCGAACCATGGCGGCGAACGGCTCGAGCGCGGGCGGCGATGCCGGAAGCGGAGACGGCGCGTCCGAAGGAGGTGAGGAATGAGCACCCCACAGGAGCTCGGAGGTCTGGGCTGCTCGGTGAAGCGCAAGGAGGATGCGCGCTTCATCCGTGGACAGGGCCGCTACGTCGACGACGTCAAGCTCCCCAACATGGTCTATCTGGAGCTCGTCAGATCGCCTTTCGCCCATGCGCGAATCGGGAGCGTCGACACCTCCGCGGCGCTCGAGATCCCGGGCGTCCTGGCCGTGATAACGGGCGAGGACCTGGCCGCGGCGAACCTCTCCTGGATGCCCACGCTGTCGCACGATCAGCAGATGGTGCTCGCCACGGGGAAGGTGCTCTTCCAGGGCCAGGAGGTCGCGGCGGTCGTGGGCGAGACACGCTCCGCAGCGGCGGACGGCGCGGCAGCCGTCCGGATCGACTACGAGGAGCTTCCCGTTCTCGTGGACCCCCACATGGCGTTGGACGCCGACGCCCCTGTCCTCCGCGAGGACCGTGAGGAGAAGACGAACCACATCTTCCACTGGGAGTCCGGTGACCGGGAGTCGACGGACCGGATCTTCGAGGAGGCCGACGTCACGATCGAGCAGGACATGCTCTACCAGCGCTGCCACCCGGCGCCGATCGAGTGTTGTGCCTGCGTGGCCGATTGGGACGCGACCAACGAGAAGATGACCATCTGGAGGACCTCCCAGGCACCCCACGCGCACCGGACCGTGTTCGCGCTCGTGGCCGGCCTGCCGGAGCACAAGATCCGCATCATCTCTCCGGACGTGGGAGGAGGCTTCGGCAACAAGGTGCCGGTGTATCCCGGGTACGTCTGCTCGGCCGTCGCGTCGCTCACGCTCGGGCGGCCGGTGAAGTGGACGGAGGACCGAACCGGCAACCTCTCGAGCACAGGTTTCGCGCGCGACTACCACATGCGTGCGGAGCTCGCGTCCACCAGGGAGGGGAAGATCCGGGGGCTGCGCGTGAAGACGCTGGCCGATCACGGAGCGTTCAACGCCGCCGCCCAGCCCTCGAAGTTCCCTGCCGGCCTCTACAACATCTGCACCGGGTCGTACGATCTGGAGAACGCGTTCGTGGAAGTGGACGGCGTGTATACGAACAAGGCGCCCGGCGGAATCGCCTACCGCTGTTCCTTCAGGGTCACCGAGGCCGCCTACTTGATCGAGCGCGCCGTGGACGTGCTGGCCGACGAGATCGGGATGGACGCGGTGGAGCTGCGCCGGAAGAACTTCATCCAGCCCGACCAGTTCCCGTACGAGACGTCGCTCGGCTGGAGCTACGACAGCGGCGACTACGAGGCGGCTCTGGACAAGGCCCTCGAGATGGTCGGATACGAAGAGCTACTTCGGGAGCAGGAGGAGAAGCGCGCCCGAGGCGAGATCATGGGGATCGGGATCTCCAGCTTCACCGAGATCGTGGGAGCCGGACCCGGGAAGACTTTCGATATCCTCGGGCTCGAGATGTTCGACTCCTGCGAGGTCAGGATACACCCGACCGGCAAGGTGCTGGCCCGGATCGGCGCGCAGACGCAGGGACAGGGGCACGAGACCACCTTCGCGCAGATCCTGGCGGAGGAGCTCGGCATCCCGGTGGCTGACATCGCCGTCGAGCACGGGGACACCGATACCGCTCCCTACGGGCTCGGCACGTACGCCAGCCGCTCCACGCCGGTCGCGGGCGCGGCGACGGCGATCGCGGCGAGGAAGATCAGGGAGAAGGCGAGGAAGATCGCCGCCCATGTGATGGAGGTCGCCGAGGAGGACGTGGAGTGGAAGGAGTACGAGTTCCGGGTGAAGGGTGCGCCGGATCGCTCGATATCGATGGGAGACATCGCCTTTGCGGCGTACACGAACACCCCCGAAGGCGTCGAAGCCGGCCTCGAGGCCGTCAACTACTACGATCCCCCGAACCTGACCTTCCCGTTCGGCACGTACATCTGCGTCGTGGACGTCGACAAGGGCACCGGCGAGTGGAAGGTCCGACGCTTCGTCGCCGTGGATGACTGCGGCACGGTAATCAACCCGATGATCGTGGAAGGGCAGATTCACGGCGGCCTGACGGAGGGGTTCGCGATCTCCGCCATGCAGCTGATCGACTTCGACGAGAACGGGAGCATCATCGGGAGCAACTTCATGGAGTATCTGCTTCCGACAGCCGTGGAGACGCCGACGTGGGAGACGGACCGGACGGTCACGCCCTCTCCGCACCACCCGATCGGCGCGAAGGGGGTGGGCGAATCGCCCTGCGTGGGCTCGCCGGCGGCGTTCGTGAACGCGGTGGTTGATGCCCTCTCTCCGTACGGCGTTCGGCACATAGACATGCCCATAACCTCGGACAAGGTGTGGAAAGCGCTTCGCGACGCGGGCGTTACGGAGTAGGTCTCTCGCGGCCGGACCCCGACGACGAGCCGGGGCTCGCCGGCTCGGAGGCATGCGCGGCGTGACGGACGAGTCGGCTTACCGGCGGGCTGCCGAGCTCTCGGAGCGAGGGCGAGCCTACGCGATCGCCACCGTCGTGGCGCGCCGGGCGCCTAGCTCTTCCAGGGTCGGCCAAAAGGCGATCGTCGAGAGCGACGGTGGCTTCCACGGCTGGCTGGGCGGAAGCTGCGTCGAACCCGTGGTGCGCAAAGAAGCGCGGGAGGCACTTCGCGACGGCCAGCCGCGCCTCATCGTTCTGGCGCCCGACGCGCGATCGGACCGGCCGGACGCCATCGTTTACCCGATGACCTGCCATAGCGGGGGTACCGTGGAGATATACCTGGAACCGCACCTGCCGGCCTCGCTCCTGCTCCTGTACGGCGATTCCCCCGTCAGCCATGCGCTTGCCGCGATGGGCGAGCAGGCCGGCTACCGCGTTCGGTTTCTGGACGAGCCGGACTCGAGGGGGAGGCTAGAAGCCGACATGGGCGACGAGGGCAGGATGTACGCAGTGGTCGCGACGCTCGGCGAGTGGGACATGGAAGCCGTCGAGGACGCGCTGCGAGCCGGCAGCCACTATGTGGGCCTGATCGCCAGCCCGCGCCGCTCGGACGAGATGCGACGCCTCCTGCTCGCCAGGGAGTGGGACGAGGACGAGCTCACGCCTCTCGTCGGCCCGGCGGGTCTCGACATCGGCGCACGCGAGCCGGCCGAAATCGCGATCTCGATTCTCGCCGAGCTCATTCAGCGCCGGGCCGAGCACGCCCGGAAACGAGAGGATCGAATGGCAACCGCAGCTTCGGGAGACCTCTCAGCCGGGAAAACCTCGGACGGAACCGGCCCCGAAGGCGCCGGCGGACTCCCGCCGACCGTAGCGCTGGACCCGATCTGCGGGATGGAGGTGCAGATCGACGGAGCGCGCCACACGGTCGAACACAAGAACGCGACCTACTACTTCTGTTGCTCGGGCTGCAGGGAGAGGTTCGAGAGCGACCTGGCGCTGGCCGTCGACTCGTAGCCGCTGCCGAACTCCCGTCTGTCCGCGATCAGCGCCCGTCACTCCGCGATCGGCGTCAGGTCGGTGGCCAGAAAGCCGAGTTCCTCGTCCACCGCGTTCTCCACGAAGTCGGCGAAGAACTCCCTCGGGTATCCCAGCGCTCCGTCGTACTCGACCCTGACGGAAAACGGCTTCCGTGCCAGCGACGCTTCCACGTCCGCGAAGAGGTCCGGTATGGTCGGATACTCGGCCAGATCGTAAGACTCCGGTGGTTCGCCGTCGGGGAAGCTCACCGCGGCGACCGTTCCGTCACGAACCTCGATGTGGACCGGCCGTACTCCCGGGCCCCCGCAGAAGCAGTTGAGCTGATAGTCGAACTCGTAGGCGTCGATAGCCGCCGCGTTCCACTTCTGCAGGTTCTCCTCGAACGCGTCACGCTCTGTAGCGAGGGGGTTCGAGCAGCCCGGCGGAATCGATGCGGCGAGCAGGACCGCCAGATGGGCGAGACCGGCGGAATGGGCTCGGAAAAGGCCTCTTGCCCCTGATGAGGCAGGTACCCGCGCCACCGGTCCCGGAATCCGCCGGCTAGCCTCGGCAACGCTGCTTGTTCTCATGCCTGCTTCCTCCCGTGGCAGAGCGGCGAGACACCGCGGGCTCCACCGGCCCGACCGCCGGTATCCTAAAAACGCCGCAGCCGCCGAATCCCTGACGATGCGGGCGGTCAGGACGGGTCGTGGACCTCCGCGTGAGCAGGATGGTAGAGGGAACCATCTGAACCTGGAGGCCGAGCTTGAGGGACGAGATCCGCAGCATAGCCGATGAGATGGAGCGCCGGGGCTACGTGGCCGACCGGGCCATCGCCACGGCCGTTCATCTGGGGCAAGCACTCGGAAAACCCCTCCTGGTCGAGGGCGAAGCCGGCGTCGGCAAGACCGAGATCGCCAAGGTGCTGGCCGAGATCCTGGAGACCGAGCTCATTCGGCTGCAGTGCTACGAGGGGCTGGACGTGCACACGGCGCTGTACGAGTGGAACTACCAGCGCCAGCTTCTGCGAATCCGCGTCGAGGAAAGTGGCGGCACGAGCCCCGAAGAGCTCGAGGCGACGATCTTCGGACGAGACTATCTGCTGGAACGGCCCCTGCTCCGAGCCATCACGCGACCCGTGCCGCCCGTGCTTCTGATCGACGAGATCGACCGTGCCGACGAGGAGTTCGAGGCTTTCCTGCTGGAGCTGTTGTCGGACTTCCAGGTATCCATCCCCGAACTCGGCACGATCGAAGCGACCACGCGGCCTCACGTCGTCCTCACGTCGAACAGCACCCGGGAGCTCAGCGACGCGCTGCGCCGCCGGTGTCTCTATCTCTGGATCGACCACCCGTCGTTCGACAAGGAGCTCCGGATCCTCCGCACCCGGCGCGAGCGCCTGCCGGCCGACGTGGCGGAGGAGATCGTCCGCTTCGTCCAGCGGCTGCGTGAAGACCGGCTGTACAAGACACCGGGGGTCGCCGAAACGCTGGATTGGGCGGAGGCACTCGACTCTCTGGGCATCCAAAGCCTGGATGAGGAAGTCGTTCGAGCCACTCTGGGGTGCCTGCTGAAGGACCGGCATGACATCGCGGCCCTCGCAACCAACGGGCTCGGGGAGATTCTGGAGGGCGCGCCCGCCGATTCGTCGGACCCTTTATGACCGCTTCGGCTCCGATGGAGCACCCCATCGAGTGGACGGCGCGCCTGGGTAGGGCGCTCCGCGAAGAAGGGGTGCCTTGCACCGTCTTGGAGTCCCTGACCGGCTGCGAGGCGCTCGAGCGGCTCGACGCCTCCGACGGGCTCGACGTGTACTTCGGGCTCAAAGCGGCCTTCACCTCGTCGCCGGACCACCAAACAGCCTACGAGCGCTGTTTCTGGGCGCTTTGGGGGGAGAGTCAACCCGGGGAGCCCGCCCCTCCCGCGGAGGGGGCGACCTCGGAGCATCGCGAGCCAAGGGTCGCTGGTGGCGGAGCCGGACCTCCGACCGCCCTCGAGCGTCTTCATCGAGCCGCCGCTGCGGAGGATGACGGAGCCGAGCGTTCCCCGGATGTGGCGGGGGCTTCCTATAGCCCGGACGAACGCCTCTCCCATCGCTCGTTCGAGCGAATGGACGAGCGCGACCTGCGCCGCGTTGACCGAGTTCTCGACCGGATCCTGCTCCGGCTGGCCACCCGCAAGAGCCGCCGGTACCGTCCGCACCGCCGCAAAGGGCGGCTCGATCTCCGCCGCAGCTTTCGAGATGCCGTCGCACACGACGGCGAGCTCCTTCGTCTGGCAAAACGGCGGCGAAGACTGGAGCGGCCGCGCGTCGTCCTGCTGTGCGACGTCAGTGGCTCGATGGAGCGATACAGCCGCTTCCTCATGCGCTTTCTGCTCGCGGCCGGGCGCGACCGGGATGTTGAGAGCTTCGTGTTCTCGACGCGCCTGACGCGGCTCACGCCCTGGCTCTCGGCTTCCCACGTGGACCAGGCGCTCGATTCGCTTGGCACCCGCGTTCACGATTGGTCGGGCGGGACGCGAATCGGAGAGTGCCTCGACGAGTTCGTTCGAACGCACGGACGATCCCTGCTGGGGCAGCGAACCGTCATCGTGATCCTGAGTGACGGCCTGGACCGCGGCGATGTGAGCCTTCTGGAGCGAGCCATGCGCGCCATGCACCGAAAGGCCAGGAAGGTGATCTGGCTGAATCCGCTGCTCGCGAGCCCCCAGTACGAGCCCGCGGCAAGGGGGATGAGCGCAGCGCTTCCCCACGTCGATATCTTCGCTCCCGGGCACAACCTCGAGAGCCTGTTGGAGCTCGAGCGACACCTTACGCTGACCTGACCCGACGTTGGCGAACCCGAGCTGGTCTGAACCCGACGCTGGCCTGAACCCGACGCTGGCCTGAACTCCAGAGCTTGATGCGAATATGAGACCCAAGAGCCTGTCCCTCGCCGGATCCGTGCTTCTCTTGCTCCTCGGTATCTTCCTCTTCGGTATCTTCGGCGCCGTTGCCCCCGCGACCGCTCAGCCCACCCCCGGCATGCTCGAGACCGTCGACAGCGTCTTCGTCTCTCAGGCCGGTGACACGGTGGCCGCCCAGTACGGCTTCCTTTGGGTGCGGGAGAATCGATCCGAGCAGAACGACCGGATGATCCGTCTCGGCTTCGTCCGCTTCCCCAGCACGTCGAGCGACCCCGGGCCGCCGATCGTCTATCTAGCCGGCGGGCCTGGAGGCTCGGGCATCGACGCGGCGCGGGGGGCCCGCTTCCCGCTCTTCATGGCGCTTCGCGAAGCCGGGGACGTCATCGCACTCGCCCAGCGCGGCACACGCGGAGCGATCCCCTATCTGACGTGTCCCGATCCCTGGGTCTATCCTCTCGAGCAGGCGCTCACACGGGAGGCCTTCCTACAAACGTCGCTGGAGTGGGCTCGGATTTGCGCCGACTACTGGCGCGGATTGGGTATCGACCTCTCCGCCTACAACACCGTCGAGAGCGCAGACGACGTGGAGGATCTTCGGCAGGCCCTGGGAGCGGAGCAGTTGAGTCTGCTGGGTATCAGCTACGGAACCCATCTCGCGCTTTCAGTGATCAGGAGGCACCCTGCCGGCGTCTATCGCGCTGTGCTCGCCGGCGTGGAGGGACCCGATCAGACCCTCAAGCTCCCGAGCAGCATCCAGAAGGTGCTGGTGCGCGTGGACAGCCTCGTGCGGGCCGATACGGTCGCCAGCGCCCGATTCCCCGACTTCCTCGGCTCGATGACTGCCGTGCTCGACAGCCTCGAGCGCGCCGCCGTGACCGTGGAGGGACAGCATCCATCCACGGGTCAGCCGATCCCGTTGACGATCGGAAAATTCGACATCCAATGGCTTACGGCCGGCTCTATCGGCAATCGCCAGATCCTCAGTCAGCTTCCCTCGCTCTACGAACGGCTGGCGGCGGGCGACTACGCCTCGATCGCCCCGTTCGTCGCCAGCAGCAGGACTCGGAGCATGTTGGCGATGACCTTCGCCATGGACTGTGCATCGGGCGCGCCGGCCGACCGGCTGGACCGGATCCGGAGGGAAGCCGAGGAAACGCTACTCGGAGACGCGGTGGACTTCCCCCAACCCTTCATCTGCGACGTGTGGCCTCATGCGGCTCCTGACGAGGACTTCTGGGCGCCCGTCCGGTCGGGCATTCCCGTTCAGCTCATCAGCGGAACGCTGGACGGGCGCACGCCTGCCTCGAACGCGGATGAGGTTCGACAGGGCTTTCGCAACAGCGGACATCTCGTCCTGGAGGGCGCCGGGCACAGTGACGATCTGCTGCTCAGCTCGCGGCGCATCCCCGAGATCATCCTGAGCTTCCTTCGCGGCGGCCCGGCGGTGGACGAGGTCACAACCGTCCCGTTCCGGATCTTCGTGCCGGAACAGGCATCCCCTTAGGCGTCACCCGTCGCGATACGCCCGGGCGTTTGGCTCGAGCCCGGTCAACTCTGCCGGAGAAGCGAGTGAATGCGCCGGAAGATCCCCTCCGACGCATCTCCGCCGACCTCGAGATTCGACATGATCCGCCGCGTCGTAAAGACGCGAACCACGGTGCGTGGGCCCTCCCGGCTGGATTGCTCCGGCCTTTCGACCTGCACCCGGAGAATCGTGCCCGCGTCGAAAGGCGTGGGGAACTTGTCCGCGTGGAACACGTGCTGACCTCCATCGGCGACATCGTAGTCGCCGCGAATGTCATAGCCTTCCTGCAACAGGGCCGACCTGGTGGCCAGCAAGACCTGATCGAACTCGCCGGAGAAGACGAAGTATCGACCCTTCTCATCCGAGGGAGCTTCGCCGGATGCGACGGTGCCGGGCTCGGCCTCCTGTTCACTAGCTCCGCTCGCGCAGCCGGAGAGGCTGATCACTCCCAGAATGAGGATCGGGACGGCACGCAACCTCGTGTTCCCCACCTTCCTGTCGTGGTTCTTGTCGTGGTTGTCGTTGTGCATGCTATCTCGCTTGGCACGGCGAGGCGCGGGTTCGCTTGGCGCTCACTACCCGTGGCGCTCACTACCCGCGAGGCGGGTCACTGATCGTCATGAGATGGAGTGGGCAGGATGGGGTCGGCTAGATGGCGAACCGGCTCCGGGCGCGCGACACGGCTCGATCGGGTGCCGGGCTCAGTAGTATGCCTCGCTCAGCCGTCAGCTCGTCAGTCGGAAGAAGAGCAGCCGCTCGCGTCATAGTCGCGCCGGACCTCTTCGATTGCTGACGCGAGTCCCTCGTATTCCACGGCCCCGCTGGCGGACCGGTCGGGACCGGCCATCAGGGTCTCGGCTGCAGCCTCGACTCGCCCGAAGGCCATGCTCAGCGCCTCGCAAGCCGCCGTCTCGCCCTCGTAGGCCGCCGCCGTGCTGACCCGCTCGTACTCCTGGATGCGCGCCAGGAGGATCTGGCCAGCATCGCCCGGTGGGCTCGCGAAACTCATGTCGGGATTCGCGGACGGAGCTCCGGGGCTTTGCCCGCGCGCCATCGGGACCACCCCGGCTTGCCCGTCCGCGGTTGCCTGACTCGTTGGTATGAGGGTTTCGGCGAGCGCCTTGGTAAAGGCTTTCGTCTGAATGCGGGCATCACCGACCATCGCCGCAAGGTCGACCCGACCCGTGGCCGATGCTGCGGTCAGCCCGCCGGCCGCGACCGCAAGGATTGCCGCGGCCGCCGCCAACCGGCGGATTCGTCGGCGACGTCGCTGCGCTTTCCTGGCCTTGAGGAAGTGGGGCAGCAGAACGGTTGGGTCGGGCGCCCCCCCTGTCTCCGCGCTGGCCTCATCCCCGTTTGCCCGCCCCTTGTTTCCGTTTGTCCCATTGCCCGGGAGCGCTCCCGCACCCGCCTCGGAGGCGTCGATCACGAACTCGAAGGCCGCCTCTCGCGAACGCCTGCCGGAGATCTTGACCGAACGATGGGGACTGTAGTTGGACCAGCTGATCCACGACTCGACGCGACC
>JBDGZR010000033.1:0-20899 GCA_039588495.1 Gemmatimonadota bacterium | reverse complement strand
CGTGGCCGCCAGTTCCGTCAACCCGACGTCCACGGCACCGATGTTGGATGTCGTCGTTCCGCTCATATCTCCCATTTCCTCTCAGGCCATCTTGCGAAACCCGCCGAGCTGCGCGGCAAATCGTAGGCCACGCGCTCCACGCCTGTCAACCTTCCGGGTTCGGGATCGGCCCCGCGCGCGGAACCGATCCTTGTTATATAAATGGAAGGGGAGTCCGAAGTTCCTGAGGCGCTCTCAGAGATCGGAATGGGGTCCGCAGAAACATGAGCGAGGAGAGTCGAGTGGGAGGGAGCACGCCGATGCAAATAGAGGATGCGGGCTTCGCCGATGCGGAGCACCACCAGGTGGTGATCGTCGGAACCGGCCCGGCCGGCCTGACGGCGGCGCTCTACACCGCCCGGGCCAGGCTCGCCCCGGTCGTGTACCGGGGCCCGCAGCCCGGTGGCCAGCTCATCACGACCACCGACGTGGAGAATTATCCGGGATTCCCGGAGGGGGTTCTCGGTCCGGATCTGATGATGAAGTTCGAGGAGCAGGCGAGCCGGTTCGGGGCGGATCTGCGCTACGGGACGGTCACGATGCTCGATCTGGCGCGCCGGCCGTTTCGGCTGCTCGTTGACGAGCGCACGCCGGTCACCGCGGAGACGCTGATCATCTCGACGGGTGCCTCCGCCCGGTACCTCGGGCTAGAGAACGAGGAGCGGCTGCTGGGTCGGGGCGTGTCGTCCTGCGCGACATGCGACGGCGCCTTCTTCCGGGACGTGGAGGTCGCCGTAATCGGCGGCGGAGACTCCGCCATGGAGGAGGCCCTCTTCCTCACGCGGTTCGCGTCGCGCGTCCACGTGATCCATCGGCGGGACGAGCTCCGGGCCTCCAAGATCATGCAGGATCGGGTACTGGCGAACGAGAAGATCGAGGTCGTCTGGGATACGGTCGTCGAGGACGTGCTCGGCGACGAGGAAGTCGAGGGAGCCCGGATCCGGAACGTGAGGACGGGCGAGATCTCCGAGCTCCCGGTAAAGGGCTTCTTCCTGGCGATCGGCCACACGCCGAACACCGAGGTCTTTCAGGGATGGCTCGAGATGGACGAGCTCGGCTACATCCGGACCGCCGCCGACTCGACGCGCACGAACGTCGCGGGAGTGTTCGCCTGCGGCGACGCCCAGGACCACGTGTACAGGCAGGCCATCACCGCCGCCGGAACCGGCTGCATGGCGGCGATCGACGCGGAGCGCTGGCTGGTCGAGCAGGAAGAGCCCGGATCCGGCGCTTCACACCCCGCGCCGGCGATAACCGAGGAGGCGCTGAGCGAGGCGGCGACCCTCGACGTGGTCGACCAGGCGGGCTAGGCGCCCACTTAGAAGCCCGGATCGGCGACCCGCTCGCGGATCGTCTCCATCCACGCCGGAGGCACCCTCTGCGAGCCGATGGCAGCCTGGTACCCGGATGGCCCGTGCCAGTCGGAACCGCCGCTGCGCAGGAGCCCGAGGCGGCGCGAGAGCGACTGGAGCCGGGCCCTGACGTTGTTTCTGTTCAGCGGGTGAAGCACCTCGACGCCGTCCAGGCCCTCGGCACGCCAACGGACGATCTCTCGTTCGCCGTGTGTGCGACCCGGATGGGCCAGTATCGCGACGCCACCGGCCGCGTGAACGCGCTCGAACACGCTGGCCGGCGGTGTCGGCATCTTCTCGACGAACGCCGGCCTTCCCCGCCCCAACCAGCGCCGGAAGATGACGTCCATGTCGGGGGCCAGGCCCTCGGCAAGCAGGGCTCGAGCGACGTGAGCCCGGGTCGGGGCGGCCCGGCCACATTCCCGCTCCACGGCCTCATAGTCCAGCCGGACGCCGAGCGCCCGGAACCGTTTCGTCATCTCACGTGCGCGTCGGACACGATCCGAGCTGAGCTCAGAGAGGAAGTCGGCCAGATCCCCGTCCTCTCGGTCCATGCCGTAGGCCAGGATGTGCACGGAGCGGTTGGGCTCGTTGGCCGAGATCTCCACGCCGGGCAGGAAGGAGAGGCCGAGCCGGCGCGCTTCTTCGGCGGCCTCGTCCAGCCCATCGAAGGTGTCGTGGTCGGTCAGGGAGATGCCGGAGACACCCGCGGAGGAGGCGTGACGCACCACCTCGGCGGGCGACGTCGTGCCATCGGAAGCGATGGAATGGAGGTGTAGATCTACGTGCGACAGGAGACCGGATCCACGCTACTCGAAGTCCAGCGGATACCCCATGGAGCGCGAGGCGCGGAAGAGCTCGTCGACAGCCGCATCGTCCAGCTCGTTCACCGCCTCCTGATCCGCGAGGCGATCATCGGGCACCTCGACCACACGGTACGGCCGCTGATTCGTCGTCACGCAGAAGAAGAGAAGGGTTCGGAAGCCCTCGCGCTTGGAGGCCTCTCCGAGGCGGACGCTCCAGGCGTCGCCGTCCGCTCTGTATTTCCGCTCGCTAGCCATCGGATCGCTCCACGAGAACCGCGTCGACGAGGTCGGGATCCAGCGACACGGCCTCTCCCTCGACGTTCAGCTTGAATGGTTGGCCGGCGGCCGCGTGTTCGCCGCGAGCGACACGCGCTCCAGGGCGCAGGCCGAGCTTCGCGAGCCGCAACAGGCGGCCGGAGTCGTTGTCGGCGACCTGGCGTACCACGCCTGTTTCACCCGGCTGCAGCTCAAGCAGCTTCTGCAGCGCACGCTCGGAGATCGTTCCCTCGGACGTCGGAATCGGTGCGCCGTGCGGGTCGAAATCAGGATCTCCCAACGCGGCGGCCATCCGGTCCACCAGCTCGTCGGAGACCGCGTGCTCGAGGCGCTCCGCCTCCGCGTGCACTGTATCCCAGCTGTATCCCAGCTTCTCGATGAGATAGAGCTCGATCACCCGGTGCCGGCGGATGATGAGAAGTGCGGAGAGCTCACCCGCCTCCGTGAGGCTGACGCCGTGGTAGGGCACGTGCTCCAGCAGCCCTTGGTCGGCCAGGCTCTTGACCATGTTGGTCACGGACGCTGCCGACCGGTCCAGCTTCCCCGCCAGCGCCGTCGTCGAGACCGGCGATTCGCTGCGTTGCAGCTTGTACACCGCCTTGAGGTAGTCTTCGGCGGCCCGGCTGGGCACGTTGGCTGTGGCTGGCATTCTTGGTCGGCGCCCCCGGCGCGAACGGGTCAGATCGGAACGAAGCTCGTGTCTGTCTCGAGCGCGCCAATGAAGCTCGCGATCAGCGCGGCTGCCTGCTCGACATCTTCCATCGACACGATCTGGTTCGGCGAATGCATGTACCGGTTGGGGATCGATACGATCCCAGTCGCCACCCCCGATCTCGAGGTGAAGATCGCGTCCGCGTCGGTTCCGCTCCCAGCCGGGGACGCCTGAACCTGGTGCGGGATCTCCTCGCGCTCGGCGGCCTCCACGAGACGGCGGAACACGACCTGGTTCACGACGGCGCCGCGCGAGAGGACCGGGCCTTCGCCGAGCTTGATCTCTCCGTGCTCCTTGGCGTCCAGAGTCGGGTGGTCGGTCGCGTGGGTGACATCGATCACGATCGCAACGTCCGGAGCCAACTCGAAGCTGCTGGTTCGCGCGCCACCCCCCGAGGCGTATCCGACCTCTTCCTGCGTCGTGGCCACGGCGACCACGTCGGCGGGGGTCTCGCCTTCGGCGACGAGACGCAG
Source organism: Gemmatimonadota bacterium (assembly GCA_039588495.1). Classification (GTDB taxonomy): domain Bacteria; phylum Gemmatimonadota; class Gemmatimonadetes; order Palauibacterales; family Palauibacteraceae. Next base: position 17,241 of record JBDGZR010000033.1, on the reverse strand, counting down.
CGCCTCCAGTGCGACCACCGCGCCGATCCGGTCGTCGACGGAACGGGCCGCCAGTAGGTCGCTACCGAGCTCGAGCGTATCTGAGCGGATAACCGCTACGTCTCCCACGGCCACCCGCTTCCTCGCCTCGTCGCCGCTCGTCACGCCGATATCGATCCACAGATCCTTGAGCTTCACGGCCTTTTCCCGGTCCGAGCGCTCGATGAGATGTATGGCTCGACGGCCGATAACCCCGGGGACGGCTCCGCCGCCGGCGAGGATCTCCACCCGCTGGCCCACCAGCACCTGGGCATCCCAGCCCCCGACTTCCTTCACGTACAGAAAGCCCTGATCGTCGATGTGGTGGACCATCAGGCCGATTTCATCGATATGACCGGCCAGCATCACCCTGGGACGACCCCCATCGCCTACCTGAGCGAAGCTGCTTCCGTAGAGGTCGCTCCAGGTCCGATCGGCAAACTCATCGGCCAGCGAGCGCCAAACCGATGCCGCCTCCGTCTCGAAGCCGGACGGCCCTCGTGCCTCAAGGAGACGGCCTAGGCGCTCGCGCGCGCTGGAACTCATGCGTTCTCCGTGTTTCTTCTGGATTGACCGCGAGTATGGGACCGTGAGCCCCGGAAACGGCGCGGTATATTAGGGAGGTAAAAACCGACCGGCAATTACGGCTCTCGGTCCTCGATGTCCTTGAGCAGCCGGTTCAATCTTCGCTCGAGCTCCGCCGACCGCGCCGGCCTCATCCCACGGTCGTGAACGTAGTCGAGAAACGCCCGCTCGAAGTTGAAATACGGGTAGCATCGGCGGCACATCTCCACGTGGCGATGCACTTTCTCACTGTAGTCCGGCGGCAGCTCTCCGTCCAGGTACTCGAAGACGTTGCGCGCCGCCTCCTCACAGCTCAACTCATCCGCGGTATCCCCCCGATCCGCGCTCACCGCATCACCGGGGGGCTGCTTATCATGCGTCATCGCCTGGCTCCCGTTACTTCGGTTCTTGCGGGCGAAGATCCCGCCAGGTCCGGCTTCACCGGATGTAGCCCATCTCGACGGCGTATCGGTACAGCCTCTGCTGCAGCCTTCGCCTTGCCCTGAAGAGGCGTGACTTGACCGTGCCGACCGGGATCTCGAGCAACTCGGAGATCTCCTGGTAGCCGATCCCTTCGAGGTCTGCCAGGACAAGCGGCACACGGAAATCCTCCGGAAGCTCCTCGATCGCGCGGATCACTTCCTGATCCACTATTCGATCGAAGAAACCGCCCTCAGCATCCTCCTCGTGCAGCTGGGGAAACACGGACCGCTCGGCCACCTCGTCGTATTCCACGGGAGCGGGCCGGGCCTGCCGCCGGCGCAGGTCGTTGATGAAGGTGTTGCGTAGAATCGTGGTGAGCCAGGCGCGACAGTTCGTGCCGGGCTCGAATTTGTCCCAGGCCCGATAGGCCTTGAGCAGCGTGTCCTGGACCAGGTCCTGGGCCGCCGCGTCGTCGCCGCCGGTGAAGCGCAGCGCCAGCCCGTACAGCACGTCCATGTGGACGAGCGCCTCGGTCTCGAACTCGGTGTGCTTCGCGCTCACGCCAGCCCGTCAGGGTCCCGGTGAGGTGAACAGCGAGTCGGCCAGTTTCGGGTTGATCCCCACATCGCCGATCCGCAGCTCCTTGGTGAGCTTCCCATCGACGTACCATTTGCGGGTGCCCACGTACGTGAGCGGATCGGCTACCCTGAAGTCGGCCCAGACCGTACGGCTCCGGTTCTCCTTTCCCTCCTCGATGTAGTGCACTTCCTCCGGAAAGGGGTCGTCGTCGTTGAAGTAGTAGAAGTAGCGGTCACCGGGGTGCGCGCCGACCTCGGATCCGAAGGTGACGGCAACCTCGTATCCGTCGTCGGTCCTCCGCGCCCGGCGGTTCACGCCGGGGTCCCAGAGCTTGTACGGCAGACCGAACCAGTAGACGACGTCGCGGGCCACGTACTCCGCCTCCGCCGCTGCAGGATCCTCGAGGGGGAGAGGCCGTCCGTTGAGGTTGGCCCAGGCGGTGTCGCCCGTGAAGACCTGAACGTAGAGGCCTTCCGCCTCGGGTCGCTCGATCCTCGCCTCCTCCCCGCGGCTCGTCTTCCGCATCGCCACCCGCCGTGGTCGCATCCAGCGTACTGCCTCGAGCGAATCGTACAGCACGGTGTTGATCGTGTAGCGAGCCGAGCGCACGGCGTCCCACGCTTTCACTCCACCTGCCGTCCCGGTCCAGCTGGCGATCAGCGAATCGGCCAGGATCTCCTCGGGGGCTCTCTCCGATCCGTCCCCATCTCCCGCCCCGCTGCCACCCGAGTCGAGCCGGCCGCAGCCACCGCCGGCCAGCAGGGCGCTCCAGAGCGCGAGGAGCTGGGCGAGCCGCCGGCCGCGCCTTGGCGACAGGCGATGGGCAGCGCCGAGAAGAGCGGTCACTTCTCGATGGGCGCCTGCACCAGATTGCCCCATTCCGTCCAGGAGCCGTCGTAGTTGCGCACGTTCGGGTAGCCGAGCAGATAGTGGAGCACGAACCAGGTGTGGCTGGAGCGCTCCCCGATCCGGCAGTAAGCGACCACCTCGTCGTCCGACGACAGGCCGGCTTCGCCTTCGTAGAGGGCCCGCAGCTCTTCGAGAGGCTTGAAGGTCCCGTTCTCCTGCACGGCACGCCCCCAGGGGACGTTGGCGGCGCCGGGAATGTGCCCCCCACGCAGCGCGCCCTCGTTCGGGTAATCGGGCATGTGCAGCCGCTCTCCGCGGTACTCCTCGGGAGAGCGCACGTCGATCAGCGGCTTCCCGCCACCTATGTGATCCACGACGTCGTCGCGGAAGGCACGGATCCGCGCATCACTCCGATCGGGCACCGGGTAATCGCCCGCGGGATGATCGGGCACCTCCGTGGACATCTCGCGGCTCTCCGCCTCCCACTTGGCCCGGCCCCCATCCATGACCCGGCAGCCCGGGTGCCCGAAGAGCTCGAACACCCAGAGGGCGTAGCAGGCCCACCAGTTGTTCTTGTCTCCGTAGAAGACGACGGTCGTGTCACGCGAGATTCCCTTCTGGCTCATCAGGGCCGCGAAGGGGTCCGCTTTCAGGTAGTCACGTCGAAGCGGGTGCTGCAGGTCCGTGTGCCAATCGATCTTCACGGCTCCGGGAATGTGACCCATGTCGTAGAGCAGCACGTCTTCATCGGACTCGACGATGCGCACATCCTCTCGACCGAGGTTCTCAGCCACCCAGGCCGTCGTCACGAGCTTCTCGGGATTCGCGTAGGACGCGATTCGATCGTCGCTCAATTGGGCCTCCTTGTGACGATGCGGGGATAGCGGTGCGTAGCCCCGGCTCCTCCAGCGGCGCACGGCCGAACGGACTGGTGGCGGCCGTGCAGGCCGACCTCGACTTCACCCTACGCCGGATTCGGGGCGAACCGCCAGACCTGAACCGGTGGGAGGCGCCGGCGGTTCCCGCCAGGCGTCCTCAGTCCCGGAGCCGGAAGAGCAGGGAGCGCAGAGAGTCCCGAGAGAGGGGAGCCGTCGCCTCGATCAGGAAGCCGTCGACGAGCAGAGACTCGAGCGTCTCGTAATAGGCCTGCTGCAGCGGGGTTCTCGCCTCCATCTCCGAAACCGCATCGGCCGCCGGATCGGCCGGTTCGGCCGCCTGTTCAGCCCGCTCGTTCTCGGCTCCGCTCTCCTCGAGATCGCCGAACCGACCGTCGCCGATTGGCGTCTGTCGCAGGTTGAGCTGGTGGCCCGAGTCGAGCTGTTGAGCCGTCCACACCTCAGGCGTCGCACCGGCAGCCCGCGCGTACACCGAGAGGACGGGGAGCCCCTCGACCGTCTTGAGGGCTCCTCCGAGAAGCGCCTCGGCCTGCTCGCGGTGCACGGGCTGCCAGTCTGCCGGACCATCGACGGCGCCGAGGCCTCCGGGCGGCCGGTCGGCGACGTCCGGCTGGGCCATCTTCGCCGCCGCCCGTTCCAGAACGGGTTCCAACGCCCGCTGCGGCTCGGGTTGCGCCACCTGCTCCCGGTTCCCCGCCTCGAGGCGCCGCGCCTCGATCTCCTCCGCGACGGAAGCTGGCCTGTCGTCAGCCGGCACCGCTTCGTCGCCGGCGGTCTTCGCCGCTACTTCGTCCATCGCCACTCTGTCGCCTCGCCGGCGATCCGCGTCCGCCTCGGTCTCGGCCCCGTCTCGGGCGAAGAACTCGGGCTGAGCCGCAGCGTGAGCGTTCCCGTCCTCCTTCGGCTCGGACGGCGACTCGGCCGACCGCTCGGTCGCCAGGCGCGCGCGGCTCTGCCGCGTCACCTCATCGCTACCTCCCTCGCCGGCAACGGACCCTTCGAGCGATTGCGCAGCGACACGTTCGACGGATTGGTCCAGATCGGAAGCCTCCTGTTTGTCCTGCGATGCGACGGTCTCCGACGGAGCCATCAGGGCGGGCCGATCATCCATCCCGGTGCCGACCGTGCCGCGCGCCAGCCAACCGGCCGTGAGCGCGACCGTCAGCGAAGCGGCCCACGCCAGCGATCCCGGGCGCCGAAAAAGGCGACGGCTCGCGGCATCCCTCCGGCTCGCCGAGCCGCTTACGCCCGGTGGCTCGCCGGCGGAATCCTGAGCCGGATCTACGAGAGCTGCACGACGCTCCAGCTCTTCAAACGGCGGCGGGGAGACCGAAGACGGCGCCGCCGTGCCCAACAGAGACACCGCCTCATCCCGCACCAGGCGCGCTGCCTCGAGTCGAGCGCTGCAATCGTCGCATGCGGCGATGTGCGAGCGCGCCTCGGCGAGCGTGGCGCCGTCCAACGCCTCGACGCTCCCATCCAGGTAGGCGTGTAGCTGCCCGTCAGTCAGATGCGACATTTCGCTGCTCATGCTCCTTGTAAGCCGTCACCAGGCGGTTTCGGGCCCGGGAGAGGGTCGTGCCAACGGCTCCCGCCGACAGACCGGTCTGCTCCGCGATCTCCGCGTAGCTGAGCCCGCCGTCCCAGAGCAGGAGAGCCTCCCGGTCCCGCTCGCTGAGCGCGTCCAGCGCCAGCCGTACGGCCGCCGAGCGCTCCTCCCGCTCCACCCTCTCCGAGGGCGCCGGCGAGGCGGGCGGGTCGTCCTCCATCTCCGCCCGTATCAGGGTCAGGTGTCGGCGTTGTCTCATTGCCGTTCGTGCCTCGTCGCGAGCGAGGTTGGATGCCACCGTGAATATCCAGGCACGCGGCTTCTCGGGATCGTGCCGGAGCGCTCTCACGAACGTCTCCTGGGCGAGGTCCTCCGCTCGCTGCGCGTCCCACACCTTCCGGTAGAGGAAGCGCACCAGATCACCGTACATCGATTCGTACAAAGCCGCCCAGTCCGTCGGCATACCACCTCGGCCGTGAGCTTCTCGATTGATTCGTCCCCGGTCCGGCGAACCGGGCTGCCTCGCGGCCTTCCGACCATGAGGACGTTCTTGCGGTCCGGGCTTGCACATGCCCGCGGCCGCGATGGCGGAGTCCCGGCGGTGGGTCTCCGCAGCGGCTGGGCGCGTGACTAGCGTTCCTTTACCGTCAGGACGCGCGCGGACGTCAGTTCGGTCCCCCCGGCAAGCTGAACCGACGCACTCAGAACGTAGCGACCTTCCGCAAGATCGGGGATCCGGAGCTCCAGGTAGCGCGACGCCGGTCCGGCGCCTCGGCCCATCTGCTCGCGCCACTCGAGGCTCACGGTGGACTCGTCGTGCTTTGCCAAGCCGAGCCATTCCGCCGCCCGGCGGAAGAAGCCCTTGCCGGGCCTGGTCAGTGAAACCTCCACTTCTAGCGCCGTACGCTCAGCGATGCCGTACAACTCCCACAGCAGCCCGATGCGCTCGCCGCGCCGCACCGTCGTGGAGGGGCGCACGAGGAGGAGCGCTTCCTCCAGCGTGCCGGGCGCCGGCTCGCCAACACCCGGCTCGAGCAGGATGATGTCGGAAAGCGAGGGCGCATCCGTAGCGGCCGAGAGCCGTCTGCCTACCCGCACCCGAGCCGCACGTCCGGCGGAGTCGGCGAGCGCCTCGATTCCGAGGACCCCTGGCTCGGCGGGCGTCCGCGCCGTCAGCACCCCGCGGCGCGGAGCTCCTTCGGAGACCACAACCTCCGGCCGGCTTCGCTCGGCGCTATAGACCAGGCTGACACGGAGCGGCGTATCGGGTGGTAGGGAGTCGCTCGCCCACTCGTACGCGCCGACCAGCAGCGCCGAGCCTCCGCGCCGGAAGACCGCGAGCTGATGGTCGAAACCTTGCTCGCGCCCGTCGAAAGCGACGGCGTATGGTGGCTGGTACTCCTCTCGCGGACGCCGGGGCTCGAGCTCCCAGGTCGCCTCGAGCGTGGTGAACTCGGAGATCAGCTCGGAGGGCGGAAGGAAGCGAAAGCTCCTGTCGGGGTCGTGACCGCTGATCGCCGGTCGCTGCCGGCCCGGCGAGTACACCGGCTCGCGGCGCCGTGACCAGCGCACGGGCCAGCCGTAGCGGACCAGAAGCTCCTCCAGATCGGGCCCCCAGTAGACGCCATAGGGAGAGTCGGCGCCAAGCTGCAGGCGGTTCAAAACGTTCCGGGAGAAGTGTTCCGTTCGTCGCTCGTTCCCCGGCACCATGAGCAGGGGATCGGCCAACCACCAGGCACGCGTCTCGAATGCCTCCCGCTCCCCGCAGTCCAGGTCCTCGTAGTCGTCCAGGGCCTCACCGTCGAGGATGTACGAGAGATCCCGCCAGCGACAACTCTCCTCGGAAGGCATGGTCCGCAGAGCCGTCTCGTAGGCCTCGTCGGCGCCGAAGAAATCGCCCGTGGCGTGCCGCGCATAGGCCGCGAGAGCGAAGCACCACCAACGCTCTGCCGCGCAGGTCTCGGCGGCCGCACGCGCTTCCCCGGGACGCCCCGCTTCCACGAGGTAGCGAACCCATTGGCCGACGATCCACCCCTCCGCGGGCGCCGCACCCGCATAGCGTTCCAGGAGCTGGAGCAGCTCCTCCCGGGCCACCTTCACACGCTGGCTCTCCGGCCCGGGATTCCAGGAGGGATCTCTGTCGTGCCAGAGGCAGAACCGGCCGACGATCTCGTCGCAGCGTCCCGTGGGTCCGTTCCAAAACGGGAGGTTCCGGCGGCGGGTGCGCTCGAACGCCCTCTGGGCATCTCGAGCCGCGTCGAGAAGGACTCGGCCATCCACGAGCTGGGTGTCGGGGACCTGTGGGCGTGCGTGCGCGGCCTGTGGGGCCGTGAGCGCCGGCACGAATCCGGGTTCGAGAGACCGGCCGGCGCCGGCTCCGCCGGAGTCGGCGAGCGGCATCGTGGCGGCGATCGCCGCCAGTGATAGGTGGAGAGCTACGCTGAAGCCGAGCACGAACATCGCTGCCTACCCCCGATCATTCCACCAAGAAAGATGGCGTGCGGCAGGATGGCGGGCCAAGATGCGAGTGCGCCCCCTCCGGAGTGAAGGGGGCGCGATTCAAGGGGCGCTGGTGCTCGGTGCGGCGCTACCTGGCCGCGGCCGCCTCACCGATGACCTGCCCGTCCGCGTCGATCAGACGGATCGTGCCGAGGCCGAGCTCCCGGATGGGAGCCTCGATCTTCTCGCGGTCGCCCACGACGACCCAGACGAAACGGCCCGGATCGACCGTCCCCCGGGCGATCCCGGCCAGCTCCTCCAGCCCGAGCGCCCGAAGCTCCGACGCGTAGCGATCGAAGTAGTCATCGGGCAAGCCGTATGTCACGATCTCCGCGATGCCTCCCTGGACCTCACCATTGGTCTCCCAGCGGCCCGCCATGCTCCGGGTCCGGGATTCCTGGACCCTGGTCAGCTCCTCGAGCTCGATCGGCCGGGCGCCGCGAATCCCGTCCAGCTCGGTCAGGATCTCCCGCAGCGACTCGGCGGTCTTGTCGGTCTGAACGGGAGCGAAGATGATCTGTGGGCGCTGGGCCTTCGTGTCGAAGACCATGCTGCGTGCGCCATAGGACCAGGCCTTGTCCTCCCGCAGATTCATGTTGATCCGCGAGCTGAACGTGCCGCCCAGGATGCGGTTCATCGTCTCGATGGCCACCTCGTCGGGATTGTCCTTCGGCACGATGAGCTGGCCCGCGATGATCACGGATTGCGCCGCATCCGGACGGTCCATCAGGTAGATCGTCGGTGCGGCCGCGGCGGAAACGCCGGCGATGTTCTTGGTGGGCACGTCGGCGCGGGGCCAGCCGCCGAACAGCCGCTCCAGGCGGGGCGCGAGCTCATCCATCGTCACGTCGCCGACGACGAGGAGCGAAGCGTTGTTTGGTCGGAACCAGGTCGAGTGGAAATCGACGAGCTCGCCGCGCGTGATCCGGGCCACCGACTCCTCGGTGCCCGAACCGGTCATCGGGTTCGAGTACGCGTGCCCCTCGCCGTACATCAGGGCCGGCAGCACTCGAAGCGCCATGGAGACCGGCTGCATCTTCTCCCGCTGGATCGCGGCCAGCTGCAGCTTTTGAAGACGCTCGAAGTCGGCCTGGGGGAATGCCGGGTCGAGGATCACATCGGCGAAGATCTCGAGCGACTCATCCAGGTTGTCGGTCATCGCGGAAAGGGAGACGCTCGAGTTGTCGAGCGATGATCCGGTGGAGAGCTGCGCACCGAGCAACGCCAGCGCCTCGCTGATCTCGAGTGCGGACATGCTCCCGGTCCCCTCATCCATCATGTCCAACGTCAGATCGGCCGTGCCGGGGAGGCTGAACTGATCGGCCGCAAACCCTGCATCGACCAGGAGGCTCAGGCTCACCAACGGCACCGCGTGCCGCTCGGCCAACACGACCTCCATGCCGTTCGACAGCGTCGACCGTTGAATCGCCGGGAACGCCACCTCGGGGGCGGGCCCCGGACCCGGAACCCCGGTACGATCGACGTCCTGCACGGCCACCTTGAACTCCGGATATGGCGTGACCTCCAGGGCGTACACGCCGTCATCGAGCCACTTCCGGCCCGCCTTCAGCAGATCGGCCGCCGTCGCGCCCGACACCCGCTCGAGCCGCGTCCTGTAGAAGTCCGGGGCACCGCCGTAGACCTCGCTGGCGGCCAGCACGTCGGACTTGCCGCCAAAGCCGCCGATACGCTGAATGCCGCGTATGAAGCTAGCCAGGTACTGGGTCCGGACCCGATCCATCTCCTCTTCCGTCGGACCTTCCTCGAGAAACCGCGCGACCTCGTCACGCACGGCAGCCTCCACCTCGGCCAGGGCCTGGCCCGGGCGCGCCGAAGCCTGGATCGCCAGCTGGCCACCGATCTCGCGAAGCCTTACGAACGCCGACACATCGGTCGCGATCTGGTCGTCGTAGACAAGCCGCTTGTAGAGCCGGGACGTCTTCCCCCTCGCCAGCACGTCCGTCACCAGATCGAGGTAGGTGGCGTCCGCCGAGGCCCACTCCGGGATGTTCCAGACCATGTAGATGCGGGCCTGAGGCACGCGGTCCTGCAGGGTCTGACGCTTCTCGCCCTCCATCTTCGCCAACCAGACCTGGTGCTTGGGAACGGGCGGTCCTGCGGGGATCCAGCCGAAATACTCCTCGGCCTTCTCACGGGCGGTCTCGACGTCGATGTCGCCCGCCAGGACGATGACGGCGTTGTTCGGACCATAATACGTTCTGAACCACTCGTGGACGTCCTCCAGCGACGCGGCATCCAGGTCCTCCATCAGGCCGATCGTCGTCCACGAATAGGGATGGTCGCTCGGATATGTGGCCTCGGTCATTAGCTGCCGAACGGGGCCGTACGGCCGGTTTTCGCCCTGCCGTTTCTCGTTCTGCACGACGCCGCGCTGCTCGTCCAGCTTGGACTGATCGACGGCACCCAGCAGGTGCCCCATGCGATCGGACTCCATCCAGAGCGCCATGTCCAGCGCCGGCGTCGGCACGTTCTGGAAATAGTTGGTCCGGTCGGGATTCGTGGTCCCGTTCATATCGGTGGCGCCGGCCCGCTCGAACGGCCCGAAGTATTCGTCGTTGTGGTTCTCCGTCCCGTTGAACATCAGATGCTCGAAGAGATGGGCAAAGCCGGTCCGGCCCCGCTTCTCGTTCTTCGAGCCGACGTGGTACCAGACGTTCACGGCCACGATGGGGGCCTTGTGGTCCTCGTGAACGATCACAGTGAGGCCGTTGTCGAGAACGAACTTCTCGAACGGGATCTCTATGTCGTCGACGACACCTGCCGCCGTGCCGGTCTCCTGGGCGGTCCCGGGCAACGGTATGGCGAGGGCCGCGGCAGTGAGCACGTAGGATATAGCACGCTCGGTTCGCATCTTCGTCTCTCTCGTGTTCAGAACTGACTCTCGGGGACTCCTCCCGCTGCCGCTCCCACCGCCCACCGGTGTCATGGGGGAACGACTCCGCGCGTTTCCAGATGACGGTCGCGGTACGAAAAGTTACCGTCGTCGTGATCGCCAGAACACTCGCAACGGGTGATGTCCCGCACGGTCTGGCGTAAAGTCCAGCCGCCCACGAGGCGAGTGGATTGCCACGCCGAGACTCGCATGGGCGGGGGGATGGGAGGAAGGTGGGCTTCGTGAGCAGGCAGCGGCGGGAGTTCGAGGCGGAAGCTGTCATTCATCTGGACGTCCTCTACTCCGTGGGGCTCCGCCTGACGGCGGGTGACGCGCCGAGAGCGGAGGATCTCGTCCAGGAGACCTTCCTTCATGCCTTCCGCGCCTGGCACACGTTTCAGACGGGTTCCAACTGCCGCGCCTGGCTGATGCGGATACTGCGGAACCTCTTCCTGGATGAGTGCCGGAAGCGGAGCCGCTTCGTCTCCGACATGGAGCCGGAAGCGCTGCTAAACCTCCGCTCCGTGAACCCGTTCGGAGAGCCCGACACCGAGGCCCGGCTGGTGGACGGTCCACTCGGGTCGGAGGTAAGGCGGGCGATCGACAGACTCCCACTCGTCTACCGCGAGACGCTGGTTCTGAGCGACCTGATGGGTCTCGCCTACGTCGAGATCGCCGAAGAGACGGGAGTGCCCGTGGGTACGGTGAAGTCGAGGCTCTTCCGGGCGCGGCGCTTGGTACAGAGCGAGCTCGGAGCCTATGCGCTGGCGATCGGGTTCCTCCCCGGCGAGCCGGCTATGCCTGATCCCTGCCGCCCGGCGGCTGGAGCGTCGGCCTTCCGCCTCGACGGCGGCGTCCAGGTCGTCCACTAGCCGGTCGGGTCCTCCGCGACGGCGGCCGGCGGCCGCTCCGACGGGCTCTCGGCCGGCTTCGGATGGACTCTCTCGACCCATACGCACCTTGAGACTCGTGACTCGACCGTGTCGTTTACTGTGTCGTCGGCACGAGGACTCGGACAACTCAGGGTGGAGGAGCTGCTTCCATGGGAGCTTTCAACATACCGGTGATCGTAGGCAGCACGCGGCGCGGCCGTCAGACCCCGAAGGTGGCTCGCTTCATCCAGAAGCGACTCGTGGAACGGGACGGGATCGCGTCCGACCGTCTCGACCTGGCCGAATACGACTTCCCGATCATGGAGGAGCGCCTGCGGCAGCGTGACGATCCACCCCCCGGCCTGACGGACTTCAGCGAACGGATCGCCGGCGCCGATGCGCTGGTGATCGTCACGCCGGAGTACAACAGCGGATATCCGGGAGTGCTCAAGAACGCGCTGGACTACCTGCTCCCCGAATACCGCCGGAAGCCGGTCGGCATCATCAGCGTGTCGGCTGGGCCATGGGGCGGCCTGAGCGCTCTGACGCAGCTCCGTCAGGTGGTTCTCTCGCTGGGCGCCCTCCCGATCCCGGCGAAGTTCCCGGTCAGACGCGTCGGATCCAGCTTCAACGAGGAGGGAGAGACCGACGATCCGGCGTACGAGAAGAGCGCAAAGCGTTTTATCGACGAGCTCCTATGGTATACCGAGGCGCTCGCCGCGCGTCGAGCGCTGGATTCCGACTAGGTCGCTTCGCTGCACCGATCCGGCGGCCGAATCCGACCCTCGACTTGACATTTGCCGGCAATTATGATTGATTGATCAATCAAGCCCCGGCTCCCGCGGCGATTTCGTCGAACTCGGAGTCGGGCGGAGCGGGCGCGCCCTCTCGGCAGGTGCTCGGCGCCGCCGAATTGCCCGAAATGTGTATTGATTGCTCAATCAAATGACGCCGAAATCCGAGACCAGAGAGCGGATTCTGGAGGAAGCGGCCCGACTCTTCCACGAGCAGGGCTACTCGGCGACGGGCATCTCCACGATACTCCGTCGCGCGGGCGTCAACAGCGGCAGTCTCTATCACTTCTTCCCGGGCAAGGACGCTCTGTTGATCGGCGTCCTGGAGCGGCATCTCGGTCTTCTCGAGCCGTTTATCCTCCTGCCTGCCGAGGGCGCCAGCTCCGACCCGATCGAGCGGGTGTTCGCCTTGTTGGAGGTCTACCGGCGAGGACTGCTGGTCAGCGGATGCACGAGAGGGTGCCCCGTCGGCAACCTGGCTCTGGAGCTCGGCGACAGAAAACCGAGGGCGAGAGCTCTCATGAACGAGTACTTCGCGGCATGGACCGGCCGCGTTCAGACATGGCTCGGGGCCGCCGATGACCGACTCCCGGCCCAACTCGACCGGGAGAGCCTGTCTCGATTGGTCCTTGCCGTGATGGAGGGGGGAGTGATGCAGGCCCGGGCGGCCGGTTCCATTGATCCGTTTGACGCCGCCGTGGCCCAGCTTCGCTCCTATTTCCGGCTGCTGGCGAGCTACTCACGCCGCGAACCCGCGGAGGCGTTCGGGTCTGAGGAGGAGTCGTTTCTGGAACCGGTCGAGGCGGCGGAGCCGGCGGAAGCGGCTGACGCTTCCGGATGGCGCTACTGGTGACGATGACCGACGAGCAGCGGGTCCGCGAGATGGTTCGCCGGGTCGTCTACCGGACCGTCGGGAAGACGCATGCTCACGGGCCGGCTGGTCGGACGCTGATTACTCAGCAGGACCTGCACGACGTCCCCGCCGGCGGCGAATTCATGCTTCCGGCCAACCCCATGGTCACTCCGCTGGCCCGTCAGGCCGCGATGGAACGACGGATAATGCTGTTGCCCGTGGGAGGTTCGGGCTCATCCGCCCCGGCCAGGTCCCTCCCGTCGGCCCTCGAGGCGACCTCCGCCGGGCCGACCGGGCCCAGGCGCGTCGCCATCGGCGCCGATCACGGCGGATTCGAGCTGAAGGAGATGCTCAAGGCGCAGATACGCGAGCTGGGATACGATGTGCTCGATTGCGGCACCGACAGCCCGGAGGCGGTCGACTACCCCGATATCGCTCTCTCTGTCGCCCGACTGGTGGCTCGGGGCGAGGCGTGGAGGGGAATCCTGGTGGACGGCGCGGGCATCGGCTCCTGCATGGCCGCGAACAAGGTGCCCGGTATCCGGGCGGCGATGTGCTACGACGAGGCCACGGCGGTCAACAGCAGGGAGCACAACGCCGCCAACGTCCTGACGCTCGGCGCCGGCCTGATCGGCCCGAGCTTGAGTCGGCGAATCGTCGAGACCTGGCTACTCACGCCTTCCGGCGGCGAGCGCCACGCGCGACGCGTGGAGAAGATCATGGACATCGAGCGTCGGTTCCTGAAGGCATGAGCGTGAGCGGGGGCAGGCACGGGCCCGTCGGGAGTCTCGGGCGATGAAGCTGGACGACGCGACGCTGGAGCGCATCATCGAGCAGATCACTCACGAGGTGATGGTCCTCGTCGAGGAGGGCCGTCTCGACGTCGGCGGCGAGGCATCGGGCCTCGAGACCCCGCTCTCACGCCGCAACTACGTCGATCGCGTGCAGCCGGTAGTCAAGGCCGGCGCCGATCGGGTCGCCAGCACCCTCGGCATCGTGCCCGCCGATGGGAGCCTGAGCCACCTCATCGACCACACGCTCCTCAGGCCCGACGCGACCCACGACGAGATCGCGCAGCTGTGCTACGAGGCGCGCAAGCACGGCTTCGCTTCGGTCTGTGTGAACCCATCCCACGTGAAGCTGTGTGCCGATCTCCTCAAGGGCAGCGACGTGCTCACCTGCACGGTCGTCGGCTTTCCGCTCGGCGCCACCTCCACGGAGGCGAAAACGTTCGAGGCGCAGAAAGCGGTGCGCGACGGCGCCAAAGAGGTCGACATGGTGATCAACGTCGGAGCGCTGAGGTCGCACGACTACGAGCTCGTGGAGCACGACATCGCCTCCGTCGCCACGGCGGTCCACGCCGGCGGGGCCATCCTGAAGGTGATCATCGAGGCTGCCCTGCTCACGGACGATGAGAAGGTCGCGGCCTCGCAGCTTGCCAAGGTCGCCGGCGCCGACTTCGTGAAGACCTCCACCGGATTCGGTCCCGGAGGCGCGACAGCGGAAGACGTGGCACTCATGCGTCGCGTGGTCGGGCCCAAGATCGGCGTGAAGGCGTCCGGCGGCATTCGAACCCGCGCGGATGTGCAAAAGATGGTCGAAGCCGGCGCCACCCGAATCGGCGCCAGCGCAAGCGTGAAGATCGTGGAGGGAACCGACTCGTGAGGAGCTCCCATGACTGTTGATCTCCGCACCTACGTTTTTCTCGACAGCCTCCAGCCGCAGCACGCGGCATACCTGGGCACGGTGGCTCGCGGGTTCCTCCCGCTTCCGGGTGACACCTCTCTCTGGGTGGAGATCTCGCCCGGGATCGAGATCAACCGGATCACCGACATCGCGCTCAAGTCCACCCGGGTCCGGCCGGGCATGCAGATCGTCGAGCGCCTGTTCGGCTTGCTGGAGGTTCACCACGAGATACAGGCGGAAGTCCGGGCGGCGGGCGCGGCGATCCTGCAGGCCCTGGAGGTCCAGGAATCGGACCGGATCAAGCCGAGAGTCGTGTCGAGCCAGATCATCCGCAACGTCGACGCCCACCAGGTACAGCTGGTCAACCGCATGCGCTTCGGTCACATGCTGCTGGCCGGCCAGACCCTCTACGTTCTAGAGGTGGAGCCGGCCGGATACGCGTCCCTCGCCGCCAACGAGGCGGAAAAGGAAGCGGACATCAACATCCTGGATGTCCGTGCGTTCGGTAGCTTCGGGCGGGTCTACCTGGGCGGCGAGGAACGGGACATCATGGCCGGATACGGGGCGGCCGTCGCCGCTATAGAGGGCGTCGAGGGACGGGTGATGGAGACGAAGCGAAGGACCTGATGCACGACCTGGATCTGAAGCAGCACTGGATATCTGAAGCAAGTACTGGATGATGTGTGGAGCATGAGGAAACAACCCACGTCGGGAGGGACGAATGGCTGAGGAGTACGGTGCGGTCGAAGCGCTGGGCATGATCGAGACGCGCAGCTATCCGGCGATGGTCGAGGCCGCGGACGCCATGGTTAAGGCGGCCAAGGTAGACCTCGTTGCCTACGAGAAGATCGGCGGAGGGTATGTGACCGCCGTCGTACGCGGAGATGTGGCCGCCGTGAAAGCGGCGGTCGAGGCCGGGGCCCGCGGTGCGGAGAAGGTCGGCGAGCTCGTGGCCATTCACGTGATTCCGCGCCCGCACGGCAACGTGGATCGTACCCTGCCGCTGGGTCGCCAGGGAGGGCAGGCGTCCAAGACCTCGAAGAAGTAACGGCCGATGCTGCTAGGAAGAGTGGTCGGGACGCTCGTCGCGTCACGTAAGGAACCCTCTCTCGAGGGCCTGAAGTTCCTCGTTCTGAGGCAGCTCGACGTCGAAGGGAAGAAGACGTCGGGCTACCGCGTCGCGGCGGACGCCATCGGAGCAGGCATGGGCGAGGTCGTGTTGTACGCCACGGGTAGCGCCGCCCGACAGACCGAGATGACGGACCGGCGCCCTTGTGACGGCGTGATCATGGCGATCGTCGACACCCTCGAGGTCGACGGCGAGGTGAAGTACGACAAGGCTCGTGACGGATGATGGAATCGACCGAGATCGACGCGGTCATCGAACGTGTGATGTCCGAGCTGCGGCAGGGTCAACGGGTCGGGCAGGGCCCGAGGCCCGAGCCCAAGCAGGCGGTCGAGCCGCCACCCGCCCCGACCGAGCTCCGCCATGGCGACAACCTGTTTCCCGACGTGGACTCGGCGGTCGACGCCGCGCGGCGGGCGTACGAGCATCTCCAGGATCTCCCCCTCTCGGTCCGCGAGCGGATGATCGCCCACATCCGCCGGGCGATGCGCGAGAACGCCCAACGCCTGGCGTACGAGGCGTGGGCGGAGACCGGTATGGGTCGCTACGAGGACAAGATCGAGAAGGTCCTACTGAATGCGAACAAGGCTCCGGGAACCGAGTTTCTCGACACCAGCGCCTGGAGCGGCGACGGGGGGCTCACGGTGGTCGAGTTCGCGCCGTACGGGCTCATCGGCTCCATCATCCCGAGCACGAACCCGATCTCGACCGTGGTGTGCAACGCCGTCAGCATGTTGGCGGCGGGCAATGCGGTTTTGTTCAACGCCCACCCCGGGGCCAAGCGGTGCTCCAACCTGACGGTTCAGCTGGTCAACGACGCGGTCGTCGAGGCGGGAGGCCCCGCCAACCTGGTCTGTGCGACGGCCGAGCCGACGATCGAGACCGCGGGCCAGATCCTGGGACACAAGGGGGTCAACCTCCTGGTGGTCACAGGAGGCATCGGCGTCGTCCGTGCGGCGATGCAGAGCGGGAAGCGCGCGATCTGCGCCGGCCCGGGAAACCCGCCCGTGGTCGTGGATGAGACCGCCGATCTGGCTCAGGCCGGACGGGACATCGTCCGCGGAGCCTCGCTGGACAACAACATCATCTGCACCGATGAGAAGGAGGTCTTTGCCGCCGACTCGATCGCCGACGACCTCAAGGCCGCCATGTGCGCGCACGGGGCCGTGGAGATCGACGGCCGCCAGCTGGAGCGGCTGCGCAGCTCCCTCTTCAAGGACACGCCATCGCCCGGACGGCACGGCACGATGAACGCCGAGTTCATCGGCAAGAACGCCGGCGTGCTGCTGGCCGAGATCGGAGTCGATGCAAGCGACGACGTGCGGCTGGTGCTGGCCGAGGTGGACCGGGATGACCCGCTCGTCTTCTCCGAGCAGATGATGCCGATCATGCCGCTCGTGAGGGTGCGGGACGCGGACGAGGGGATCGATCTCGCCAAGCCGGCGGAGCACGGGTTCAGGCACACCGCCGTCATGCACTCCAAGAACCTGGACCATCTGAGCCGGATGGCCCGTGAGATGGACTGTAGCATCTTCGTCAAGAACGGCGCGTCTTTCGACGGGCTCGGCTACGGCGGCGAGGGCTTCTGCTCCTTCACCATCGCCAGCCCGACGGGAGAGGGAATCACCAACCCCATCAGC
>JBDGZR010000032.1:0-20909 GCA_039588495.1 Gemmatimonadota bacterium | reverse complement strand
CTCGGCCTCGGCACCGCGATGTGGTCCAGCACCGTCACCCCCTCACCCAGTCCCCGCGCCACCAGCACCGCTCGCTGCGCCATCCGCGGGTCCTCGACCTCCCCCTCCAGAATCACCGTGTTGCCCACCGCCCGCGCCCGGATGTCCTCGCCCGGAAACAGCGTCCGAAACTCGCGCTCCAGCATCGGCGCATCCGCCGTCACCCGCACCGAGTAGACCGCTCGGCCCCCGGCTCGGTCCCACAACAGCAGCGACGTCGTCCCCGCCGCCTTCCCGTTCACCACCACCTCGCGCGCCGATACCACCACCGCATCCGCAACGTCCGGATTGCCGATCGACACCCGGTCCAACACCGCTCCGTGCATCACCACCGACGAATTGCCCACCGGCACCCGCAACACCGTCGTCGGCTCTACCTGCTGCGCCGACACCACCTGCGGATTGGTGAGCGGGTGGCCGATGGCGAGGAAAGCCCCCACCATCGCCGCGATACCGAAACGGCAAACTGCGCCTCGCGTCCGATTCATGACTGAATCCTTTGTCAGTTCACCGATTTGAGGGCGGGACATTGAGCACACCGTTCCGGTCCTTAAGTCCTCGAGCTCGTTCGTCTGCAACTCTACAAGCCGCCTATGAGCCTTCCGGCCGCTTTACGCTCTCCACCGCACGCTCCGGACCGCGGTAGACCTCGACGCTGATCGCCGCGGGCACCGAGCGTCCCGATCGAACGACCTTCTGCTGCCGTAGGAGACCCCTCGGCCGCACGCCCGGTGTATCGACCGTGTCGAGGTCGAGCGTGTTCCGCAGCGCAAGCTGGATCCGCCCCTTCGTGGTGGCCAGCGTGAGCTTCTCAGCCTCTTCCGGGTCGACGAGGAGCGTCACGACCGGCACCGTCACCGGCTCGCCGTCCGTGTCTCGCTCGATAGCCTGGCCGGCCGTGAGGACGACGACGTTCTGCAGCACGATCTGCGTGATCGCACCCTCGACCCCGGGGACCTGGTCCAGCGTTACCAGCACGTCCACTCGAGTCCCCGGAAGGGTGAATCCCGCGACGCCTATCACCTGGTCGACTTTCACGCTCATCGCACGCTCGCCTGCCGGGATGACGATCGGAAGACCGCCGCCGGCCTCCTTCAGCGCCAGCTTTCCGGAGAGGAGCGGCTCGTTCAGCTTGACCGGGTGGAGCACTCCGCGCCCCACGACCTCGGCCGGCGTGGTGCTGTAGCCCTCCGGAAGCATGGTGGAGGGCCACTCGGCCAGCCGAATGTCATCGGCCGTGAGCGTGTGTCCGACGTCCATGTCATGGGCGGCGACCACCACGTGCGCGGTCGGCGCTTCCGTGGCCTGAACCACGACCGGGCCGCGGTCGCGGACTACGTTGAAGGCCAGATAGGCCGCCAACGCCGCCGCTACGAGCGCCATGACGAATACGATCCCGACTTTAGTACGCATGATGGTCCCTGCCTGCCTATTCGTTTCGCATGATGGATGTGGAAGAAAGCGTCACGGAGCTGTAAGCCCCTCCGGAACAACCGAATCCCGTGCACATCAGGTCTATGACCGGCCCCAGAAAGACGAAGTTATAGGGATATGCGATGGTCACGGTGTCGGCGCTGTTCGCGTAATTGGGATCTCCGAAATCGAGGATCTTCAGAGTGACAGTCGCCTGGTTGGCGTCCAGGCCGCTGCCGTTCAATCGATCGTCGATGACCGAGTTCACGACAGTCGCGTTGCTGGACGGCAGTACCGCCACCCGGGCCCCTTCACGGGCCGTATTGGTGATCAGCTGGTAGTGCCGCCACGCGTTGCCGAATTCTACGATTCCGAACACGAGCACGAGCAGCATGGGCAGCACCAGAGCGAACTCGATCAGCGACTGGCCGCTGCTGCCAACCTCTCGTTGCCGCTTCCGGGTCGTCGAGCACTTCCTGTTCGTCATCGGGTGAGTACCTCCACGAACGACCATCCCGGATTCGTCGTGTACACGAACCAGGCGGCCAGCGCCCCGGCCGATATCGCCACGCCGTACGGAACCGTGATCACCGCCGGCGAGTGAATCGTGAGTGGAACCTCGGAGTCCTTGCGCCAGCCCGTGAAGTTCCTGAGACCGAAACTGGCGATCAAAGTGTGGAGGTTTGCAGCCGTCTCCAGACCGGCCTTGCGCCGGATTATCGTCGTGACGGCCATCACGCCGCCCACCAGCGCCGTGATCAGTAGAGCAAAGAACAGTCGGCCCGGGCCGAGAAAGGCCCCTATGGCTGCGATCAGCTTGAGGTCTCCCCCGCCGAGGCCGCCGACCAGGAAGAACGGGAGCGCCACGCTGAAACCCACCAGAGCGCCCAGAAGTCCGGCACCGACTACCTCGATGCCAGCGGTCGCCCGGATGATGATCGCCACGGCCAGCGCGCCAAGCGTCAGCGCGTTGGGGATCCTACGCTCTCGCACGTCGAACCACGCGGCCGCCGTGCAGGCCAGGATCAGAGCGATCGTCATTAGGAGTGTCTGCATGCCGCCTACCGGGACCGTTTCCGATGGTCGGGTCCCGTTCCTTTAACTTGTTTAGGTTCGGCTGGCGCTTGCTCCGCTGTGGCAGCCAGCGCCGCCGTTCTGCTGCCGTGGTGCAGGGTGGGGTCCGACCGTGTCGGACCCCACTTACGCACAGACGGCTAAGTCAGGTTGTCGCTCGACGCTCAGGTACCCGCGTCCAGCGTGCTACCGGCGTTGCTGAAGGCGTTGTTCACGGCCGTGGCGAGAACGCCCATTCCCAGCGTAACGGCAAGGGCGATCAGCACCACCAGCAACACGTACTCGGTCGTGTCCTGCCCGGACTCGTCGGTCCAAAGCGCTTTGAGAAGAGCCTGCATCACTTCCTCCTCGGCCCTTGAGCGGGCCATTGGTACAAAGTTGACAACCGGGCAGAGCTTCGGCCGTAGCCTCTGGGACTCTCACCGGCGGCTGCCTGTCGTTCCCGGAGCAGATCTCCGGAGAACCGACAGCTCGAGTCTCCGGCCCCGTCGCTCGTCCCGCGTTGCCGCGGGGCACAGCTCGAGGCTCACGGCACTCCCCCAACGAAGCTTCCGTGCCAGACGCCGGAACGGGACTCTCCCCAGACTTCTACAGTGACGCACGCGGGCATTAACCTATTGCTGTGCTGTTGCTTACGGACATCATACCCTATCGGCCCGCAGTGGCGAGCGGGTCGCCAATCAGACCTTTCTGACGTTGCGAGCGCAACGGCGTGTGGCCTCGTTTCGACGGTCGGCATCTCCTATGTAGGACATAGGCCACACGAACCCGCAGATGAGCTGTCCAGCTTTTGCCGCGATTCACGTCGGTATCGTTAAGCTGTTATTGAAGAGTAGCTTACAGGGTGTCGTCCGGTATGCAACAACTCGGGGCGTGACCCCGGCGATCACGATTTGCAGGCGACGGACGTCGCACCCAAACTACGGTTCGGCGTCTTGTTCAACGGGTCGCCCTCCTCCGAGACGAATCCGTTGCGTTAGGCGAACAGGCGGGAAGGAATTCTAGCGATGAGGCTATGGCCGAGCAACCTGCGAGGAGTCCCCGGTTAGGCGCTCGGGAGCCTCAGGGAAAGCAGATGTTCTCGCCATCCGCGGCCATCACCCGGGCCGGCGTAGAGCGAAGTTGCGCGGCGCCCGGCCAGGCTTGGCGCACGAAAAGACCTACGAGAGCATCCTCGTAGACCAACTCCCAGCCTGGCTTGAGCTTCAGGAGATTGAAAGTCGGCATGCTCGTCTTGACCAACGCCATGTCGGTGGGTCGCTTGTCCAGCACGTCGTCCCACGCCCCGACGCCCTGCTGGAAGCGTAGAGCCTCGGAATACACGCTGTCGGGATAGACCGTTTCGCGCCTTCCGTCCATAGAGACGAGAACGCGATCACGGAGATGCCAGATCGCAAACTCGCCGTAGTCGAAATGGATGGCCAGGTTGCCCTTGACGCCGCTGTCGCTCAGCAAAGCCATGGCGCGGGTCGGATGCCCCTCGAAGCGTCTCTGCTTCAGCGGAATGCAGGCCAAGCTCGGAATGGAGCTCACAGCGAGCACCAGCGCTGCGAAGATCGTGGCCCCGGCCAATACCGCCCGGTGCCGACGTGAGCGTCCCTCAGCACCCCGTGGATGGTGCCTGGAAGCGGCCAGTTGTGCCCACGTGTCCGCTATGTGCTCCGCCATGAAGATGGCGAACGTCAACGCAAACAGAGGTAGGTGGCGCAGCGAGACCAGGGGAAGGATGGTGACGCAGGCTAGGGCGAACAACGGCCCGACCCGCCGTTTTCTTCTGGTTCGCACGATGACGACGACCCCCAGCAGGACCACGAGCAGGAACACGGCGCCCGTGGCCGACGTCAGGTCGATTGGCCGCCATTCGGAAATATCGGGTCGCGGGACGGTGGCGGTCTCGAACAAGAACAGGGGTAGCCGCCACACGTAGGGGTTGACCGCCAACGCTGCCAGACTGACGACGCCGACGGCGACAAGCCGTCCGATGGCAACCGGTTCAGCGCGCCTCCGGAAGAGCAGGGAGTATAAGACGGTGCCGCTCACCCATAGAGCGTAGATGCCCAGTCCCGCGAGGACTCCGCCGTGAAAGTTGACCCAGACTGCCGAGAGTACGGGGAGCGCCCACAGGAGCGCCAAGTGACCCCGATCCGCACGATCGATGATGAGCAGCGTGAGGGCGAAGAACAGATAGGTGAACAGGTGGGGCCGGATGGTGGCCAGTCCAGGGGCCATGGGAAAAAGGATCACCAGAACGACAACCCCCGCCGGAAGCAGGTCCAGTCCCCGACGGACGAGATGACGGTACACCAACACCGCGATGGGAAGTGTGATCGCCAGTTTCAGCAACATCAGCCCGGGCGTACCACCCCAATCAAAAGCGAGGCCGAAAGCAATCTCGGAGAGCAGCTCGTGGTTGATCCAGGGATGACCAAACGTCAGGTATGAGTAGGGATCCGTGACCGGAATCGACCGCGTTCCCAGTATGTCGATCCCGAACAGGACGTGCCCCCACAGGTCGGGGTCAGCCAGAGTCCGTGAGAGCACATAGAGCACACTCGCCATCGTGAGAGACACGATCGCTACTTTCCAAGACAGATCGTTGCCCCCGTCGGCGGGAGGTATTTTTTCTGGCGTCATAGAGGGCATCGTCTAGCAAATCCCACGCCACTCACGATCCTGTCGAAACGTCGGCGTGCGTGACTATATGGTCTATTTCATGCTGCGTCCGGGCGTCCTTGAGGACCTGACGTTGCGACGTTCGGCATTTACAGATTCGGCCAATTCGAGGTGGCCCGAGAGTGTCGGAAACTCCCTTGCTTGAAGAGCGGGTGCGGGCTCAGAACGCCAAGCGCTCCCGCGTCCTGGATCAGATCCTGGACAGCTTGCGCGAACATGCCGCTCTCACGGCCCTCGTCGGCGCCTATGCGGCCTTCGCGGTACTCCTGTGGCTGCTTCACGGGCACGAGGTGCTGCAGCCCATCGGATTGGATACGCTCAAGATATGGGCGACGTACACGACTATCGCGCTTTCATTTCCGATCGCCTATCACCTCGTTCGATTCCATCTTGCCTATTTTCGGGATCGCGGTCGAGAAGGGGCGAAGGATTGCGGAACGCTGGTCGAATGCTGGGAAAGCTACCGAACCCGGTATTTTACGGTCCACCGGATCTCAGGAGTCATCGTTGCGTGCGCTCTTCTGAGCGTGTTGATGACCACCTTCATCGCTTACAAAAGGGCGATTCCGCTCTTCAATCCGTTTACGTGGGATCCGACGTTCATGCGCGCCGACAGAGCGGTGCACATGGGCCGGGATCCGTGGCGCCTGCTCCAACCTGTGTTCGGGAGCGTGACGGCCACCGCAATACTCGATTGGCTGTACGTGCTCTGGCTGAGGATCATACCGGTGATCATCGCTTGGCAGGTTTGGCACCGAGATCGCGGGCTTCGTTCTCAATTCCTTCTCACCTACGCGGCATCTTCAATACTGATGGGCACGGTGATGGCGACGTGGCTTTCCTCCGCAGGTCCCTGCTACTACGGGGAGATCGTGGGCCAACCGGATCCGTTCGCACCGCTCATGTCTTTTTTGAGAGATGTCAACGCCTCGTATGAGCTCACGGCTCTTCGGTCGCAGGACTTTCTCTGGCAGGGATACATCGGAGCCGGAGACACCACGTTCTACGGCATCTCGGCGATGCCTAGCCTGCACGTAGCTTTCCCGGTCCTCTATGTGCTGGCCGGCTTTCGGGAGAACCGGTGGCTTGGATGGGCCTTTCTCGTATACTTGATCGCCATATTGATCGGCTCGGTTCATCTCGGCTGGCACTACGCGATCGACGGCTACGTGAGCATTCTGGTCGTCGCCTTGCTGTGGGCGCTCATTGGTTGGGCGGTGAGGTCGCGCGGTTCTATCTCCAGTTTGCATTACCCGGCTCACGATCCCTTCGACGAAACCGAGGTCTAGGCGTGTTCGCCGACACCAAGGGCCGGCTCCTGGTGGCTACCGTCTTGGTCGGTCTCGCCGCCGCTCTTCGCATCCCCGGCTTGTTTACCGATTTCTGGCTCGACGAAGTATGGTCGCTGGAAGCTGCTCTGGCCATCGACTCGCCGCTCGAGGTCTTCACCGCGATCCGCACTTTCAACAATCACCATCTCAACTCGCTCTTTCTGTTCGCGATCGGCGAGAGACAGCTGGGTGAACCTCCGTGGCTCATATATCGACTTCCCGCGTTGATGGCGGGTATCGGCTCCGTTGTGCTAGCCGGGATCATCGCCGGCAGGCGTTCCCAGATCGCCGGTTGGCTGGCCCTACTGCTCACGGGGACGAGCTTCCCGCTCATCTTCTATAGCTCCGAAGCTCGGGGATACTCTCTGCTCGTGTTCTTCGCTCTCCTCTCCTTGTGGCTAATCCTCAGGTACGACGAGACGGGCTTGAACAGATACAAGTATGCTTATTGGGCCTCGAGCGTCCTCGGCTTCCTATCGCAGCTCGTCTACCTGTTCTTCTTCCTGGGTGCGATGGCATGGTCCTATCTGAGACACAGCAGAAGGCAACCGGAGGCTGCGGATGGCGGGCGTACCGCGAATTTGGTCCGCTTGCACGACGTGCCGCTCATCGCGCTTCTGCTTCTCTTCGTGGTGGACCTGAGACATTCCGACTTCGGGGCGGCCATCAGCTTTTCGGGCGCCGAGGTCTTTCTGACCACAGTCTCGATGGCAATCGGCGGGCCACCCGGGGGTTCTCTTCTGTCCTATGTGGCGTGCGCTGCGGTACTGCTCGTGCTCGGAGTCGAGCTCGCTCGACTCCGCCGGGAGGGCTCGGAGCTGTGGATCCTCTTTGGCACCGCGATGGTGGTCTTCCCTCTACTCGTGATCTTCGCCGCGCGACCGCACTACATGTCGCCTCGATACTTTCTGGTCGGCATGGCGCTGTTTCAGATTCTGCTGGCCAGCTTCCTGGCCCGTGCCTGGCAAGCGGGCACGAGGGGGAAGACGGCCGTCGCTGTCGCGCTCATCCTGGTTCTTGGAGGCAACTTGTGGAGGCTCACGGAATTCTGGCACGTCGGAAGAGGCCAATACCGCGAGGCCGTCCGATGGATCGCCGATCAACAACCGGACGCGTCTGTAGGCAGCGACAACGATTTCGGCGCGCGCCTCATGGTCGAGTATTATTCCAGGATCGACCCGGGCGCTGCCGGCATTCGATACATGTCCAAGGAGGAGCGCCCCTCCGGCGGATGGGACTGGTGGATCGAAAGAGGGCTCTACAACACGGCCGTGCCGCCATCGGAAATCTCGGACGATCTGGGGACGCGATATCTTCTCGAGCACAGCTACCCGAACTTCTGGCTGTCGGGCATAGTCTGGCACGTTTACGCCAGGCGGGAAGGTGAGGGGATTTGAGGCCCTACGCTCCCGCTGAGCGGGAAGCCCTGGAGGAGCTCGTCGCCAGCCTCGGCGGCAGCGTCAACCGTGACGGCGGCTGGGGCGCCTCCGCCGGACTGCTGAGTACGACCGAGGCGACGGCACTCGCGTCGCTCGCCCTACGCTCTCCTTCTTCCGAGCAGAGCCTGCCGGACATCGAGCCCGCCTTGGATTGGCTACTCAGCCGGCAGCTGCGGGATGGGGGCTGGCCGCTGTCCGATGTCGTTCCGGGCAGCTGTTGGATGACGAGCCTCGCGGTGATTTCGCTGGCTGGTATGCCGAGATCGGATCACATGCAGCGAGCGGCCGTCCGGGGTGGACTCTGGCTCCTGCGCCAGCGGGGCCTTGGAACGCACTGGCTCCTGAAGGTCATGTATCGGCTCAACCTCGTCCCCAGGACCGAATCTGCTGTCGAGCTCGATCGAGATCTGATCGGGTGGCCATGGACAGCCGAATCGTTCAGCTGGGTCGAGCCGACGGCTTATGCCGTCATCGCCTTGAAGCTCATGCGGCCGCAGCTTCCTCGCCACACACCTGACGACAGGATCGACATGGCCGAGGCCATGCTCCTCGACAGGGCATGCCCCGGCGGAGGCTGGAACTACGGAAACTCCCGCGTTCTCGGCGAGGATCTCTGGCCCTACGCAGACACGACGGCGCTGGCGCTGATCGCGCTCGGCAACCGATCCACCGGAGTGACGACAGAGGGCCTCCAGGCGCTCCGAGGCATGCTCGAAACCAACGACTCTCCGCTGGCTCTCGCGCTCGGGATACTGGCGTTTGACATGTATGGACGGGATGCCGGGAATCTGCGCGAGCGGCTAATCGACAGCATTGATCAGAAGGGTCCGCCGGGCGACGTCAGGGCACTCTCCTTCGCGTTGATCGCCCTTTCCGCGCGTGGCGATCTGTTCCGGTTCGACATCGATGGTTGACCGACGCACGTTCGTCAAGTCGGCCGCGGCGGCGACCTTGGCCGCCGGCATCCCGGGCTGCAGACCGGACGCCGACGATCGGAAGTGGAACGCCGCCGCTTTCAGCAGGCGGGAGAGCTCGACCGTCGCCGTCCTGAAGGCGCCCGAATACGATCACCGCCTCGCCGAGATCGTCGCATCCGGGATTCGTCTTTCCTCTCTCGACCCCTCTGGCCTCCGAGTCGTGCTGAAGCCGAACCTGGTGGAGTATGACCCGGAGGGGGTCATAAACACCCATCCCGCCCTTATCGCGGCGACGATCGAGGCGTTTCGAACGCTCGGGGCGGCCAACGTGGTGGTTGCGGAGGGGCCCGGCCACCGGCGTGACAACGCGTATTTACTGACTGCGTCAGGACTGACGTATGATCTCAAGAACACCGATGCCGCGTACGTAGATCTCAACAGCGACGATGTGCGGGAGGTCCGCCTTCGGAGCCGCTACACAAAGCTCGGCAAGCTATATCTGCCGGCAACCGTGCTGGAAGCCGACCTTCTGGTCTCGATGCCCAAGCTCAAGACCCATCACTGGGCCGGTGTCACGCTGTCGCTCAAGAACATGTTCGGTATCGTGCCCGGCCTGATCTACGGCTGGCCGAAGAATGTCCTCCACTGGGAGGGCATCGAGTCGAGCATCCTCGACATCAACGCCGCACTCACGGTCCCGCGCTTCAATATCGTCGACGGCATCATCGGCATGGAGGGAAACGGACCGATACAGGGCGGCGCCAGGCATGTGGGCGCTCTGGTGTTCGGAGCCGACCCTGTCGCCGTGGACGCCACGTGTGCGCGGCTGATGGGCATCGAGCCCGAGAGAGTGGAGTACTTACGCGAGGCAGGCCGGTTCCTGGGGAACGTTCGTGGCGAACGAATCCAGCAGATCGGCGAGACACCGGAGGAGCTCACGCAGGACTTCGAGCTCCTGGAGAACTTCGCTTCGCTCAAGTCGAGCCTGGTTGGCTGACCACCCCGTCTCTTCCCGAGGCTCGAGCCTCGAGTCCGTCAGCTCCATCCAGCTCGGCGATCTTCCGTCCCAGAAGCCAGTACTGGGCTCCCAGCGGTGCTCGGCGAAGATGGGGCTCGATGAAGCGCAGCCAGCGCAACGGGCCGGGAAAGAAGAAGAGGTAGCGCGTGCGCCCGATCGACCGGAATCCGGAAGAGCTCAACAACGCACGCGCGGCCGGTGGTGACAGGGTGCGCGCTTCTCGATCGAAGGGAATGCGACTCATGACCAGCCGAGTGCCCGGGTTCCACGGATTGTTCTCGAAAAAGGCAAAGAGCCCGCCGGGCGAAAGCGACGCGAGCACCTTTCGAACGGCCTCCTCCCGAGCGGCGGGAGGTATGTGGTGGAACACTCCGTTGACATAGCAGAGGTCGAAATCTCCTGCCGGAAGGAATTCGTCCAGATGTAGGAAGCGGACCCGTTCTCCTCCGTAGTGGCTCTCCGCGTATGCGAGAGCTTCCGCGGCCGTGTCCACGCCGAGAACGTGAGCTCCGCGAAAAACCGATGCGAGATACGCGGCGGTGTGACCCAACCCGCACCCCAGGTCGAGTATGCGACCGGGCTCCGGTCGTGACGAGAGCTCCGCCGCCAAATCCGCGACCCTGCCTCGCATGAAGAACTCTCGGTTCTCCCCGGATAGCCGGAGCCCGCGGTCGAGCATCGCATCGTACTCTTGGGTCAGATCGAACAGTGGCTCCGACTGAAGCTCCATGGCAGTGTCGCTAGTCCGACTTGCTCGTTTCCGACACTTCGAGCCAGATATGGATGACGCGCAACAAAACGCGAGTGATTAGCCCCTGGAAAGCCAACAACAAGGCAAACGCCGCCACGATCACCCGCGACCAGTGCATCGTCAGCTGGCCCGTGCTCCAGTACTCGACGAAGCCCGGCCATAGAAGCACCACCGCTCCGACGCCAAGTATGACCGCAACGGCAGTCAGGAACGGACCCTCGAACAACCGGGCGATCCCGGCTTCCCAGAACGTGCGGTCGGGGCTTGCGAGACGCAGATCGGTCATTCGAGTCGCGATGGCCGCTGCCGAGAGGGAGAGAAAACCGATGCTCCCGAACAGGAACGCGACGATGAAGCGGTAGATCATCCACTCCTGGACGCTTCGGTTTTGCGCGTAGTACTCCATCGGAGACAGGCTGAGGATCGCCGCGATTGCCAGCGCCACCAGCGCTGCGATAAGAAAGAGCCGCGCCGGGCGAAAGAAGAGAACGCCGTCGATGATCGCCCGTGTGAAGCGGACTCCGTCCTTCCAAACACTCAACTTGCTTTCCCCTCTACGCTCCTCGTACGACATGGGGATTTCCACGACTCTCAGCCCGCTGAGCACCGCTCTCGCGCTCATGGCGGGCGTGTAGTGCAGGCCATCCGGGAGCCGCCCGAGAGTGTTCAGGGCTTCGCGCCGCATGACCCTCATGCCGCTCGCCGCGTCGGTAACCCTTCGGTTCGCCAGGATCCCGAGCATTGTCGCGAAGATACGGTTTCCCAGCCGACGCACTCGAGGCATGCGACTCTCCGGCGTCAGACGAGAGCCGAGCGCGATGTCGGCATCGGCATGGCTGAGAGCGGCGCACAGGTCGCCGAAGAACCGAGGGTCGCATGTGCCGTCGGCATCCAGGAATCCAACCAGGTCACCGTCCCCGTTGCGAAAGCCCTCTTTGATGGCGGCGCCGTAGCCCCGGTTGGCTCCAAAGCTCACGACCTCGATCTCATCGTACGAGTTGGCGATCTGCAGCGTCGCGTCGGTTGATCCGTCGTCGACGACGATAATCTGAACGGCGTCCAGGCCTCCCCGTTCCATCACCTCCGATCTACCGTCCAGGGTCCGCTTGATCGTGGCGCCGATCGCTTCCTCCTCGTCATACGCGGGAATGACGATCGTCAAGGATGCAGGAGCACTTGCGGCTGCGTTGCGGGGGTCCACAAGCTCCTTTCTCTGTTGATTCATGATGGAAGAGTGTAACTCCTGCTTATGAATCCGCGCGCAGCGGGCCGATTGATCGGAACCTCCATGCGCCTGTCAGACACATTCAGCTTGAGAAGCAATCCTCATGCTCCTGAGTGACCGATGATACGAGTTTCCGCAAACGAGCGCCGCCCGCCGGAGACCCTCGTGCGAACGATTCGATGCACCTGAGCAATGCCTGGTACGGGCATGCCGACATTCTCGCACGTTACGCAGGACTCGATCATCCACAGCCCATCTGGGGCAAGCTCCAACACGGGTGGAACCTGGGGACAGGTTTCACACCCAACGAGCCGCCGCCGCTCATGCGCGGCTATGTGTGGAGCGGCCGAAACCTCCGTTGTGCCCGTCGGCGAGGCTTGCGGGGCGTAACCGCGATCGGCGCGCCGTTCTTATACCTGTGCCACATGGAAGCGCATCACGACCATGGGAACCTCGGCACGATTGCCTATCCCTTTCACGGGTGGGAGCGTCAGGAGGTCACCGGCGACCACGCAGCTCTGGCTCGCGAGCTCCGAGAGCGGGAGGGAGGCGCGGTGACGGTCTGCCTCTATTGGCTCGAGTATGAGCGCGAGGATCTACGAAATGCTTACGTCGAGGCCGGCCATCGGGTCATCTGCCACGGATACAGAGAGGATCCGACCTTCCTTGAGCGACAACTGCGCGAGCTTCAGAAGCACCGCCGAGTGGTGTCGAATCGGTTCTGCACCGCGCTCTGGTACGGTGGCATCCTGCAGCGGGAGATTGCCGTGTACGGTCCCATCATGGGGCTCGAGGTTGTGTCGGAGGGCGAGGAGTTCCGCGCGCTACAAGAGGAAAGGTGGCCGGAGCTCTCGAGCACTGTCCAGGCATCGAGGGCCCGGGAGCTCGCCGAGGAGGAACTGGGAAACGCCTTCGTCATGGATCCGGACGAGCTGCGGCAGGCTCTGGGCTGGTCGAGTTGGCGACGCGCGCTCGGCCCGATCGTCGCCCCACCGCTTCGGACGCTACAGGTGGCCTGGCGCGCCCTTCAGGGCTGGTAGACACCGCTAGCGGACGATGTCCGCCTGAGGCGTGCGGAGCGCATACCGAGCGAAGCCGTTGGAGAAGAGCGCCTGCAGCGCCAGGCCGCCGACTACGGCGAACAGGAGGCCCACATCCCCGTGGCCGCCGACAAGCGCGAAGCTCAGGACAACGACCAGCGAGCCGGACAGCAGCGTGGCCATCGCCTGCGTCTTCGTGTGTTTGGAGTAGTGGAGTATCTGAACCCCCCGCAGGTACGCTACGTCACCGAGGCTCGCGAGCAACGCGAGAAGAAGGAGGGGGAGACTGGGTGCATAGGCAGCCGGTATTGGAACGTTCAGCACGAAGAGAAGGAAACCGACCCCGCCATAGGTAGCCAAGACGAGGGCGCCGGCCAGCCATGTCGTCTTGGTCACGAGGTCCACCCCCTTGGAGACATCAGGCGATGCAAAGCCGCTGGCGATCTCGGGAAGTCGAGTATCGAAGATCGCGCGCGATAAACCTCCGACGACCATCACGAGCTGAGTCAGCAGCGTGAACGCCGCCAGCTCTACGAGAGGCAGGTAGTAGGCACCGATCCAACGGCCGCTGCCGCTGATTCCCCACAACGCGACCAGGTGAACCGCCGTAGGCCAGGCGAAGTGGAAGGATCGACCCACTTCCTGCTTTGACACGCGTCCGCGAGACAGCACGGTCTTGCTGCTCGCCAACACGAATAGGGCCGAAACGGTCTGGGCCGCCACGTAAGCCCACACGAGGCTGGCCATGCCCATGGTGGTGAGACGAAAGATCAGCAGGAATGCCAGAACGACTCCAAACGACTGACTAAGAGCCAGCAGCAGGAACATCCCGGCGTTGCCGCGAATGCGAAAGAAAGTGGCCCCGTACTGGGTAACGATCATGCCCAAGATGACGAGAGCCATTCCGAGTTGGAGCCGTGTGCTCCCTCCCGACACCGGCTCCCAAGAGCCCACAACACGGAGCAGAATCAGGAGCACCGAAACTCCAACGAAACCCAAGCACACGGCTCCCACGAGCGAGCTCTTGAGAAGGTTCGCACTGACCTGGGTATCCGCAGAGTCGAAATAGAGTCTCGTGGGCGCTATGTGGATATTGAGCGTGAGCAGTGGAACGAGGAGGGCAAAGCCGCTCAGCATGAGACCGAAGCGCGTGAAATCTTCGCCAGGAATGGTTGCAACGAGAATGGTAAGCAGAATAAGGCCGGCGGCTTGCCGTAGAATAACGGCCAGAATGTACAGAGAACCCCGGGCGAACAGAGTGTTCCGCAGCCCGTGGGCGGGGCCACGAAACGGTTGGTCAGCGGCCACAGAGCGAAGCCAGGAGCAGTTGACGGATTGTCTGCTGCGACGGGATGAGTAGCCCATCGGCATCAAACCGCATTGAGGTGTCGGATGTTGCCCAGAAGCAAGCAAGATTGAACGTTTTCGAGCGCGAACGCCCCCGTAGGAGTCGCGCTAAGCGTCGCCAGATCATCGGATTGCGCCAATCTAAGGCAGCTCTGGGGACTCTCATGGATCATTCAACTCGTCTTGCGCTCATGCTCACTGATATGGAGAAAGCCCCCGCTCAATTCAAGCCTGCCCACTTCTGGCAAACCGGGCTCCGATCTATCGTAGAAGACTTGCGCCGACGTGGATTCGAAGACTTCCGTGACCATCGTTCGGCCAGAAAGCTGTATGTCCCGGGGTTTTCTTCGCGCACGTGACAGCGTCATCAAGACTGGCTCGCGCCGTTGTTCCGATTCGCGGATCGCCTTCCGACTCGAACGAAGGCCGGTTCACGCATCCGGGGTTTCTTTGACGGCACGACCGAAGCGCGACGCCAGCATCAGATTATTTGCGCTTCCCAAGTGGCCCAGAGCCCGCAACTCGAAGATGTGGAAGAAAGTCCAGTTGGGGGCGATGGGAAAGCGTACTCATCTCGAACCGATATTGGAGCCGTACCTGGCTGAACTACTTACGCGGTCTGAACTTTCTCAAGAAGCTCGTTGATACCTCCAATATGGCGAGTGTCTTGGAACTCGGTGGTGGTTACGGCGGGCTGGGCGAACTACTCCTGAAAGCTGACGCGCGAATCGTCTACGTCGATGTCGACATCCCTCCCGTGGCAGCAGTGGCGACGTTCTATCTGGAAAAGGTCTTTGGAGTAGGTAGCGTCTTGACCTACGAGATCACCCGGGAAATGGACATCATCGACATCGAACAGATCTCCTCCAATTGCATGTGCGCGGTCCTTTGTCCCTGGCAACTCGCCACGAGTACGGGGGGAGGTCGACCTTTTTGTGAACTCTATCTCCTTTCAGGAAATGGAACCGGACATCGTAGCCAACTACATCCAATTAGTGCAACCTCTTACGCGCTCGTTTCTCCTAATCGGAACAGTCGGCAAGGCAAGCCAGTCGCTGAGAGGGACGGAGAACTGGGAGTGCTATGTCCTGTAATAATCGACGATGCGATTGCCCAGTTTGACGCCTCTGATGTTCTCGGCCGAGACAGCCACACTTCTGGCGACAGCTACGAGGGCTTTGAGTCAGAAGTAGTATGTATGCGTCGGGCCTCCGTCGGCCGACGACCATGACATGTCGAAAAGTGTCTTCGGCAAGCCGAGAGTACATCTGGGTCGTGCTCGCTATCCACGTCCATTGGTGACGACACGCGTGAGCTTCGTCGGCTGGCAGTCCAGGGCTTAGCGGATGGTCCGGCGCTGGACTCGGACGCCTAAGGGTTCGCGACAAGGTCCCAACTCAGCGGCGTCCCCGCCGAGATGTCTGCGCTAGCCTTTCGTCCCAGCACCTCCTCCAAGTGACGGGTGTGCAGTCCGTAGCCGGGGCGAATGCTGCGAACATTCTCGACGGTGAAATCCTCACCGACTGCAACGTCCTGCACGACGAAAAGTGAGCGTCGGAAAACCCGACTGGGCTCCTCGCGCTCGGCGACGCCGAGAGTTGCCTCACCAAGCGCGCTCTCGGCGGTTCGCACGGCATTGACCATCTCGGCGAACTCGGCCGGCTCGAGCGAGAACTCAGAATCGGGTCCCTCGTATGACCGCGACAGGGTGAAGTGCTTCTCGATTACGCAGGCGCCGAGTGCCGTGGCGACTACGGGCACCTCCGGACTCAACGAGTGGTCCGACAGTCCCACCGGCAAGTCGAACAGCTCGGCCAGATGAGGAATACGCCTCAAGTTCATCTGGTCGGTGGGCGCCGGATAGGAGCTGGTGCAGACCAGCAGGGCGATCTGCTCCGCACCTTCCAAGCGCATAGTGTCGATCGCCTCCTGTATCTCCGAGACGGTTGCCATCCCCGTCGACAGAATGACCGGTTTGCCCGTCCTCCCGACTTCTCTGAGCAATGGCAAATCGACGAGCTCGAATGACGCTACCTTATGGGCAGGCACGTCCAGCTGCTCGAGGAATCTGACCGCTGTCTCATCAAAAGGAGTCGAGAAAAGCGTCAGTCCGGCCGCTCTTGCCACCTCCATGAGCATTGGGTGCCATTCCCACGGGGTGTACGCCTCACCGTAGAGGTCGTGGAGCGTTCTCCCTTCCCACAGAGTGCCTGGGCCGAGGCTAAACCACTTCTTCGTGGACGGAATCGTCATCGTGTCGGGCGTGTAGGTCTGCACCTTCACGGCATCGGCGCCGCATTCTCCTGCGGCATTCACCATCCGCACCGCACGGTCGAAGTCCTGGCCGTGGTTCGCGGAGAGCTCTGCCACGATAAAGGCAGGGTGGCCTTCACCCACCGACCTGCCGTTGATTCTCAAGCCGGCAGGCACTGGCGCCTCCCTCCGATCGCCAGGCCGCGCGACCGACGCCTGGACTCTCCGGCAGCCAAGTAGTTGAGCTCGCGAGGTCTGCCCATGTCGCCTGGGTAGCTATTCAGAACGTGGGTGCGCATCCGGGTCATAGCTCAACTGAACCCTTACGTAGACCCGCTTTCCATCGATCTCGAAGTGCGCCCCTGGGTAAGGCGGGAAAGTACGCGCTCGAAGGACGTTCAGCAGATCGGCTGCCGTGTACGCCTGGTCCGGATCGATCGTGTCTACTTGCTCGACATCTCGACGACGGTGGTAGGTGCCTTCACCGGCTACCTGAGGGCTTCTGGCCGCCCTGCCCATCCTGATAAGCGGCCATGCTTCGCGAAACACGTCGACGCACGCGTCTTCGAGCTTCGAGTACAGGCTGTCTCCGGTATCGATCGGTTCCACCGCCACGCGTTTCTGAGCGATGATATCACCTGTATCGACGCCCTCGTCGATATAGTGCAAAGTCGCGCCGGCTGGAGTCTGGTCGATGATGCTCCATACGTTGGGCATGGTCCCCCGATTGTAGGGGAGGTAACCAGGGTGGAGGTTGATCGCGTTTCCCTGGAACAGCTCCAGGAATGGAGGCTTCAGCAGATAGCCGAAGAACACCGAGATCGCCAGGTCAGGCTCCAGTCCCGCAATGGCCTCGAGATCGGCCGACTCACCCAATCGGGATCCCGCGAACACCCTGCCCGGTTCGACCCCCGAGGCCTCTATGATCTCGTCGACGAACCTCGGGTTGGATTCGGGCCCATGAACCGCCAACCCAGCGATGATCTCGTCCTCGGATCGAAGCCATTCCAGAACTCGCAGAGCAGCGCGGTTGTTGCCCAGAAAGAAGATCCTCATGGCTTCAAATTCGCCTCCTGGAGGGCTCGGAGCACGCGGTCGACTCCCAAGCCGTCGACGAGTTCTCTGCCCCGACGTGATACAGCCTCTCGTCGTTCCGAGCTGACAAGCAGACGGCCGACCGCGTCTGCGATCTCATCGGTCTCAACGCGTGAATGCCAACCCAGGTACTCCGCAGCACCTGTTTCTGCCAGCGCTTCAGCGATCGGAACCTGATTCTCGGCCAGGACCAGGACAACGCTCGGAAGCCCCATGTAGGCCATTTCCCAACTGGTGCTCCCTCCTGCACACAAGGCCAAATCCGCCCACTGCATCAAAGGCACCATGTTCTCCACGCCGACTTCGAGACTAACCGGGATGGAAAGCGTGTCGACCATTCTACGAAGGCGTGCCTCGTGCGGGTTGCTCGGGCCAACGGCGACAACAACCTCTAGGCCTTCCACGGGAACCATCGAAAGGGATTCGACCACTCTTGTCGTTACGTTATCCCGATCGCCGCCACCAAGAGTGACCAGCACCCTGGTACCGAGTCCGGCCGGCTTCCTTGCAGACAGGCTGGCGCCTCGGAACTCACGGCGAAGCAGAACGTAGCGTGGGCCGAGAAGCAGGCGCACGCTCTCGTGCCGGTGGCGATAGGTGCGGTCGCTCGCATGCAGGTTTTGGTTCAGCACGATGTCGGCGACATAGCGGGTGCAGTGCCCGTGGTCGTCGACAAAGAGAAGCCGTGCGGGCCCTGTCTTGATCGCTGTCTGATATCCAGCGTCGAACGCGTAGCCATCGGTCACGATCCACAGGGCATCCGAGCTCGACGAAGCCGCTAGGGTCAGCTCGGCGTCTTCATATCCTCCTGGCGTGTCGTCCATGCCAAGTACAGAAATACCGACGCTCGCCAGTCGACCCCGAAACCAATCTGACAAGCCGGCGCTAACGAACGTGACGTCACCGCCGATCGTGTCCCGCCACCCCTCCGCCAGCGCAAGACAACGCATTACGTGTCCCGTGCCGATCGCCGGTGATGCGTCCGCGCGAATGACGAGGTTCAACTAAGTGACTATCCCGCTCTGCACCACGTGGCGGTTGATCTCGGCCCATTCTGGATGGTCTTGGAGGCAGGCAACCAGCTCCGGATACTCGAAGGCGGGGCAGCTAGACAGGAGGGCCGAATAGATCTTCGACACCAGGTCGAGGTCCTCCGGAGTGTCGACGGTCAGTCGCCAATGACTGCGATCGGTATCGTCCATCACCTCGCCCAGTCGGAAGCGTTCCGGTCGCCGCCAAAGGAACGGCGTGACGTGCTCTCGCTCTGCTGCCATTGCCGCCTCGCGGTGAGCGAGCGCGAGCGCCTGGACCGTCATCGCCTCCGTGTCCAGTCCTCGAGGGAAGGTGCGAGTGAGGGTGTTCGACACGTAGTCGTAGACGGGCTCTGTGACGATCGTCTCGACTACGCGGGCGGATACGTCCGGGCACAAGAGCGGACAATCCGCCGTCAGGCGCACGACAATGTCCGCGTCGGCTTGCTCGGCGGCCGCTCGGTAGCGTGCCAGCACGTCTGTTTCTGAACCTCGGAAGATGGGAACGCCGTTCTTTCCCGACAGATACTGGACGAGTGGTTCTTCACGGTCGTGGCGGGACGTCGCGACGACGACCTCATCTACTCCACTGATCCGCCGAGCGCGGTCGATCACGTGCCCTATCATGGGCTTGCCGTGGATCTCGGTCATCACTTTGGCCGGCAGCCTCGTGGAGCCCATTCGAGCTTGGATTATCGCGACGACATTCACGATGGCTTCACAGAAGCTCTGCGGCTGCGCGATGCACTCGATCTACCACCAACCCGACGTCGGCCTCGGTCATGGCCGGGTAAATCGGTATCGACAGGCAACGGGAATAGTATGCTTCCGCCTTTGGGCAAAGGCCCCGTTCGTACCCGAGGGCGCGATAATAGGGGTGGAAGTAAACGGGGATGTAATGAACCTGGACCCCGAGGCCCAGCTCGCGAAGACGGTCGAAAAACGGTCTCCGTCGACCGGCATCCACCGTGCGAAGTACGTACAGGTGCCACGCCGGCTCCACGGCCGAGCGAACAGTAGGAAGGACCAACCCGGCCACGTCCGACAAGGACGAACTGTAAGCAGCCGCGATCTCGCGCCGCCGCCTGACAAAGTGTTTCAGCCGCTGGATCTGGCTTAAGCCGAGCGCGCAGTGTATGTCGGAAAGCCTGTAGTTGAAGCCCAATTCCTCCATTTCATAGTACCAGGCACCTTCAGATCCCCCCCCGTCGCGATTCACTCGGTTGATGCCATGATCACGGAATCGCTCGACGCGCTGGATGAGCTGTTGATTTGAACCGAGCACTGCCCCGCCCTCTGCCGTTGTGATGATCTTGACGGGATGAAAGCTTGCGACTGACAGGTCCGCCAGACCGCCGACTCTTCGCCCCTCGTAGGTCGCACCCAACGAATGTGCCGCGTCGGAGAGAATGCGTATGTCACGTCCCTCTGCGACTTGGTGGATGGCATCGTAGTCGGCGGGATGACCTGCGTAATCAACGGCCGTGATGACGCGGGTGCGATCCGAAATCGCGGACGCGATGAGCTCGGGATCAAGGTTCCCCGTGTCCTCACGGACATCGACGAAGCGAACGCTCGCGCCCAGGTAAAGGGCAGCGTTGGCCGTGGCGGCGAAGGTCAGCGGGCTCGTGATGACCTCATCGCCAGGACCGAGGCCAAGAGCAAAATACGCGGCGTGCAGGGCGGCGGTGCCCGAGCTGAGAGCGCGCACCCCGTCGGCCCCGGTGGCTGAAGCCAGCGCTTCCTCGAAGCGTAGCACGGCCGGGCCCGTGGTTATGTAGTCGCCTCTCAAGACCTCCGAGACAGCGCGCACATCCTCTTCATCCACCCACTGTCGGCTGTAGGGGACGAACGAATCAGACATTCTCAAGCAGGTCTCCCAACGATTCCTCGTCCAACCACTCGGTGTTGCGATCGCTCGTGTAGCAGAAATCGGATGACACCGCCTGTCCTGGATACTCCTGCGGCGTCCACCACTCCATGTCCGGCTGGATAACGTAGAAGTCGCCGGCATCTACCGTGCGCCTCGCATCGTGAACGCTGATAAGCTCCTCGTGCAGCTTCTCACCGGGCCGGATGCCGACGAATTCTATCGTCGCCGCTGGGGCAACCACCCGCGCCAGGTCTATCACTTTCATGCTCGGTATCTTCGGAACGAAGACCTCGCCACCGCGCATCTCGCGGAGGCGGTCGAGCACAAGCGCTACTCCCTGCTCCAGGGTGATCCAAAAACGCGTCATGCGTTCGTCCGTTATCGGCAGCA
>JBDGZR010000031.1:0-21281 GCA_039588495.1 Gemmatimonadota bacterium | reverse complement strand
CCCGCTCATGGCAGTCCAAACGAAGGATTCGAAGCCCCCTCCGGTATCAAAGTGGGCGGTCGTCGCCTTTCTCTTCCTGAGTGCGGCCGTCGCGACCGGCATGGTCTACGCGGCGAACGAGTACCTCGCGCCGGTAGAGGCCGGGGCACAGGAGCTCGCGTGCGTCCCGAGCTGGGCGGACGCCTGCTCCAGCGTCGAGGTGGCCGTCTCGGACGACCAGCTCATGATCCACGTGCCCAACGGTGGCTTCCCGCGAGCTGCATCTGAACGGAAGCGTCCGACGGCCCCGCGCGGCTTCCGTTCCTCGTCAGCCTGGAGTTCCGGCTCAGAGACATCCGCGGCTCAGCCGATCGACGCCGAGCGCATATCGGCTCCGACCGGAGTTCTGGCGAGTGGGCCGGCGTTGGCCGGGTTGAGAGTTCTGTCGAGCACGACCGGTGGCGTATGCGCATCGGCCGACACGCCCGGGTGCGTCGACGTCACGGACCGGTGGCTGGCCGTGAGCGATACGACCGCCGAGGTCGAAGAAGAGGACGATATCGATCCGTGCGTCCCGGACGATGATGACGACGAGGAGCGCTCTCTGGAGCAACGGGCCGTTGCCGAGGACGACTCCTCCGACGTGGTTCCTTGCGCTGCCTTACTTCCCGCGGGTGCGACCGGCAGTCTGCTGAATCCGATCACCTTCCTTCTGCCCATTCCTCCGGTCATCGGCATCCTCGCCGGCGGCGGCGATAGCCCGCCTGAGCCTACCGGCGGCACCGCCGGCGGTCTCGATGGCGGCGACGACGGCACCGCCGGCGGGACCGGCGGCGGCACCACGGGCGGCGGCACCGACGACGGAAGCGGCAGCTCCGACGGCGGGAGTGACGGTGGGAGTGACGGCGGTGGAGACACCCGTACTATTGATGGAGACGACGACGGCGACGATGATGGCGGGAGCGATGGCGGCGACGATGGCGGGAGCGATGGCGGCGACGACGGCGGGAGCGACGGCGGCGATGATGGCGGGAGCGACGGCGGCGATGATGGCGGGAGCGACGGCGGCGATGACGACGGGAGTGACGGCGGCGACGACGGCGGCGATGATGGCTGGCCGACGGATGACGGCGGTGGTGGTCCCCCGATGTCCGAGGTTCCCGAGCCCGTTAGCACCACGCTGATGGGAATCGGCCTGGCGAGTTGGGCGGCTGCCCGGGCGCGCCAGCGCCGCAAAAGTGCCGAGGTGGATCCCGGCGCGGCGGAAGACCCTCTGGACTGAGCCGTCGAGAGCGCGGATCTGAAGGGGCGGGGCCGGAGTCGGCGCCGCCCCTTTTTGTTGTGTCGAGCCGCGCTGACGGTTAGCTGCCGGCGGCTTCCTCCGCCAGCCACTCCTCGATGACGGTCGCCAGCACGGCGAGGCTCACGGCGCCGTTCTCCAGGACCCGATCGTGGAATGCCTTGACCTCGAAATCCGGGCCCAAAACCTCCTTGGCCTGGTCTCTCAGCCGCAGGATCTCCCGCTGCCCGAGCTTGTAGGCCAGAGCCTGGCCGGGCCACGAGATATACCGATCCACTTCGTTCTCCACGTTGTTCTCGGCTAGCAGTGTGTTCTCGAGCATGTACTCGATCGCTTGCTCTCGCGTCCAGCCGAAGGCGTGAATGCCGGTATCCACGACCAGCCGGCTGGCGCGCCAGGCGTCGAACGAGAGAACGCCGAGCCGGTCCCGATCGTCGGTGTATAGGCCCATCTCATCGGCCAGTCGCTCTGTGTAGAGCGCCCACCCCTCGACGAACGCCGTGGCGCCCTGGTACTTCCGGAACTCGGGGATCTCCGTCAGTTCCTGTGCGATCGCCAGCTGGAGGTGGTGGCCGGGAATCCCCTCGTGGTACGCGAGGACCTCGGCGTCGTACCTGGGTCGGGTCTCCGGAGCGTACGTGTTGATGAAGTACGTACCCGGTCTCGTTCCATCCGCGGCCGGCCTCCGGTAGTAGGCGATCGTCGTGAAGGGCGCCTCGTACTCGGGAATCTCCTCCACCACGATGGGAGCCTCCGGAAGGCGTCCGAACCAGTCGGGAATCGCAGCCTGTGCGCGTGCCGTGGCCTCTTCGGCTTTCGCCTTCACCTCCTCGGCCGTCGTGAAATGAAGGGTCGGATCGGTGCGGAGCCTGCGCTGGATCTCGCTCACGTCCGAGGTGCCGAACACCGGCTCGCCGAGCGTGGTCATCTCGGCACGGATCCGAGCGTTCTCCTGGAGGCCGATCTCGTGGATCTCCTCCGCTGTCAGGCCGAGCGTCGTGTATGAGTGCCGGAGGATCCGGTAGCATTCTTCACCGCCCGCCAGGCCGACCATTCCGACTTGATCTCCCGTCCGGCCTGCCGGCAGAAGCTCTTTCTCGAAGAAACCCAGCAGACGCTCGAAGGCTGGCCGCACGCTCTCGCCGATGGCCGCCAGCAGCGCGCTTCCGAATGCCTCGTGCTCCTCGTCCGACCATCCCTCCCGCATCGCCGCCGCGGGCTCGGCGAGCGGCCATTCGGCGTCGGGCTTCTCCAGCTGCATCCGAAGCTGCTCGATCGCGTACTCGACGGAGAGCCGGTTGGAGACCAGGCCATCAGCGAGACCCAGACGGAGGTTCTCGATGTAGGCGTCCACGTAGGGCCCCATCGCGCGCCACCGCCTGACCATCTTCTCGCCGTCGGAGGGCGTCTCGACGCGCTGGATGTCCGCGATATTCAGTAGGCTCACCTGGGGTCCGCTGCGGTGGTCCACGCGCCACTCGGCGAGCCGGCAGACGCGACGGTCGAGATCATCCTGCAGCTCTTCCTCGAGGGCCAGGTAGCTGATCAGATCCTGTCCGACCAGGCTCTCGCGCCCGATCCCCCTGAGCTCGGCGAGGAACCCCTCGATCGCTTCGTAACGCCTCTCTCGGCCCGCCGGCGTGATGTCGGCGAGGCGGTCGTCGTATCGGCGGTCGCCGAGGTTGGTGGCCGATCTGGGACTCGTCTCCAGGTGCCACTCCCAGTACCGCTCGGCGAGGGCCGACAGTGCCTCCGAGCCGGAGGCGGCATCGGTTTCCCCATGACCGCCCGCATCCGGGAGATCGCCCGCGGTGCAGGCCGTGTAGAAGAGGAAGAGGACGACCGGGATGATCTTCAGCGCTGAGCGCATATGGGACCTCTCGCATTCGTGGAATCGGGTGTGTGGATCGCTGCGAAGCTAGGTCTCGACTCGAAGGGCCAGCAAGGGAGAGATGCTCGGGTTGCAGCCGCTCTGGCAGGATTCCCGGCCAGGCCGCACACTGTTCCGGAGTCGAAACGAGGAGGAGGGTGTGACCGAACCGTTCTATGTCTCTCGCGCGCAGGTGTGGAAGGTCGAGGGTGTGCATCGAAGGGCCCGGCTCGAAACCGGGACCGAGTTCGACATGGGCGTTCACGGCCCGATCAAGGAACACTACCGGATCGAGGCTCAGGATCAGCCGCTCCCCGTCGACTATATGGTGGCTCTCACCGGCGGGTGAATGCTGGGAACTCTCAACGGCGCGCTGGAGGCGCGCGAGGTCAGGCTCGACCCGGAGGCGATGATCGCGACCGTCACGGGCTTCAACGAGATCGTGGACCGGACCCCGGTCCTTACCCGGATCGAGATCGAATACCGGTTGCGCATCTCGGAAGGCACGCGGGACGTGATCGACTGGGCTCTGGAGCTCCACCAGTCCAAGTGTCCGACGGCGGCGACGCTGCGCGGTGCGGTCGAGGTCAGCTGGACGGCGGAGATCGAGGAGGAGCCTTCCCGGGCCTGAGCCCGAGCTTTGGCGGCCGTCCAGCGCTGCCGTACGCCTACTCTACGGCGGCCGGCGGCAGACGCGGCCGCTGCAGCCGCAGCCACAGGACGCCGCTCAACAGGACGACCCCGCCGGCATATTGCAGGATCGAGATTCTCTCTCCGAGGAGGAGCGAGGCCAGAAGAACCGTAAGGAAGGGCTCCACGGTTGCGTACACGGCCGCCTGGCCGGGCCCGATGTCCCGGATGCCGACGAGCAGCAGCGTGACCGGGACGGCCGTGGAGATCACACCCATCAGACCTACCAGCAGGGCTCCACGAGGCCCACCGCCTAGCGCCAGACCTCCGAAAAGGACCGCGGCCAGCGCCGCGACGATGCCGGTTGCCAGGAGGCTGACGGCGGCCGCTCCATGGGCCGGCGCGTCTTGCAGGAGCGTCTTCCCCCAGAGGATGTAGATCGCTACGAAAGCCACGGCGATCAAGATCAGCAGGAGGCCGAGCGTGTCCGCTCGGCGCCCATCGAAGCCCACGATCAAGGCGCACCCGGAGATCGCGATCAAGGTGGCCAGCACTCGTGGTCGACTCAGCCGTTCACCGAGAAAGACGGCGGCAAGCACGATCACGACCGCCGGATAAGTGAAGAACACGAGCGAGGCGAGCGAG
This sequence comes from Gemmatimonadota bacterium, assembly GCA_039588495.1. Lineage (GTDB taxonomy): Bacteria > Gemmatimonadota > Gemmatimonadetes > Palauibacterales > Palauibacteraceae. The sequence goes on along the minus strand of JBDGZR010000031.1, from coordinate 16,857 downwards.
GCGGAGACAAACTGTAGTGCGGCGAGGTAGGCCGTCGCGTTCACGGCGTAAAGGACCCCCAGCGCGAGCAGGGAAGGCCAACGCGTCCGAGGTGGGACATGTCTCCGGGTCAGAGCGATGAGCAGCCAAAGCGCCGCCGTCGCCACCAGGAACCGCCAGGCGACCATCGGCAGCACCCGGACGCCCTCGGCGAGGGCGAGCTTGGCGAGGATCGGAAGGGTGCTGTAGCCTACGGCCGAGCCGAACACGGCTATCGTGCCCCGGGCCTCCTTCGTCATCCTTCCACGCTCCCCGCGATCTCTACCCGTCTCCACCTGCGGTTCTCGTCGGTACGAGGCTGTCACGGTAAGATCCACCCTCTGGTCGCGCACGCCATACCGCCGAGGTGATCACATGTTCGTCAATCGATTCTCGAGATGGCTCCTCCTGCTCCCGGCCGCCGGAGTGTGCCTCATCCCGGCGCTGGCGTCCGCTCAGTCGCTGGACCTGGGCTCGTCGCGTCTGGTCGACCTCACGCATCCCTTCAACGAGCGGACCGTGTACTGGCCTACCTCGCCGTCGGCCTTCGAGCTCGACACGCTGGCGTGGGGCCGAACGGGCGCCGGCTACTTCTACGCAGCCGCGAGCTTGGCGACGCCGGAGCACGGCGGCACCCATCTGGATGCCCCGATCCACTTCGGGGAGGGAAAACGAACCGCGGACCAGATTCCGCTCGACCAGCTGGTCGGACCGGGTGTGGTCATCGACGTCTCGGAACGGGCTGCGCGGGATGCCGACTATCGTCTCACACGGGAGGACGTGCTGGCTTTCGAGGCTCGCCACGGTCGGATCCGCCCCGGAACGATCGTTCTGCTGCGCACCGGCTGGGACGGATTCTGGCCAGAGCGGGCCTCTTACCTGGGTGACGACACGCCGGGCGACGCTGGCAACCTGCACTTTCCGAGCTACGGCGAGGATGCTGCCCGGCTACTCGTTCTCGAGAGGGAAGTGGCCGTGCTGGGAGTGGACGCGGCTTCCATAGACTTCGGGGCCTCGGCGGATTTCGTCGTGCACAGAGTGGCGGCGGAAGCCGATGTGCCCGGTCTCGAGAACCTCACCAACCTGGGAGAGCTTCCCGAGACCGGATTCGTCGTGATCGCGTTGCCGATGAAGATCGAAGGCGGAACGGGCGGCCCGCTACGGGCGATCGCCGTCGTTCCCCGAGACTGAGCTTCAGCCGCTCGCCCTCTTCAGATTGATGCTTCCGTTCACGGTCTGGAGCGAGAGGTCCGGCCCGCCGCCTCCGATCGTGCCCTTGGCGCTCCGCATGCCGAAGCGTCCCTGCACGGTGATCGGGAAGTCGGTGTTGATCGAGCCGTTGACGGTCTGGGCCGCGACGTCGGCGGCCGCGTCTCCGGGGAGCTCGACCGTGATGCTGCCGTTGACCGTCTGGAAGCTGAGGGGGCCCTCAGCGCGGCCCATCGAGACCGAGACGGAGCCGTTGACGGTCTGACCCTCCGCCGTGCCGGTGGCTGACACCTTGACGTCGCCGTTGACGGTGTTGGCGTGGACGTCGCCGTCGATCGACATGGCCTCGATGCCGCCGTTCACCGTCTGGGCGGAGAGGTTTACGCCGTTAGGCACGCGCACCGTGAACTTCACCGACACGTCGTTGTCCTCCGCCCCGATCTTGCCGCTCTTCCCCGGGGCGCACTCGTAGGGCTCCTTGCCCGGCTTCCTCGGATGCAAGGCGCAGATCGTCACGCCGCCGGCATGCTCCACCACCTCGATCCGGACCTCCGAGGGGTCGTCGTCCTTGCCCTTCTTGACGGCCACGACCTCGGCTTGACCGCCGGAGATGCCCTCGGCCGTCACGTCGCCGTTGACGCCCTTGATCTCGAGGGTGGTGCCCGCCTCCATGGCGCCGCTCCAACGAAACTCCCCGCTCTCCTGGACGAGGATTGGGGCTGCCGCATCCGGTCCGGCGGTGGGTGACGGCGCGGTCGCCGCCCCACTCCACAGCGCCAGGCCGGTGAGTCCGGCCGCGAGCGATACGGCGATCGGGTTGTTCATCCTCCATTCAAACACGTGCCTCACCTCAGGTTCATTCGTTTGTCGGTTGACGGGCGACCGTTCCATTCCGGGCTACCGCTACTCCTCGGCGAGGTAGCCTCGCCGCGTCAGGTGAATGGAGCCGTCGAACGACTCGAGCTCCATGCGCGCGCTTCCGCTTCCCAGGACGAAGCTGAACCGCTTTGATTCCTGCTCGCCGGGCTCGAGGCTGACCTCGAAGTCGATCTCGAAGTCGGCGTCGAAGCTCGCGACGGAGACCTTGGCGTTCGCTCCAGGCTGTACGCCGACGACGACGTCGCCGTCGTGCGTCACGAAGCTGTAATGTCCGCCGTCCCGGACATCCCCGTCCCACATGATGTCACCATCCACAGTCGCCGCCTGCACGTTGTCGGACGCCGCATCCTTCAGGATGACATCTCCGTCCACGGTCTGTGCCTCGATGCCGCCGGAGACGTCGGTGAGCCTCACGTCACCGTCCACCGACGCGGCCTGCACGGTCGCTTCGGAGCTGAAGACCATGACGTCTCCGTCCACGGCGTGCACGTCGACCTGTCCACGACCACCCTCCACGTGGATGTCGCCCTCCACCGTCTGCACGGAGATGTTCCCCTGCGTGCCGGTGATCCGCACGTCCGCGAACGGTGCGGAGATTTCCACCGCAGCGGACACCGGGACCGTGAGCTCGAAGTCCACGATCGCCATGCCGGTGTTCGAGTGGGCGCTGATGGAGAGCTCGTTGCCGTCGAGCTCGTAGTCGATCGTGTCGTCGGAGCCGTGGTCCGCCACCACCCGTACCTGATTCTGGCTCCAGGTGGTGACGGTGATGTCCCCAGCGACCTGCTCTACCGTGATGCGGACGTCACCAGGCACCGCGATCAGGGTATCCGTCTCTTGCGGGACACTCATCAGCGTGCTCAGGGCGGCCGCCAGTATCGTTGCGTTCACAGTCCTATCCCCTCTTCGTCGTCGTGTGGTTCACGCGATCACAAGAAATCACAATTCAGTCAGCGCGGCGGTGCGACGCAGAAGGTCGAGCTTCCGCCGCATGGTCCCGGCCAGATACCGGTTGAGGTAGGCGTTGGATGGATCTGCGGAGAGAGCCTGCCGCGCCTCGTCGATCGCCTTGTCGATCAGCGCCAGCTTCTCCTCCACTTTGCGCACCGTAGCCGTGTCGAGCCTCTCTCGTCCGACATCCAGCACGCGCTCGAGCTGCGCGATCGCCGATTCGTAGTCGTTGTTGGCGATCCGCGAAGCCAACAGCAGATCGGTCTGCGCCGGCGCCTGTGCGACCGGAGCAGCCGGTTCGGCCTGTCGCGCCGAGAATCCGCCGGCGATCTGCCAGGCGATTCCCGATGACAGGGCGATGAGGGTGACGGCCGCAGCCGCGAGCTGGGGCACGCTGAAGGTGAAGCTCCTGCCGCGGCGTCCGGTGAGCGACGATCCGGCCTTTGCGGTTCCCGCTCTCGACTCGTGGCGCTCGCCTTCCTCGGTCTCGCGAATCCGGTAGGCGATTTCCGGCCAGAGGTCGCGCGCGGGCGGCGCGTCGACGAGCTTTCCGGCGCGCGCGACGACCTGCCGGAGCTCAGCGAGCGTCTCCCGGCACTCCTCGCACCCCTCCAGGTGCTCTTCGAGCTCGGATCGCTCCGAGCCCTCGAGCGCTTCGTCGAGGTATTCGGACAACCGGTCTCGCCAGGTATCGGCGTTGTCGCTCATCTCCATGCCATCCTTCTCGGTTTCGCCGGAGCACCCGTACTGGGGGCGCTCAAGCCAGAGTCGCGCGCAGGAGCATCCGCGCCCTGTGCAGCTGCGACTTCGACGTTCCGGCGGTGATCTTCAGCATCCGGGCGATCTCGTGGTGCTTGTATCCCTCCACGTCGTGCAGGACGAACACGCGTCGGGCCCGGGCGGGCAAACGCTCGATCGCTGTGTCGAAATCCATCCCGATCTCCGAGCTCCTCTCGTGCGACGGTCGACCCTCTCGATTCCATTCCTCGGGTGCCATGCGCTCCCGGTGAATGGCGAGGCGCCGACGGTGCCCGAGAATCACGCTGATCGCTACGCGGTAGAGCCAGGAACCGAACGCCGCCTCGCCGCGGAACTGCGCGATCTTCTGCCAGGCTCGAACGAACGCGTCCTGCGTCAGTTCGTCGGCGTCATCCGGACCCGCCATCCTTCGCGCCAGGCCGTGTATCCTGGCCACGTGACGCCGGTAGAGTCGCTCGAACGCTCCGGAATCTCCCTCCGCGGCGAGAGCGGCATCCTGGGAATCCAGATCCGTGTCCGGCACCAACGCGTGTTCGATCAGCTTCGATCTCTCTCTTGGTGTTTTCTTTTCTCGCACGATAAGACGGTGTTAGTCCATGGATGGTTGGAAGATGTGCTCCCCCTGTCGCTACCTTCTCGAACGACACCGTTTGAAGATAGCTGTGAGTGGTGTGGACCGAACGACCCGGCAGGAGGCTGAATACTGGCACTCTCGACCGCTCGATCGTCGATGCCGGTCCTGGTGATCGCGAACCCCGGCTCCGTGCGTGATGTATCGGCACCTCTGATCGAGATGCTGCTCGCCCCGATCTCGGAGATCGAGGTCCGCTGGACCAACGGACCCGGCCACGCGCGCGAGCTGGCTCGCGAAGGGTTGGCGACCGGCATGCGCTTCTTCGTCGCCGCGGGTGGCGACGGGACCGTGAGCGAGGTCGCTTCCGGACTGGCGTCGGCGCCCGAGGGCACGTCGCTGGGCATACTACCGTTCGGCACGGGGAACGATCTGGCGCGCTCGCTGGGGCTCCCGCTCGACCTCGATCGCGCTGCGGAGGTCCTCATCACCGGTCGAGCGAGGCCGATGGACCTCGTCCGTGTGCATCCCGCGAGGCCGGCCAGGATGGTGATCAGCTCGATCGCCGGTCTGGGCGGAGATGTCGCCGCGGGCCTCGACCAGGAGCTCAAGCGGACTTGGGGCTCCCCCGCCTACCTGCGCATGGCCCTCGACAACGTTGCCTCCGCCGCGACCTTCCGCGCCGAGATCACGCTAGACGATGAGCTTATGACGTTGGACCTGGCGAACGTCGTGGTGGCGAACGGCAAGTTCCTGGGTGGGGGGATTCCGGTCGCGCCTCTGGCAGAGCTCGATGACGGGCTCCTCGATGTGATGGTGCTGCCTGCTCTCTCCGCCGTGCGGCTGTTCGGCCTCGTTCCCCGCGTGCTGATGGGTCGCCATCATCGAAGCCGTCACGTCATTCACCGCCGGTCTCGGTGCGTGCACGTGGAGGCGGATGGTCCCATGCCCGTGACGATCGACGGGGAGCCGGCGGGGTCGGGCCCGGTCGCCTACGAGGTCGAGCCGGGAGCCCTGAGCGTGATCCGTCCCCCGGGCGAGCCGCGGGGCTCGCTCCGTTACCGGATCTCCTGAGGCGGTACCCCGGGGTTGTCCGGACAACGGTCGCAGCGCTCCAGCTGTCCATCATGCGACGGCCGGGATGATGGGGCGTGCGGAGCGCGGGGACGGTCGCTCGCCCATGGCCGCCATGATCGTCGATATCCATACATGTTCGGCATAGACCCTCAACGGAGACAGAAGTGATGATGCGGCTTCAGATTGCAGCAGTACTCGGATCGTTCTTCCTGCTGGGCGCGCCGTACGGCGTGCAGGCGCAGGAACCAGGTGAGGAGCAGGAGCGGGCCGAGGCGAGGCAGCGGGCCGAGACCGAGGCACGGGAAGAGGCGCGGGAGGAGGCGCGGGTGCACGAGCGGATCGTGCGTGCGCAGGTGGCCGGCTCCGGAGCGTATCTGGGCGTATCACTCCGCGACGTGTCGACGGAGGACGTGTCCAGCCTCGGCCTGCGGGACGAGTTCGGCGCGCTGATCGAAGGAGTGAGCGAAGAGAGCCCGGCCGCGGCGGCCGGTCTGCAGGAAGGTGACGTCATCGCGACCTGGAACGGCGAGCGTGTGGAGAGCGTGGCGATGCTCTCCCGCTTCGTACGCGAGACGCCCCCCGGCCGGAGCGTGAGCCTCGGCGTCTTCCGCGGCGGATCGCAGCGGACGATCGCCGTCGAGCTCGGCGAGCGCTCCGCGGCGGCGAGAACGTTGGCCTACGCGATCGGACCGGAGATTCGGGAACGCATGGAGGAGCTGCGTGAGCACCTCCGTGAGTCCCGCGACGAGATGCGCCTATCCGAGGAAGAGTTGCGGGCGATGCGAGAGAAGATGCGCCTATCCGAGGATGAGATGCGCGAGGCTCGCGAACACATGCGTTCGGTTCGGGAGCGCACGCTCGAGTGCATGGTGGAGGTCGAGGTCGACGAGGAGGGTGAGGGCGGCGGTCGCCGGGTGGTGATCGTGCGCGGCGGACGTGGGCGGATGGGCGTGCGGCTGCAGGACCTGACCGATCAGCTCGGCGACTACTTCGGGATCGAGGGTGGTGACGGAGCTCTCATCACCTCCGTGACGGAGGATTCGCCGGCGGCCGCCGCCGGGATCAAGGCGGGGGACGTGATCGTCGGCGTCGGCGCCGAGTCGGTGGACGGTCCGGGTGACGTGGCTCGCGCGGTTCGTTCCGCCGAGGCCGGTCCAACAGAGGTGACGGTCATCAGGGACGGCCAGCGTCGCAGCTTCACCGTGACGCTCGAGGAGCCCGCCGAGGGCGACTGCGAGAACATGCTCGTCGCCCCCGAGGGTGGACCCCACTCCTTCCAGTGGCATTCGGACGACGGCGAAGTCCACGTGCTACCGCACGCTGCGGTGGCCCCGCACGTAGAGGCCTTCGTGCTGCCTGCCGTACCGTCGGCTCCGCACGTCCTGCCGCACGGCGCGCTGGCGCCGCTCGCACCGATGGTTCCCGGCGAGGTGGGGAGTGCGCCGGCTGCTCCGGCGGCCCCGTTGCCTCCGGCCCGGACGCTCTAGGGGCCGACGGCAAGACCGGCCACACGACACGAGGGCGCGAAAAGGCCCGGGCTTCTCGGCCCGGGCCTTTCCAATCATGGTCGCTCCCGCCTCCAGCCCAGCTCAGTCGAAGGGCAGCCAGTAGGTGAGCTTCACCGATAGCACGTTGTCGCCGGGAGAGCTGAACGCATCGAATAGCGAGCCCGGGTTCACCGGCGTCCCGTCGTCCAGGTAGTCCGAACGGTTCGTCTGCCACACGACGAACAGGGTCGACCCGGGCCGCCACTCCCACCGCAGCACGAGATTGCTCCGGAACGAAAGGCTGTTGAAGTCCGGATTGTCGATCGTGAACCCGTCCTCACCGTCCGTGATACGGTAGTCGCCGTCCTCGTCGCGCTCGATCGTCGTGCCGTCCGTGCCGTACAGCCGCAGATCGAAGGTCTCGGGCGCGGCGAGCTCCCCGATCTCCGAGTAGAGCCCGCTGGAGGCGAAGGGCTCGGCGTAGACCTCCAGGCTGAGGTCGGGCGTGAAGGAGTAGTTGATGCGGAGAGGCGCCGCGAGCTCGCTTCTCTCGATGAGGCCGAAGACGTAGCGTTCGCCGTAGGTAACTTCGCTCCCCCCGCTCTCGGTCGTCAGGTACTGCCTCGGGTCTGAGCGCCGGACGTAGCGGGGCTCCACGCCGATGATGATCCGGTCGTTGGGCCGCACGCTGAATTCCGCCTCTCCCCAGTAGAGATAGCCTCCGAGCTCATCCCCGCCGTGACGGAGCTGGAGGCCCCAGTTGGTCGAGTTGGCGCGGTTGCCCCCGAGACCAGCCGAGACTCGCCACCACTGCGGCCTCTGCATCAGAGGACCGCCTCGCGTCTGCGATTGGCTCTGGGAGCGGATGCCGGAGTTCACGTTGAACCACGTCCACCAGAAGTTCTTCCATGTCACGCGGCCCCATCCGCCGAAATTGGAGTTCTGACGGACGCCGCCGAAGTTCCAGCGCTGGTTCGTCCACACGCCCCCTCGCCAGTCCCGGAGCACACTCCCCGGTTCGGTATGCTTGTACCAGAGACCTGCCCATCCTTCGACGAAATCCGCTTGATTCTGGCGGCCGGCGTCGTTGATCTGAAAGCCCGGGGATTCGAGGTACGTCCCGGCATCCCAGCGCCAGTTACCGCTCAGCTTCTCGGCCCGAAGAGAGGCCGTCCAGCCGGAAAGCGACCTCCGGGTCGGGTCCAGGGTCACGTGGTCCTGGTCAGGTCGCTGGAAGTAGTGCGTGCTGCTTCTCTGGAGCTCTTCCAGGGCCGTGGAGTCTCCAGCCACGTGACTGAAGCCGACGTGGCCCAGCAGCTCGTAGCCTCCGCTGCTGAAGCGCTTGTTCCAATCGACGCCCCCGGCGTACGCCTGCCTGACCAGGATATTCGCCAGCGAATCGGTTCCAAGGCTTCGGCGCACTCCCGTGAACATGATGCCGGCGGTCGAAGCGTCGGCGCCGAATTCCTGCTCGAGCCTGAGGACGCCGTAGCTCGTCATCGGCTCCACCTTCTGCCTGCCGAACTCACCGCTCTCGAGGTCGAACGTCTGCCCGTATTCGCGGTCGGTCAGCGCACCGAGCGCACCGATGGAGAGTCCCGAGGAGAGCCGACCCGTGACCTTGGCGGCCCCCAGGATCGTCGTGACGTTCGGCAGCACGGTGTAGTCGCCCTCCACATCGCCGTGGGGTGCGGCCCCGATGCGCCTCGAGTAGAAGTAGTCGGGGCCGTTGCCCATCAGGGATTGCCGGCTCTCGGTGAAGAAGGGCCGTCGCTCTGGGAAGAAGGTCTCGAAGGCGCTCAGGTTGACGACGGCCGGGTCTGCCTCGAGCTGGCCGAAGTCCGGATTCACGGTGGCGTCCAGGGACAGGCTCGAACCCAGGCCCATCGAGTAATCGAACCCGAAGCGCGCGTCCAGGTCCGTGGCGCCATGGAACGGGTCGGCGGCCTCCAACAGGGAAGAGCTCGTGAAGGTCGCCTGGCTGGCCACGTAGGGCAGGAACTCGATTCGTTTCGGAGAGCCGATGTTCTGGATGCCGTGCAGCTCGCCAAAATGGGATGACCAGCCGGACTCATCCTTCGGCACGTAGATCCAGAAGACGTCCTCGTTGGTCGCTGGAATGAACCGGTTGACGTTCATCCCCCAGACCTGCTCGGCGCCGCCGTTGAAGCGCAGCTGGGAGAAGGGAATCCGCATCTCCGCCGTCCATCCGTCCTCGGTGACCCGCGCAGCGGCGTTCCAGATCGGATCGTAGGTCTGGTCTCGATTGAATTCGTTGTCCTCCGGATGGTACCAATCCAGGCGGACGCCGGCCGCCGTGACCCCGAAGCTGTACGCGGTACGTCGGTCCAGGTACGTGTCGAAGGAGACGATCAACCGATCGGCCGTGCCGGCGTCATCGCGCCTGGTCATCAGCGCTTCGATCGCCTGCGGGTCGGAGCTGTGCATCCGGGCGCCGATGTAGATGGCGTTGCCGTCGTATGCGATGGCGATCTCGGTGAGCTGCGTTGCGGGCTCGCCCTCGTTCGGCTCCTTCTGCATGAAGTCGGAGATGAAGACCGCGTCCTGCCACACCTGCTCATCCAGGACGCCATCGATGCCGGGCCCTTGCAGGACGAGGCTGGCTTCGATCCTCTTCGGCGGCGCGTTCTCAGGGTCCGGGTCTGGATCGGAAGGGTCGGGATCGGGAGGGTCGGCGAGAAGGTCCGGGCCGGCCAGCGAGAGCACACAGACCACGCACCCGGCGATGGCTCGCGCGAAGGCCCTGCCTGGAGGGTGCTGCCTGTTTGAATGTGCTAAGAGCACTTCGTCCAGCCCATCCGCCCCATCCCTGCCCCTTTTACACGCGCGTCGACTCGGCCTCCTCTACCGACCTGGCCCGGCCCTCGGGCTCGAGGCCGCACGAATAGGACACTCGGGCGCCGCGGATGGTTGGAAGGGACCGGGGGAGGAGATGGGGGGTTTGGAGGCGGTTTGAAAATGTTGCGCAGGTGCTTCGGAGATGTCGAAGAGGCCCGGGACGGTCCTCCCGGGCCTCTTCGTCTCTCAGGGTCTCACGGGACCTCCGTGGGCGCGCGGCCTATTGCCGAGTCGACACGATCTCCAGCGTCTTTCGGCCTTCCTTTTCGCCCTTCCTTCGCTCGTACGAGGTGTAGATCATCTTGTCCGGTCCCTCCAGGCGGGTGACCGTCTTCATTTCCACTTTCTCGCCGCTGACCGGATCCGTGAAACTACCGTGCATGACTATGCCGTTGACTTCATCGTCCCATTGGCCGTGATACGTGTAGATGCCGGTTCCGAAGTTGTCGATCCACGTGGCCTCGTAGCGCTCATCGACGTTGTCGTAGCCGGTCCAGCCCGTTCCCGTGAACGGCTGCCCCATCGCGGAGCCCTCGACCGTGTCCAGCATGTACCGTCCGCCCATGATCATCTTGCTCGTATTGGTGGCGGTCGTGACCATGGGCTCGGCGCCGGGCTGCATCCACTGGGTCACGGTCATCGCCCACGTGCCCGCGAGCTCCGCGAGCTTCGCGTGGTGCTCGCCGGGGGTCATCGCCTTCTCGTAGGCGGCCATAACCGCCGCCTCGTCGTACTCCTGGGCGAGCGCGGGATAGGCCGCCGTCAGGCTCAGGCTCAGGGCGAGCGCGACTCCGAAGGTCTTGGGATTCATACTGCGTCTCCTGCTGAAGAGCTGCGACGTTCCGCCCTCCGCGGGCGGCAAGCTACTGACCATAGGTGCCCTCGACGGAGGCGACAAGCGACGTCCAATGGAAATCGAGTCGACGGTTCGCCGGAAGACCCGGATCGTCAAGGGCTTCCGCCGCCGTTCGCCGATTCGTCCTCGCTGTTGAAGCGTTCCAGGTCCTCCCGGATGAATCTCACGGCGTCGTTCACCGTGGGAGCGCAGTAGGGAATGTCCAGGTCGTGCGGGCTGGCGAGGTTCCGCTCTCCGCCCAGCATGTGCTCGTGGGCCCAGACTCTCAGGTCCTCCCACATCTCGCCCAGCAGAATCAAGGGGATTCCCGAGACGTGTTTCACCTGGCAGAGCTGCCAGATCATCGCCGTCTCCAGCAACGTGCCGAGGCCGCCCGGCACCACGATGAACGCGCTCGAGAGGCGAACGAAGTGGTGAAGGCGCGAAAAGAACGTGCGATGCCGGTAGATCTTCTCGACGAACGGGTTCGGCTCCTCTTCCGAGCTGAGCTCGATCGGCAGGCCGAACGACCGCGTGACATTGCTCGGATCGCCGAGCTTGGCTCCCTCGTTGGCGGCCTCCATGAGCCCCGGGCCGCCGCCCGTCACGATGTCGCACCCCATGAAGGAGAGCTGCTCGGCCAGCGATCGCACGTCCTCGAAGAGTTGATCGCCCCGCCTCATGCGAGAGGAGCCGAACACGGTGACCCGATAGTACTTCGGCTTCGGAGGACGTATGCGCGCAAGGTCGTTGACCACCGACCACAGATCGACGAGAGCCTCCTCCACGACCTCGAAGGTCTCCTCTCCGACGACGACTCGAGTGTTACTGTTGGCGACCCCGGAGCTGGAGTCCGTCACGTCATGCTCCTTTCGTAGCTCATCGGTTTTCGGCCGGCCGCGCCCTCGCGGGCGTGCGATGCCCGGTGTTGTCCCCCCGTCTCGCCTTCGCGCGCGAGGCCGGAGCGACCGGAAGATACTCTCACGGCGACTCGAGCGGGCGGGGTGTCGCAAGCCGGCGGCGGCGCCAGGACCTCGCTGGCCGCGACAACTACGCGCCCGGAATGTGGCCCGGCGGCAACAATCGGCAGCCCCGATCCACACCGTCACACTTCTAGTACACTGTGAGATGAAATGTGTAATGATTTATGAAATAAGTATATACCTTATGTCATCGACGCCGTTTTCCCGAATGGCCCGATCGCGTACGCCTCGTGCAATTCTGCTCTCGCGATGACCCAATATGCGATTCAGACCGAAGAGCTTACGCGCGAATACTCCACGCTCCGCGCCCTCGATCGACTCTCGCTGGAGATACCTGCGGGCTCGATCTTCGGCTTCCTCGGATCCAACGGGGCCGGCAAGACGACGACGATCCACCTGCTGCTCGGACTCCTGCGTCCCACAGCCGGGCGGGCCGCCGTTCTCGGCCACGACGTGGCCACCGAGATCGACGAGGTTCGCCGCCGCACCGGAGCGCTGCTCGACAAGGCGGGGCTCTACGCGAGGCTCGGAGTTCAGGACAACCTGGAGTTCTACGGCAGGATCTGGCACATGCCGCGGCGCGAGCGCCGGGCCCGGTCGGAGGAGCTTCTGCGCCAGTTCGGTCTGTGGGATCGGCGAAAGGAACCGGCGGGTCGCCTCAGCTTCGGCATGAAGCGGAAACTGGCCGTGGCGCGCGCCCTCTTCCACCGACCCGACCTGGTATTCCTGGACGAGCCCACGGCCGGACTCGATCCGGTGTCGGCCGAGTCGTTGAGACGCTCGCTCGTGGACCTGGTCGCTCAAGAGGGCGTCACCGTATTCCTCACCACCCACAACGTGCCGGAAGCCGGAAAGGTCTGCGATCAGATCGGGATCATCCGATCCGGTCAGCTGCTTGCCAGCGGCTCGCCCGAAGAGCTGCGCGCATCGGCCGGCTCGAACCGGATCGTGGTGCGAGGCTCTGGATTTACCGAGGAGGCCTTCACGCTGCTCGCGCTTCGCCCGGAGGTCGAGAGTGCGGAGACGAGGGGAGGGTCGCTGCACGTCTGGCTGGTCCCCGGATCTTCGGTCGCTCCGATCATCACCCTCCTCGCCGGCTGCGGCGTTCAGATGGAAGAGGTGATCAGGGAGACGACGTTCGAGGATGCCTTTCTTTCCGTGCTGGGCGCCGAGGATCACGAGCCGAAGACGACACGTGTGGCGCGCGGGCGATTCGGCGCGATGCGAGCCGATGAGGCGTTCGCGCTGAGCGTGCCCGAGCGCGACGGCTCCGAGCTTTCGGCGGGTGTCGCATGATCCGTGACGTCGCGTCGGTGACCTGGAAGGAGTGGCGGGAGCTCACGGCGGCGGAAGGCCGGGAGTCCGGCTTGCTCGGTCTCGTCCTCTTCGTCGGCCTGCTCGGTCTCTTCCTGCCGTATCAGGTCGGCAGGAGCTGGCTGGACGCGCCCTGGGTCATGCTGTTCTGGATCTGGATCCCGATCTTTCTCATGACGACCGTGACCGCCGATACGTTTGCCGGCGAACGCGAGCGGGGGACTCTGGGGAGCCTGCTCGCGACCCGGCTTCCGGACCGGGCGATTCTGGCGGGGAAGATCGCCGCCGCCGTCACCTACGTTTGGGGGGCGACGCTCCTGAGCGTGCCGCTGAGCCTCATCGCGATCAACTTCAAGGCGCCCGGCCCGCTCGCCTACTATACGACCAGCCAGCTGGGCACCGTTGCCGCGCTCGCCCTGCTCTCATCCATCTTCGGGGCGGCGTTGGGCGTGCTCGTCTCCCTGCGCTCGCCGACGGTGCGCCACGCTCAGCAGACCTTCAGTCTTGGCGTCTTGGTGGCATTCGTGTTCCCCGTCTTCGGGCTTCAGATGCTCCCTGCCGCCACCAAGGCCGGATTGATCCAGGCGCTCGTGTTCGGTGAAGCAGGGCGGGTCGCCCTGGCCCTGGCCGCGGTCTTCATCGTGTTTGATGTGCTGCTTGTCACGGCGGCCATGGCTCGGTTTCGCAGGGGCCGCCTGCTTCTGAATTAGAGTCGGACCGAGTAACGGCGGTAACGGCAGTCGGCAGTAACGGCAGTAAGGGGTAGAAGTAATGTCGATGCGGGAACGGAACCGCGATGCCCATCAGGTAACGCGAAACGACGGACGGCAGGATCCGCGGCTCGCAGCGCTCCGGGCTCGCGGACACTCTCCGCTCGCGGCCAACTGGCTGGTGCGGGTTCGAGGCGATAGGCGGTCTCCGGTGCGGCCACTCGGCCTGCCGGCGCCGGCGCCGTCCCTCAACGGGGGCCAGGAGATAGGGGACGTCGAAACCAGCGGGTCCGCCAACGGGACCGCTCCACGCCAGGAAACGCACGGCGAGAGCCCAGACGGGAATAGCGGCGAGGCCGGCGTCCTGTTGTTTCCCGAGATCGTGCTTCCGCCGCCAGACAAGCCAGTGAGAGGCCCTCTCTCTTGGGCCTACTGGTCGGCCCGCCGCAAGTAGCCAAACCCGGAAACCGTCCTCAAACCGTCCTCGGGGCGCCGGCACGGGCCCCATGGTCGTGCCACATCCTCTCGACCCTTAGATTCGGGGCCATGCAGGGATGTCCGTTTTGCGAGCTGCCCGAGGAGCGGATCCGCATCGAGGGAGAGCACGGTCTCGTCGTCCGAGACGGCTACCCGGTCGCGGCGGGGCATCTCCTCGTCGTGCCACGTCACCACGTCGAGAGCGTCTTCCACCTCTCCCAGCCTGAGCAGGACGAGCTCTGGGAGCTCACCGCGCGCGCGCGAGGTCTGCTGATTCGGGACGCCCGGCCGGAGGGCTTCACGATCGGCATCAACGACGGACTCGCCGCCGGCCAGACGGTGCCTCATGCCCACATCCACGTGATCCCCAGGCACATCGGTGACGTGCCGGATCCGACCGGGGGCATCCGCGCGATCGTCAGCCCGCGGAAGGCGCGCTACTGGGAGCATTCCTGACCGGTGCGACTGATCCGCGAGCTGGAGAGGCTGCAAGCGGAGCGAGGTCATCTGGACGAGACATGCCTCCGGGAGCTGAGCTCCCGCCTGGGCGTTCCGCTCTACCGGCTGGAAGGTCTGGTTTCCTTCTATCCCCACTTCAGGACCGAGCCGGCACCTCCCGTCACGATATCGGTTTGCCGCGACATGAGCTGCCACCTGGCGGGGCCCGAGCATGTCGCCGCCACGTTGAGGAAGGAGCTCGCCGGCAAGGAGGGTCTGGCCGTCGAGGAAGCCTCCTGCCTCGGCTGCTGCGAGCTCGCCCCCGCCGCGAGGGTCAATGGGCATCCGTGCCAACTGCAGGACGCGGCGGCGTTTGCCTCCTCCGTGCCGGAAGGCGACCCCGCGCCGAATGGTGAGAAGCCGGGTCGGCTGTGCGATCCATATGGAGAGGCTGAGCGCTACGGTGTTCTGCGAGCCGCTCTGGAGTCCCCGTCGTCGACCGACGAGGCGGAACGGATCGTCGACGCGCTGCAGAGATCGGGGCTTCGCGGCATGGGCGGAGCGGGCTTCCCGACCGGACTGAAATGGAAGCTGGTCCGGGGCGAGGAGGCTCGTCCGAAGTACGTCGTGTGCAATGCCGATGAAAGCGAGCCGGGCACCTTCAAGGATCGCGTGATCATGGAGGAGCTTCCCCACCTCGTCGTGGAGGGGATCGCTCTCGGTGCCTTCGTAGTGGGGGCGGAGAAGGGCATCATCTACATCCGGCACGAGTATGGACGCGCGAAGGCGGCGCTCGAGGCCGAGCTCGATCGGGCCCGGCTCGCCGGGCTGCTCGGAAGCGGCGTTCTCGGGAGCGATTTCAACCTGGAGATAGAGATCTTCGTCTCTCCGGGCGGATACATCCTGGGTGAGGAGACCGCTCTGCTCGAGGCCCTGGAGGATCGGCGCGGCGAGCCGCGGAACAAACCGCCTTTCCCGGGCCAGGTGGGCCTTCGCGGCCGACCCACTCTGATGAACAACGTGGAGACGCTGGCTCTCGTCCCGGGAATACTGCGCCGTGGGGTCTCCTGGTGGGAGTCGGCCGGGAGGGACGGTCATACGGGGTTTAAGTTCATATCGGTGTCGGGACACGTGGAGAGACCGGGTGTCTACGAGATCCCGACGGGAACGACCGTGGCTGAGCTGATCGAGCTCGCAGGCGGCATCTCGGGTGGTCGGGCGCTGAAGGCCTTCGCGCCCGGCGGGGCCTCATCCAACTTTCTCCCCGCCGATCACGCGGATGTCCCGATCGACTTCGAGACGATCGAACAGAGGGGCAGCATGATGGGATCGGGTGCGCTCGTCGTGGTGGCCGAGGGCACGCCCTTGCTGCCACTCGCGGCCAACGTGGTCCGCTTTTTTCGCAACGAGTCCTGTGGGAAATGCGTTCCTTGTCGTCTCGCCACCCAGAAGGCCACGGAGATGATCGAGGCGACGGTCGAGAGCGGAGCACCCCTCGACTGGCCGGTGATCCGGAAGCTGAATCTCCTGCTCGGCGAGACATCGATCTGCGGTCTCGGTTACGTGGCGTTGAACCCGCTCATCTCGGTAGCGGAGCACTGGCCCGAGGAGGTCCCCGGGTGCTCCGTCGAAGCTCCAGAATAGGGTCGGGACAGGATATCGTGGCGACACGGGGCAGCGGTGAGCAGATGATCAGCCTGACTATCGATGGGCGGCCGGTCCAGGTTCTGCCGGGGGCGACCATCTGGGAAGCGGCGCGGACCCTGGGCATTGACCTACCCGTCCTCTGCCACGACCCGAGGCTGGAACCCGTCGGCGTGTGCCGGTTGTGTCTCGTGGAGGTCGGAGAGCCCAAGCTGACGGCAGCCTGCGTCCGGGGCGCGGAGGACGGGATGGAGGTTCACACAGCCTCGGAGCGGCTGGAGACCTGCCGGCTGGGCCTGGTGGAGCTCCTCCTGTCGGAGTATCCGGTCGACGCGTCCGTTCTTCCCAAAACGGGGTCAGACCTCCTGGTGGAGCTGGCCGCAGAGTTGGGTGCGGATTGGCCCGCTCGACATCGGAGCGGCGAAGCAGGCGAGGCGCCGGGATCGCGGACCGAGCCCGCCGGCGGGATTCCGGCCGGCGATGGCCGTGCGCTCGACCACACGTCGAAGGTGATCTTCGTCGACCACCAGGCGTGCATCCTGTGCGACCGCTGCATCCGAGGCTGCGACGACCTGCAGGTCAACGAGGTCATCGGCCGCACCGGCAAGGGCTACCAGACACGGATCGCCTTCGATCTGGACGTGCC
>JBDGZR010000030.1:0-21818 GCA_039588495.1 Gemmatimonadota bacterium | reverse complement strand
CGCCAACCGCAGCCAACGCACGGAGTTCCAGATCGCCGCTCAGGCGAGCGACGTTGCCGGCGACGCGCTGCTCGCGATCCAGAACCGGGACTTCCGCTACACCGCCTGGCGCCTACTCTGGAAGGCCGGCGTGAGCAAGATCCTGGGCCGCTGGCAGCTCGGGCTCAGCCTCACCTCGCCCAGCGTCTCGCTCGGGGGAAGCGGTGACATCGGGTTCGACAGCACGTTCGTGATCTCGGGTGTCGGCAGCCCCGGCGGGTTGGTGACCACTACGCAGGAGGAGCTGTCCGCCCGCTACAAGTCGCCGCTCTCGATCGGCGTCGGGGGCGCCTTCACGTTCAACCGCGAGCGGGCGCGGGCGCACGTGGCGGCCGAATGGTTCAACCGAGTCGACGAGTACGGCGTGATCGACTCGGAGCCGTTCCTCGCGCCGCAGAGCGGCGACACGATCAGCTTCGAATCCGTCTTCAACGCCGGCGTGGGGATCGAGAACCAGTTCAGCGAGCTGCTCGGGGCCTACGCGGGATTTCGCACGGACTTCAACGCCGGCCTGGAAGAGCCCCCCGAGGGGAGCGGTCAGTTCGCCGCCAACGTGTCGCGGTGGGACCTGTACCACGTGTCGCTCGGGAGCACGTTCACCATCGAGCGCTCGGACTTCACGCTCGGGACGGTCCTCTCCTTCGGCCAGAGCGAGCCGTTCGACCCGCTGGATTTCCTGCCTGGCATTCGACCGCCCGACGAGCAGAGGCTCGCCGAGGCGAGCCTGTTCCGAATCACGATCATCTTGGGATTCGGGATAGCGGGGCTATAGGGCGCACGCCCGCACGTAGACGTGAAAGCCCACCCCTCTGCGACCGCCCCTGAAGGCGGCCCGCCATAGCCTGTTATAGCAGCAGGCTGCTCAGGTAGGCGGTCGCGACCCCCAGGTAGTTGCCAAGGGCATAGCCGATCAGCGCGAGCATGATCGAGACCGGGACGAGCTCCTCCCGGTGGTAGCCGGCCGCCACGGGCGCTGACGCCGCGCCTCCCACCGCCGAGACGCTGGAGACCGCGGCCATGCTCACGTCCATCCGGAAGATCTTGGCGCCGAACACCACGAACAGCAGGTGGATCACGATCGCCAGGAAGCCGGCGGCGATGAACCACTGCGCGCCGGCGAGCTGGGAGAGGTCGGCCTGGGCGCCGATCATGGTCATATAGATGTAGACGAGCATCATGGCCATCGGCTCGGTGCCGGGGACCTTCTTGAGCGGCGTCGCGGAGAGCCCCACTCCTATCGTGGTCACGAGGAGGATCGCCCAGGTCCTGACGGTGAGGACCGGCCTCAGCTCCGGCAGGAAGCCGGCGATCGTGTTGGCGACGAGGATGGCCGTGAACGCGAATCCCACCAGGGTGACGAGATCCTTGAAGTGGACCTCGTGGGTCTTCTTCTCGACGCTCGCCACCGCGTCGGTGATGTGGTCGATCTCCGCCTGGGTGACGCCCGTCCAGCGGTTGAACGCGCCCGCCCACCGCTTGCAGCTGAGGATGAGCGGGAAGTAGGCCAGGTAGACGAAGTTGTCGACGATGACGACGATTCCCACCATCGCCTCCGGTGTGTCCAGGCTCTCGGCCACCGCGGCGAGGTTACCCGTACCGCCGATCCAGCTGCCCGCCAGCGCCCCGAACCCGGACCACGAGTCGGGCGGCAGAGATCCCCGGAAGAAGAAGAACGCGACGACGCAGCCGATCACCACGCCCACCGACCCCATCGTCAGCACGGCGGCTCCCCGCCAGGCGACCTTCATCGTCTCCCGGATATTGATGTCGAGAAGCATGAGGACGATGAACATCGGGACGGCGAACGCCCGGAAGGTGCTGTAGATCGGCGTGGACTTCGGGATGACGTTCAGGTTGCTGAGCAGGATCGGGGTGAGAAAGATCCAGATGATGGCGGGCAGGACATCGAAGATCCTCCAGCGCGTCTTCTTCTCCAGCCAGAGGAAGAAGACGGGGATCATCGTGATCACGGCCATTACGCCGATCAGGTCGTTGAACAGAGGTTCCGTGCTCATGCCGCCTCGATCCGCCAGGGGATACTCGGTCGTCGACACCGCCGAGGTGGAGCCAATCGGCGGGCGGATCGACCCGTTCGCAAGTCGGTAGTATCGGGTCATGCTGACCCGGTCCTTCTGTGAGCTGGCCGATCTACTGGATGGCCAACGCGTCTTCGTGCTGAGTGGGGCGGGGTGCAGCACCGAGTCCGGCATCCCCGACTATCGGGGTCCGCACTCCCGGAAGCGGGTCCGCCGCCCGGTCCTTTACCAGGAGTTCATCCGCGACTCGGCAGCCCGACGTCAATATTGGGCCCGGAGTACGGTCGGCTGGCGGCGTGTTGCCAGGGCCCGCCCCAACGCCGGCCACCAGGCGCTCGCGTGCATGGAGAAGACGGGCCTGGTGCGGGGGATCGTCACCCAGAACGTGGACGGCCTTCACCAAGCGGCCGGAAGCGATCGCGTCGTGGAGTTGCACGGCAACCTGGCCGAGGTGTCCTGTCTGGCCTGCGGAGCGTCGGAGCGGCGCGACGCCCTGCAAAGGCGATTGGTCGCGCTGAACCCGGACTGGAGCGAATCGGCTGAAGCTCCCCCGTTCGACTCTGCCGAATCGGCGCCGGATGGAGATGTCGAGCTCTCGGCGGACGTCGAGAGCTCTTTTCGAGTAGCTTCGTGCCTGCGCTGCGGCGGGGTTCTCAAGCCGGCCGTCGTCTTCTTCGGCGAGAACGTCCCGAAGGAGCGGGTCGAGGAAGCTTGGCAGCTCTTCGAGGCAGCCGATGTGCTGCTGGTGGTCGGCTCTTCTTTGACTGTCTTCTCCGGATTTCGCTTCGTCCGTAAGGCCGAGCAGCAAGACCTGCCGATAGGCATCGTCAACCTGGGAGACACCCGGGGAGATGACGTGGCGCGGGTGAAGGTGACGGGTCGAACCGGAGAAGTGCTGCCGGCGTTGGCGGAGGTCCTGCTTTGAGAGGGGTGTGGGCCGGGAGCCCATACGGGACACCCGGCCTCACGCCGTTCGAGCCTCTACCTGTACACCTGTACAGGTAGAAAGAGAGTCTGTGGGCTGACCGGGTTCAGCTGCCTTCCTCGTCCGGTATCGACGAGTTCCAGATGTCGCGGTGGATCTTCCAGCCGCCCTCCGTCATCTTGACGACGTTCATCCAGCGGCCCTTGTTGACTAGCTGATCTCCCTCCCAGAGCTCGAAGCTGCCCCACGTGTTACCGTGCTTTTCGCCCAGCATGCCGCCGGCACTCTCGAGCTTGATGGTGATGCCCGCCAACGGCTCCATGCCGGCCAGAATCTCATCGTGTCCGCTGATGAGCTCGGGTGAATCGGGTGGTGCTCGACGCGCGTCTGGCGTGTACAGGGCCGCCACCTTGGCATACTGGCCGGCGTTGAAGGCGGCCTGCCAATCCTCGAGCAGTTGATCCAGCGGCTCCGGCGTTTGCGCCGTCAGGGACGTCGTCCAAGCCAGGGTGAGGCCGAACAGCAAAGCTGCGGCAGCTCGGATCCTCATCGGTACCTCCTGTTAGTGCGGGTTACGGAGTGAAGGGGAACGGGCCGTCGTCATGTATTAGCCTCGGACGTCCGCGCGGGCAATCGGAGGGACGTCGCTCTTGCGGTTTCGAACGACGGCGGGGAAGGTAGGTTCTGGGAGGCGAATGAGCGGCGTGTCGCGGCGCGAAGGAGGTTCGGATGGCAAAGATCACAGTCACCGTCAATGGAGAGCGTCGCGAGGTCGATGTTCCCCCCGAGGTGCCGATCCTGTGGGTTCTGCGAGATGTCCTCGGATTGACGGGCGTCAAGTTCGGTTGCGGCCTGGCTCTTTGCGGGTCGTGCACGGTGCTCCTGGACGGCGAGGCGATTCGGTCGTGCGTCGAGCCGATCTCTTCGGCCGCCGGCAGGGCGGTCGTCACGATCGAGGGGCTCGCGGAAGACGGCGGCCATCCGCTCCAGATGGCGTGGCGGGAGCTGAACGTCTCGCAGTGCGGCTACTGCATGCCCGGCCAGATCATGAACGCGGCGGCCTTTCTGGCCCGTAATCCGAGCCCCACCGACTCGGAGATCGACGAGGCGCAGCAGGACAACCTCTGCCGCTGCGGTACCTATCCGCGCATTCGCGAGGCGATCAGGGCGGCCGCCGGCCTGGCGGCCACGAGCCGTGGAGGTGGATCATGACCGGCGTCGTGGGGGGCGCGCTGACGCGGAGAGCCTTCCTCCGCACCACGGCGGCCGCGAGTGGTGGCCTGATGCTGGGAGTGTCGACGGCCTGTGGTGATCGGCGCGGGGTCGGCCCCGCTGTGCTCGACGCCTCATCGGTGGCACCCGACGCGAGCTTCTCTCCGAACATGTTCGTGCACCTTCATACCTCGGGCGAGGTGGAGATCGTCGTGGCCCGGTCGGAGATGGGGCAGGGTGTGCGGACGAGCCTCTCGGCGGTCGTCGCCGACGAGATGGAGGCCGACTGGTCGAGGGTAACCGTGGTGCAGGCTCCCGGAGACCCGGCGTTCGGGGACCAGAACACGGGTGGCTCCCAAAGCGTACGCGAAGACTTCCAGCGGTTGCGGGAGGCCGGAGCGGCGGCGCGGCGGATGCTGGAGCAGGCGGCTGCAGACGAGTGGGGCGTGCCGGCGTCGCAATGCGTGGGTCGAGGGCACGAGGTGAGACACGAGGCGACCGGCCGCGCCCTCGGCTATGGTGAATTGGCCGATGCGGCCGGGCGGCTGGCGGTGCCCGAGGATGTCGTGCTCAAGACGCCGGATCGGTTCCGCTACATCGGCCGCCCGCTCCACGGTGTGGACAATCTCGACATCACGACCGGCGCGGCGGTCTACGGGGCCGATACCCGTCTGCCCGGCATGGTCTACGCGGCCGTCGCGCGCTGCCCGGTCGTGGGCGGGCTCGCTCGCTCGTACGAGGCCGATGGGGCGCTGGCCGTGCCCGGCGTCGTCTCGGTCGTCGAGCTGTCCGCGGGACCCACGCCTCCCGGCTTCGCCGCGCTGGGCGGTGTGGCTGTCGTGGGAGAGACCACCTGGGCGGCCTTCGAGGGCCGGGATGCCCTGAGGGTGGACTGGGATTACGGACCGAACGCGGCGCACGATTCCGCCTCGTATCGGAGGCAGCTCGAGCAGGCGGTCAGAGCGCCCGGCCGGGCCGCCCGCTCCGAGGGCGATGTGGACGCCGCGCTCGCCGCCGCGCCTCAGACCCACTCGGCCGAGTACTACGTGCCGTACCTCTGCCACGCCTCCATGGAGCCACCCGCGTGCGTGGCGTCGGTGACCGACGAGAGGTGCGAGATCTGGGCACCGGTCCAGGATCCGCAGACGGCCAGGAACCTGGCCGCCAAGATGCTCGGACGATCCGAGGATTTGGTGCTTCTCCACGTCACGCTCCTCGGCGGCGCCTTCGGACGAAAGTCAAAGCCCGACTTCGTGCTCGAGGCGGTATCGATCTCCCAGCAGCTGGGACGTCCCGTCAACCTGACCTGGAGCCGCGAGGACGACCTTCACCACGACTTCTACCACCCACTGAGCGTTCAGCGGATCGAGGCGGCGCTCGAGTCCTCCGGTCGACTGACCGGTTGGCTGCACCGGTCGGCGTTCCCCAGCATCTCCGCCACGTTCGAGGCGGACGTCGACCGCCCGACGGACGGGGAGATGGCTCTCGGAAGCACGACCGTGCCCTTCGATGTCCCCAACCTGCGATGTGAGGCCTGCCCGGCGCCCGCGCACACGCGCATCGGCTGGTTGCGCTCGGTCTCCAACATCCACCATAGCTTCGCGGTCGGAGCGTTCGCCGACGAGCTGGCTGCCCTCGCGGGTCGTGATCCGAAGGAGTACCTGCTCGAGCTCATCGGGCCGCGGAGAATCATCGACATCTGGGAGGGAGAAGAGAACGCCTACGGCGTCGACAAAAGCCTCCTACCGTACGACACGGGCCGCCTGAGCCGGGTGGTCGAGGTCGTCGCAGGCGAGGCGGGCTGGGGACGCCCACTACCGGACGGCCGTGGGCTCGGGATCGCCGCGCACTACTGCTTCGTCACCTACGTAGGAACGGTCGTCGAGGTCTCCGTAACGGACGGCGTGCTGACGGTGCACCGGGTAGACACGGCCGTGGACTGTGGGCTGGTGGTCAATCCCGATCGGGTGCGCGCACAGCTGGAGGGGGCGGTCGTATTCGGCCTCAGCCTCGCCCTGCACGGCGACATCACGATGAAGGAAGGGCGGGTGGAGCAGGGGAACTTCGACGACTACCCGGTCCTCCGCATCAGCGAGGTCCCGGAGATCCACGTCCACATCGTGGAGAGCGACAATCCTCCGACGGGCGTGGGAGAGCCGGGCGTTCCGCCCGTAGCGCCTGCCGTCGCCAACGCGGTGTTCGCGGCAACGGGCCGGAGGATCCGTGAGTTGCCGATCGATCTGACGGCCTCCTAGCCGCGGCCAGCGGTCACCGCCGGCCACCAGACGCCTCGTAACGAGACGTCCCGGCTGCCGTGCGCCGCCGGTACGGTGCGCTAGTTGCCTTCGGGCGGCTCGGCTGGCGGCTCGAGTGGCGGTTGCTCGCTTCCTTCCGGCGGAGGGCGTCCACCCGGGCCGTGACGTGGCCTCTCGCCGCGCCCGTTGGGCGGTCTCCGGCCCGGCCCGGGTGGACCGAAACCGGGTTCACCCGGCGGCCGACCCGGGGGACCTCGCCTGAACCGCTTCGCCGCCGCCTCGAGCCGCTCGCGTTGATCTTCATCCAGGAGCGGCTCCAGCGCCTCCCGCATCTCCTCCAGGCTGCCGCGGATCTCCTCCCGGGCGCCCTCCATGGTCTCGCGGTTCCGCTCCGCAGCGGCCGACAGGACCGCCTGTATCGCCTCTCTTTGCGCATCGTCCCTGGGCTCGATGATGCGCTCCAACTGCATCGCGAACCCACGCTCCCGCAGCTCGGCGACCCGCGATGCACGTCTCTGCGCGATCGCACCCGCGGCCAGGCCGCCGATGAGGATGCCCAGCAGCAACGTGGCGAGGAGGATCACCGCCGACTTGGTCTCGATTCGCATCGTCATGGGGTCACCGTCAGTCGTCGCCATCCGTATAGAAGCCCTGATCCAGCGCGTAGGCCGTCTCGACCGTCAGGGGCTCGAGACCCAGGGCTGCTTCGAGCACCGATTGGCCGGAAGAGGTGCCCAGACCCAGCAGACTGTAGGCGCTCAACGCCACCAGAACCGCCGCGGCGATCGGAGCGAGCCTGAGGAACTGTCGCCTGAGAGCGCTCGAGAGCACGATAACGGGAGCCCCGGCCTCCGCCCGTATCCTCTCCATGACACGGTGGGAGAAGCCGGGCTCGAAGCGTCGCTCCTCCGCATCCCGGACTATCGGGCCGAGCGCATCCACGAGATCTCGGTCTTTCATCATGCTTCCATCAACGGCTGCAGCTGTGGTTGCAGCTTCTTGAGGGCTCGCGAGAGCCGGGAGAGCACCGTGCCTTCCGGCAGGCCGAGGATCTCCGCGGTCTCACGCGTCGAATAGCCGTCGATCAGCCTGAGCGTGACCACGGCTCTTTGCTTCGGTGCGAGGCGATCGATCGCATGTCTCACGACCTCACGTACCTCCCGACTCTCGGCTCGATCCGCCGGCCCCGCCCCGGAATCCAGCTCGATCGTCTCCACCAGATCGCCCTCCACGTGGCGGGAGAGGAACCGCTTCCGCCTCTTGATGGAGTTGAGAGACAGGTTGATCGCGATTCGCGTAAGATACGTCTTCAGAGACGCTTCCTCCCGAAAGCGGTTCAGCGATGCATAGAACCTGATGAACGTCTCCTGGCCCACGTCCTCCGCCTCCGGACCCGAACCGAGCATGCCGATGACGGTGGCCGCCACCACCTGCTCGTAACGTTCGACGAGCGTACGAAACGCCGCCTGATCCCCGCTGCGGGCCCGCTGCAGGAGCTCCCCGTCCGGAATGCGATCGTTCATCATCGAGCAATGTGCGGACGACGACCGCCGTCCGCACGCGCCACATCTTCATGCGTGCTCAGCCTTCCGAGGGCGGGGGCCCGCGACGGCCGCCACGTCCCTCCTGCCTGAATCGCTGCCGCATCTCCTCGCGCTGCTCGAGATACGTCTTCATCTGCTCTTCGGTCAGGATCTCCGCGATATCCTCGTCCATCTCGAGCCGCAGGGCCTCCATCTGCTCTCGCATCGCTTGGCGCTCTGCGCTGCGGCTCTCGAAGAGCTCACGGCGTGTCTGGTCGTGGGCCGCGAAGATCGGCTCGAGCTGCGCGACCTGATCACTGGTGAGCTCGAGACTCTCCTTCAACCTCTCCATTCGCGCTTCCGGGTCCATGCCGCGCTGGCGCTTACCCTGCTGCGCTTCGGCCGGCGCCGCAGCGATCGCGACCAACGCCAGGCCCATCAGGCCGCCGAGCCATATCCTGCGCCTGCCCGATCTAGGTAGCCGGATCGTCTTCGTCCCTTTCCTCATCGTCCTTTCTCCGTGTTCTCGCATGGTCTGGGTCGTGCTTCAGCACGTTCGACATGTTCGTGCCGCGCTTCACTCCTTCGACAGCCGCATTCACCGGATCATTCCAGCGAACGACAGGAACCCACGTCCCGGTGGGCTAATGCTCCGTGCAAAACGGAATGAACAGCGGGCTTGCCTTGTCTCTGGAGATCAAAGGAGCCGGGGCCCTGTCACCGGCCAACACGGAACTGATGCCCACAGGAGCTGACCCATGAATTGGAGCGGGAGAAGTATCATCAATGCCTGTGCGCTGGTGGGCATCGTGGGGCTATCCGCTTGCTCCGGAGACTCGCCGACTGCCCTTGGCGGTCAGGAGGGGACCGAGCAGGCGTCGTCGGCCGTGCCTTCGGCATTCGGTTTGTTCTCGGACGACGTAGAGATCTATGTCGAGGGCGACTACATCGTGCTCCGATCCAACGGAGTACCGAACCATCCCAGTCCATACTTCGATACTTCCGACTCGAGATATGAAGGGTATTCGGGGGACAATCCCGACTTCCAGGTGAACCCCAACCGCATTCTCGAGCAGCAGTTCACCTTCCGCATACCGCTGGATCCCTCCGAGGCTTCGGTTCACGCGCCGACTCCTCTGGGCCCGATCGGCATCGCGGTAAACGGGGTGGCGATATTCAATCAGTATGCGGGCCCAAGCCAACCGCTCACCTTCGAGATCGACAGCTTCGATCAGTTCAACGGCCACCCTCAGCAGACCGGCGTCTACCACTATCACGTGGAGCCCCTCTATGTGACGGCGGCGGAAGGCCCGGACGCGCTTGTCGGGTTCTTGCTGGACGGCTTTCCCGTCTACGGCCCCGAGGAAGATGGCCGGCCTGTAACGAACGGAGATCTGGATGAGCTTCACGGCCACTTCGGGACCACGGCCGACTATCCGGAGGGGATCTATCACTACCACATCACGGCCGCGGATCCGTACATCAACGGCGCCGGCTTCTATGGGACGGCAGGGACGGTCTCGGGATGATCTACAAGATTCGCATCCGCGAGTATCAGCTGGCCGCCCTGGCTGCCTTGCTCCTGCCCGCCCCCTTCTTGGTGGTGAGGCACCACGACCGCGTCATCTCCCATCGACAAGTCGATGCCGGTCACCCGGAGCTCATCAGCCGGGGCGGGGTGGTCTTTCTCGATGATGAACCCCTGACGGGCCAAGTCATCGAGCGCTGGCCGGACGGTTCTGTGAGGACGCTGACCGAGTTCGCCGGAGGCCGGCGCCACGGCGCGGCGAAAGCGTGGTTCGTGGAGGGTCAGCCGATGTACGAGCGGTGGTACGAGGGGGGTCTCGAGGAGGGCACTCATCGAGGCTGGTGGGAAGATGGGTCGGTACGCTTCGTATACGAGTTCGATCTCGGCGTGCACGAGGGCTCCGCGCGGGAGTGGTACCCCAATGGCTCTCTGTACCGGGACTTCCACTACGCCAAAGGAAGGAGCTCGGGCGACAGCGAATGTGGCACGCCGACGGAACTCTCCGTGCCAATTACGTCGTGAAGGATGGGCGCCGTTTCGGGCTGATAGGCTCCAAGGGGTGCGTAGGCTCGGAACCGGTCGCGAGCGAGAGAGTCTCATGATGAGCTCCTTCAGGCTTCGTATCGGATCTCTTGCACAGCTTCTCCTGCTCGGGGCGGTGGGTTGTTCGCCCGGTACGGACCGGCTTCCGTACTACACCGGACCAGATCTCACGCCGGAGTGGCTCGCCGCCGGCTCCGCCGAGTCGTCGTCCATTCACCGTGTTCCCGATTTCACGCTCGTCGATCAAGACGGGAGGGTGGTCACGAAGGCTGATCTGGAGGGCTCCGTATACGTGGCGAACTTCTTTTTCACGAGCTGCAGCCAAATCTGCCCGACGATGCGATCCAATCTGGCGAAGGTGCAACATGCGTTTCTCGATGACGACGGCGTGAGGTTGCTCTCCCACTCGGTCACTCCCGAGATCGACTCGGTCTCCGTGCTCGCGGCCTATGCCCGAGCGAACGGAATCCGGAGTGGCAAGTGGCACCTCGTCACGGGGCCGCTCGAACAGATCCACGCGCTGGCGAGGCACGGCTACTTCGTGAGTCTCGACGACGAGCGCGGCTATGACTCGAGCGAGGTCATCCACGCGGAGACTTTCGTTCTCGTTGATGGGCGGGGGCACATCCGGGGCGTGTATACAGGACCCCCGCCTACGAGGTGGAACAACTGATCGAGGACGTTCGAACGCTGCGCGGGTGACGGGTCGAGACTCGCCCTCGTCTTATGGTTGGAAGCCGAGTTGAAGCGGGGATCGAGCTAGGAGGGGAAGGTGTTTGCGCGCCTGCGTTACGGAATCGTCCTGGTCCTGGCGGCCGGCCTGTTCGGCGCCTGTGCTCCCAAGCATCAACGACTGACCGTGGAGACGCTGCCGGGCGGCGCGGAAGTCTATCTGCAGCGAAGCGGCGAAGTAGAAGTGGCCGCCGCCGTCGCCGGCTACTACGGATCGTTCGATGCCGCGTCGTTCGACGAGGGCTTCTACTCGCTCGGCAACACGCCCGTGGACTACGAATTCCTCCTCGAGGATCAGGAGGGGGTCGTCGCCGGCGGGCCAGCGTATGGAGAGGTAAGGCGCCGGTACACCGAGGGCCGAATCCGGGTAGTGATGGATGGTTACCGCACGGTAGAGCGCGTCGTGCGCTTCACGGGTGACCACATCGATCTGGACGTCGACCTGCTGCCGGCCGGGGAGCAGTGACGAGCGTTAGCTCTACAGCTTTCTCCAGCTGCAGCTCCGGCGTGTCGTCCTTCGGGTGCAAGTAGAGGATTACGCGCCGAGATTCGATTCGGCCGAAACCCTCAGTAGTAGACCATGCCGCCATCGACGTTGATGGCTTGTGCGGTGATGGCGCTTCCCTCATCGGACGCCAGGAAGAGTGCCGCCGCCGCGATCTCCTCAACCGTCTGCGCCCGGCCCTGCAGCACGCCCTCCAGGAACCCCTCGCGCTGGGTCTCCTCGTCCAGGCCCAGTCTCTCCCCGATCGCCCGGCCCAGCTCCTGCGACATCCGCGTCTCGGTAACCGGGCCGGGACAGAGCGCGTTGACGCGGACGCCGCGCCTCGCCGCCTCGGCCGCGATCGTCCGGGTGAGGCCGATGACGCCGGCCTTCGAGGTGCCGTAGGCGCCGTTCCACGGGAAGGCGAGCTTGGCGCCGATGCTCGCGATGTTCAGGATGACCCCCGCGCCGCGCTCGTACATCTCGGGAAGAACGAGGCGGCTGAGCAGAAACGGCCCGCGCAGGTTGATCGCGATCACCTCGTCGAACTCCGCCGGGGTGATCTCCTCGGCCGGCCGGACAGGCCCGAAGATGCTGGCGTTGTTGACGAGAATGTCGACGGCGCCGAACAGGTCGCGGGCTTCTCCGACCACCCGCTCGCAGCCGGTCTCCCGGCTGACGTCGGCAGTCACGGTCGCTGCCTTGCCGCCGCTCCCGGTGATCTCGGAAGCCGCCTCCTCCAACTCGGAGGCCGTCCGCGACGTGAGAAGCACCGCCGCCCCCTCCGCCGCGAACCGGCGTGCTATGCCCCGGCCGATCCCACGGCCCGCTCCGGTGACGATCGCTACTCGGCCGCGCAATCTCATCGACTCGCTCTCAGATGGAAGTGTGGGTCGGTCGGTGGAAGTCGGGTCAGTCGGACTGCTCCTTCGGGTACTCCACCTCGAGCGGGAGCTTGACCCGGAAGGTGAGTTGCAGGAGATCGTGGCGGTCGGGTGGAAACTCGGTCTCCACCGTGCCGTCAGGATAGGTGAGCGTGAGTGGCTGGACCTTGAAGGGCCCCTTCTTCGCTGTCGCATATGTCACGACCAGGCCGTCCTCGGCGATCGCGATCCGGTTCTGCTTGGCACTGCCGTCGCCGACGATGGAGAAGAGTGTCCCCAGCGCTCCGCCCAACGGTCGCGCCTGCACCCCCTCGATCTCGTCCTGGACGATGAAGTTGCCGTAGTCGAGGAGCCAGTAGCTGATCCGCTGCCGGTTCGTGATGCGCAGGTTCGGGCTCGTGGTGGTGTCGGTGAACGTGTACCGGTCCGCCGCCTCAGGGGAATCCGGCCAGCCGACCTTCACCCTGACCACATTCTCGGGCTCGAACCCCTTCTTGATCTCGATCCTGGTCCGGGCCGGGTGAAAGTCGATGATCCGGTCCTGCCCGAACTCATGAGCGAGCGAGATGTACTCCGGCACATCCTGGGGCTCGAGCCCCGTGACCGAGCGGTATGCTTCGTACCAGTCGACGTGGTGAAGCAGCAGAGGCGGACCATCTTCGCCCTCCGCCATGACCGAGCGTGCGATCGTCAGGAGGACGGCGGTCTCGAAGCGCGAGGAGTTGGTCGAGGCGAGAAGGTTGTATCCCAGGGCTGCCTGCTCGGCCATGGCCCGCTCGATCATCTCTCGGCTCACCCGCCGGACGTCTTCAGCCGCGGCCTGCGTCCGAGCATCCTCGGCGGTCTGTCCGTTGAGGACCGGTGCCCGTGACCCGAACGCCGACGCGAGCAGGAGGCCCATGGCGGTCATCGCTCTCAACGCGGCGCTCATCCGACTGTGCGGAGTCCCTGACCCCGACATCTCGTGCTTTCCCATTGCCTGCTTCTACCCACCTCCACTACTCCAGTGCGCCGGCATCGATCGCCAGCAACGAGCGCAGCAGGACATCGGCTCCGTTCGCCATGTCGTCCTTCGTCGTGAACTCCCGGGGCGAGTGGCTGATGCCGTCGCGGCTCGGGACAAAGAGCATGCCGGTCGGCGCGATTCTGGCGATGTCCTGGGCATCGTGTCCGGCCCCACTGGGCATCGACACCCAGCTCAGGCCCAGAGCGTCGGCGGCATCCGAGATCACACCTCGCACCGTTTCGTTCATGGTCGCCGGTACGGAGCTCACATCCAGAAGGTCGAACGTGAACGTCGTTCCCGTCTCCTCGGCGATCGCGGCCGCACGGGCCTCGATGCGTTCGAACAGCGACCAGATCACCTCTCTCGACAGATCGCGGATCTCGAGGGATGTATGCACCCGGCCCGGGATGACGTTGTGGGCGCCCGGTTCCGCTGATATCCGCCCTACGGTGCCGACCTGTCTCCCGGACTCGGAGGTCACCACCTCGTTCACCGCCTGGACGTAGCGGGCGGCCGCCAGCAGGGCATCGTTTCGGTCGCCCATGGGCGTGGTCCCGGCGTGATTCGCGGCGCCCTCGATCGTGACATCCCACCACTCGATGCCGACGATCCCTTCCACGACGCCGATGTCGACGCCGTCATCATCCAGGGATCCTCCCTGCTCGATATGCAGCTCAATAAAGGCGGCAATTTCACCGGGAGCGCGCTTCGCCTCTGCGAGGCGGTCCGGATCCCCGCCGATCGCGCGAATGCCCTCCCTCCGCGTGAGCCCGCTGTGAGTCTGCTCCGAGAGAGCTCCTTCTCCGAGCTCGCCGATCATCGCCCGGCTGCCGGTCAGTCCGCCCTCCTCGTCCGGGAAGACAACCACCTCTAGCGGGTGCCGCGTTTGGATGCCGTGCTCGTGCAGCACCTGCGCGCACTCGATCGCGGCTATCACGCCCACATCGCCATCGTAGTTGCCCCCGAACGGCACGGAGTCGATGTGAGAGCCGAACAGGATCGGGGGCAGGGAAGCGTCCGTGCCCTCCCGTCGGCCGATGATGTTTCCCGCGGGGTCGACCCGAACCTCCAATCCCGCCTCCCGCATCAGCGACATGACGTACGCGCGGCCCTCTATGTCCGCCTCGCTGAACGCTACCCTGCTCACACCCCCTTCCGGGTCACCTCCGAACTCGGAGAGCGAGAGAATGCGGGCCTCGATGCGGTCGGCGTCGACTCGTGGCCCACCGGACGCGCCCGCCGGCTGCGCCCGGACGGAGGTTGCCGTCGTCCCCAGCATCACGGCGCATGCGACATACACGACGTGGATGGACGTTCTCACCCTGATCTCCTTCGCTGTAGAAGCGGCCGACGTGCGACCAAGCTTTTTCTCCTCGCGTCCGACGACAAGAGCAAGGCCAGATCGAATCTCGCCTGCGATCTCAGATGAAGAGCGAGATCGAGGCGTAGATGGTTGTGGGGACGACACCGTACTCGGATGGAAGCAGATCTCCTGGAGTGACGTCCCCGTCCCCGACGCCGACGAAGACTCCGCCCTGGGCGGTGGCGTCCTCGCTCAGCGAGTACGTGGCACCCGGCGCGAAGAGCGCGCTCAGATCGTTCAGGCTCCAGAGCACCAGAAGCTCGGTCGAGAACAGCGGGTGAAGCTGCCAGGAGCCCTGCCAGACCGTGACGTCCGCGCTCAGGACCTGCAGCTCGCCCCTCGCGTAGGGCGGTGATAGCACGACGTCCTCGAGCTCGTCCGCGCCCGAGGCGCCGAAGTCGTCGTGCTGGTACTCGAAGACGACGTACAGATCCCGGCCGAGGGCGTTGAAGCGCGTGTCGATGCCGGCTGTACCTCGGAAGGCGAATTCATCCGGCTCATCTCTCAGCTGGATCTCGCCACGAAGCGCCGCCGGACCGACACCTCCGGCGCCGCCGAAGCTGAGCGCCGCGCGGTCGTGCAGCACGCCGACGTAGCCGGAAAGCTCCCAGCTCGAGACCACACCCTTGTACCGGCCCAGCACGGACAGGGTCTCGTCGAACCGGTACTTCGCCGGCCGCACCACGATCTCCGCCTCGCTGAGCGGACCCGGAAACAACCGGATGCGGCCCGCGTCCACGCCGGCCCGATACACACGGAAGGGGTCGGCCGGATCGAACGGCACGAACGGGTCGGCGGGGGTCAGGAAGAGCGTCGTGGCCCACGAGATCGTCTGGCGCCCTACGGTGGCGCTCAGAAGATCGCCCGCGGCCGCGCTCACGCTGAGCCGATCGAAACGGTGGGTCCAGCGGAGATTCTCATCCTCCTCGATCACCCATTGAAGGTCCAGCCATTCGCCGCCGCCGGGCGCTATCGCCCCCGGAACGCCGAGTCCCAGGCCGCCTTCCGCCTTTGCGGTCCACGAGATGAAGTGCTCGTACGCCGCATCGAACATCACCGGACCGAGGCGAGGATCGGCCATGAAACGCAGGCGTTGCGAGTTACCGAAGCCGCCGTCGCTGAAGGGACCGGCATCGCTCCACAGGGGCACGGTCAGGTAGTAGCCGCTCAGCCAGGGCAGGGGGATCTGAGCTCGAGCCGGCGACCCGGAAAGGAGAAGGGTAGGGAGCAGGACGGCGAGAGCCCGTGTCCGACTCACGAAACGTCGGAGTCGATCTGGCCGTCGACGAGGCGGATCAATCGGCGAGCCCTCTCCATGACCTGCGGATCGTGCGTCGCGAACACGAAGGTGGTGTGGGTCTCGCGGTTCAGCTCCTCCATCATCTCCAGCAGGGAGGCGCTCGTGGCGGAATCCAGGTTTGCCGTGGGCTCGTCGGCCAGGACGAGGGCCGGCCGTGACGCCACCGCACGGATGATCGCGACCCGCTGCTGCTGCCCGCCCGAGAGCTTCCCGGGACGTCGACTCTCGAGGCCCGTGAGGCCCGTGCGTTCAAAGAGCTCGTGCACCCGCTCCCGCCGCTCCCCCTCCTCCACGCCCAGCATCAGCAGCGGCAGTTCGGCGTTCTCGAACGCCGTCAGCACCGGCAGGAGGTTGTACGCCTGAAAGACGAACCCCACCTGCTGCAGCCGCATGTGCGCCAGCGCTCGGCCCGACATGCCGGCCACGTCGTGCCCGGCCACCCATACGTGCCCTCGGGTGGGCCTCGCAAGCCCGCCGATCAGGTTGAGTAGCGTGGTCTTGCCGGAGCCGGACGGCCCGGCCATCGCCACGAACTCGCCACGCTCGATGGCGAGCGTCACGCCCCGCACGGCCTGGACCTCCTCGGGACCCTGCAGGAAGACCTTCCACACCTCGTCCGTACGGACGGCGGCTCGGTTGGTAAGCGGCTCCGCCGCGCTCGTCGCACTTTGCGTCTCGGTCATCGTTCGAACTTCATCGCCTCGGCCACGTCTATCCGCGTGGCGCGGTACGCCGGGTAGAGGGACGCCACGGTCCCCACGAACAGGATGAACAGGAGACCCTGGATCACCCGCGCGGGTCTGAACAGCGGGACGATCACGGGATCGAGGACGACACCGGAGAAGGTCCAGTCTTCTTGCCAAGTGAAGGAGATGTCCAGCCCGTCCCGCCAGAAGAACCAGGTCACGAACAACCCCAGACCGATCCCCAGCAGGCCGCTCAGCAACGTGAGAACCACTCCCTCCGCCATGACGAGCGTTCCCGTCTGGCCCGGCGTGAATCCGAGCGCCTGAAGGACGCCGAACTCCCGGTGTCGGTACAGGACCGACATCAGGATCGTGTTCACGATCGCCAGGGCGATGATCCCGAAGGTGATGCCCTGGAACATGTAGTTGCCGAGGTCGTCCACCTTGACGACCGCGTCTAGCTCGGGCATGGCCTCCTGCCACGTGAGGACCGCCAGATCTCCGGCGGCAATCGGCGCCGCGAGCTCATCCTCCAGGTGGCGCGCCGTGCGCTTCACGGCGCGGCTTCGATCCACCAGGATCGCCACGGTCGTGACGGCTCCTTCCGCCCTCAGCCAGGCTCCGGCGGTCTGGAGGGGAATATGCACGATCCTCTGATCCACCTCCGGGATCCCCGTGCCGAAGATGCCGACCACTCTCACCAGTTGGCCGGAGATCTCGCCCTCCGCGTCCTGGGCCGTCAGCACCATTCTGGAGCCCAGCCGGAGCTCGAGACCCTCGGCCAGCTCAGTCCCGATGTAGGCGGCCAGCCGGTCGTCGGGCTCGAGATAACGGCCTTCCACCACCCGTTCGTCCAGCGTCGAGAACGGGGCCTCCGTGACCGGATCCACCCCGACGACCTCAACGGGCCGGGCGCCTGTCGGAGAGCTGGCCAATCCGCCTGTGGTCAGTCTTGGAACAACATCCAGAACGGACTCGGAGATGTCGGGGCTGCGGGCCCCTTCGTGGACCGCCGCGAGGCTCGCGGCGCTCAACCGGTCCTCGATCTTGCGGCTGACCGCGTACTTGGGGGCCTGAATCGCGATGTGGCCGCTCCCCATGCGCACTCCGGACTCGATCCAGTCCTCGTGCGTCCCATCTCCGAGAGAGACCGAGAAGATCAGCAAGCCGCCCCCGATGACCATGGCGGCTGCCGTGAGGAGACTGCGGCGAGCCTGCCTCCGCAGATTGCGAAACGACAGTCTCAGCATGAGGCTAAGCCGTTCCATCAGTCGCCCGAGAGGGTGTCGGCGGGAAGAAGCCGCGCGGCCCGCGCCGCTGGAACGAACGCCGCCAGCAAGGCGGTAAGCAGGAGCGCCAGGCCCGCCCATAGCGCGGTGGCCGCGTCGTACTCGACGCGAAGAACCGGTCTGATGAGAGCCCCGAACATCGTGAAGTCCCCGTAGAGCCACCCAAGGTCGGGCGGCGCGTTGTGCCACCACAGGAGAACCGGCAGCGTGATGAGGACGCCGAGGACGAGGCTGATGGCTCCCAGGGCCAGGCCTTCGTAGAGGACCGTCCTCAGGACGGCGCCGGGTGCGGCTCCGATCGCCATGATCACCGCGAACTCCCTCCGACGCTCGAACGTCCCCAGGAGCATCGTGTTCGCCACGCCGAAGATCGCGATCGCGAATACGATGACGATGACCACGAAGCCCCAGGATTTCGCCAACTGCGCATAATCCATCATCTCTGGTCGCAGCTCGGTCCACGGCTGCACGACAGCCTGCGTCGAGACCGTCGAGACGGGCTGGGAGAGCCTCTGCGCCGCGTCGGGCGCCAGCCAGGGATCCACCGTGGCCGCCGCTATCTCGTGCACGCGATCGGGCGCCAGAGCCGCCAGAGACTGGAGCTGACCGATCGGGAGCATCGCGAATTGGGCATCGAGCTCGGCCATCCCGCTACGGAATATCCCCGAGACGACGAACAGGTCGTTGCCGAGCGATCCATCGGCGGCCGGCGCCACCAGGATCACTTCATCGCCGACATGCACCGCCAGCTGACGAGCCATCTCGGCGCCGATGAGGATCTCGCTCGTACCCCTGACGGGGGGGCGCCCCTGCACGACGCCGAGGAAGATCCGGCTCACGCCAGGCTCGAGCTCGGGATCCACGCCGACCAGCATCGCGGCGGTCGTCGATTCGCCTGAGCTCACGAGTCCTCCGGCGTAGACCCGAGGCGCCGCGGCCTCGACCGCCGGATCGGTCCCGACCGCCCGGACCAGCGCCTCTACATCCGCGCCGTCCCGGCCTCCGATGGTCTCGTAGATGCTCCGCTGCGGGAGATAGTCCGCCGCGTGAACCTGGACCTGGCCCATGAGGAAGCCGGTACCGTTCTCTATCATCTCGGCCGTCATGCCTGCCATGAGCCCGTTCATGAGAACGATCGCGAAGTAGCCGAAGGCGAGACCCGCGGCAGTGATGACGGTTCGCCGCCGATTGCGGCCGAGGTTCCTCCAGCCGACGCGCGGCCAGGGCTCCATCGGCATCTCAATCACCTCCCGACTGAAGGGCGCGGAGGGAGAAGAACCCCTCGTCGATCTCGATATCGAAATCCAGCTCCGAGTATCTGACCAACGTCTTCTCGTTAGGCTTGTCCTGCGGCACCATCACCATCAGGGCCGGCACCAGCCTCCCTCCCATCTCCCGGTACTCGTCGTACCGGAGAGTTCTCACGAGCTCTCCGTCCTCGTCGTAGTATCGCGCCCAGGTGGGCATGAGGTCGTCCTTCCGCACCTCGAAATCGATGCGGCCCCAAACCACGGCGGCCTCGGGTCTGGGGGTGAGAACGAACACCCATACGGCCGCGCCTTCGCGGAGGCCCTCGAAGCCGATCTCGATGTCGTAGTCCTCCACCAGGCGGCTCTCCTTCACGAGGTCGTCGTTGGTGAAGTGAGAGCCCATCCACGAGCCCATCATCAGCGAGGCCGGAATCTTGATCGTGCGATCGACCCTGGGCAGGTAGTTCCAGATGTCGTCGCCCGACTTCAAGGTGGCGGTCCCGGCCTCCTTGCGCGGTGCCGTGATCCGGACCAGGGAGTGCTCGGTCCCCAGAGACCACATCTCCATCGTGAGGCTTCGTTCCCAGTGCTCCGTGACCACCTCCATCGTCGCGAACCCGTGGCTCGATTCGCCGCGAAGGATGCGGTCGACGCGGTCGATGATCTCCCGCGGAGTCTCCTGTGCCTCGGCGTCGCCGCTTGCGACGATTCCGCTCAAGGCTCCAACCACCAGGCAGAGCCCAAACCCAGCGCGTCCGATCCCTGTCGGCATTTACCTTCCTCTCATGATGTCATCTGCCCGTCGCGGGAGCCTGGCCGGCGTCGATCCAACGGACCCGGGCTCTCCGTTGTCGAACTCACGTGAGGCGGAGTCGAGATCACGTCAACGGGGAGAGGGGCATGATGGTCCAGACGCAAACCACGATTCGAATCCTGATCGTCACCGTCGCCGGCCTGGCGACCGTGGCGCTGGTGCGGCCCGGACCTGCCATGCAGGCTCACGAGGCCGAGGTATCCGTGGCGATCCCGAACCTCGAGGAGGGCTCGGGCTCGATCGCGCCGCGTCGCGAAGCGACCACCGGCTTCGCCGTTTTCTGCGAGGATCGCCGCTGATCGGGACGCCCGGTCCGGGGCGCCCGGATCGTCGACCATCGTCAGCCTTCGAGCGGCGGAATCCGCAGCACCTGGCCCGGATAAATGAGGTCCGGGTTCTCGAGCATCGGGCGGTTCGCCTCGAAGATCGCCGTGTACTTCATCGCGTTGCCGTAGTGTTCCAGTGAGATCCCCGAGAGGGTGTCTCCCGGCACGACCGTGTAGAAGGTCGCGGCCGGCTCGGGCGCGACGACCGTGATCTGATCATCCACCCGGGCGACGCCCTCGACGTTGCCCACCGAGAGAACCACCTTCTCCCGCTCGGCCTGCGTCTCGGTCGTGCCCGTGACCGTCGCGGTCCCGTCGTCGAACTGGATGTTCAGATCCTCGATCTCGAGCCCGAGATTACGGACGAGATGCCAGAGCGCGTTGGCCTTCGTCGACTCCTCTATGTACTCCTCGACCGCGGCTTCCTCCTTCGATTTGCCCAGCCCGAGCTTGGCGCCTGCTTCCTTCACGAATTCGATGAGCCCCATTTCGCTTTTCTCCTTTGGTCCCGCGGTGGGTTTGAAAAAGGGCCACTACAGCCCGGCCCGGGCGAATGTGTCGCATGCCTCGAGGCTTCCGGTCTCGAGCCCCGTTCTGAGCCAGTCCTGACGCTGAGCCGAGGACCCGTGCGTGAAAGATTCGGGGTGCACGGCACCCCCCGACGTGCGCTGAAGCCGGTCGTCGCCGATCGCGGCGGCGGCCCCGAGACCCTCCTCCACGTCGCCGGGCTCCAGGATCCTCGCTCGTCGGTTCGCGTGGTGAGCCCACACGCCGGCGTAGCAGTCGGCCTGCAATTCCATCAGGACGGAGAGACGGTTCGCGTCGGCTCGGCTCACCGACCCCTGCATCCGTCTGACCCGGTCGGATGTTCCGACGAGGTTCTGGATGTGGTGGCCGACCTCGTGACCGACCACGTAGGCCTGCGCGAAGTCACCGGGCCCTCCCAGCCGTGCGAGCTCCCGAAAGAAACCGAGATCCAGGTAGACCTTCCGGTCGGCCGGACAGTAGAAGGGTCCCGTGGCCGCGGAGTTGAAGCCGCACGCCGATCGTACGTAGTCATCGAACAGAACCAGGCTGGGAGGAGCGTATCTGCTGCCGGCTTGTTGAAACGTCTCGGTCCAGACATCCTCGGTCGAGGCCAGCACGACCGATACGAAGTCGGCAGCCTCGTCACTCGGCGGGGCCTGGTACTCCGTCCCCGTGGGCACGCCGCCGCTGTCGCCGGTCAGGAGCAGCGATGGGTCGCCTCCCATCAGCAGGATGACGAGGATGAGAAGAAGACCTCCCAATCCGCCGCCGATCTTCAGGCCCCCCGAAACGCGTCGCCCGCGCCGGTCCTCGACGTGCTGGCTGCGCCTACCGGATCTCCACTTCATGGCCTAGTCCTCTCTCGTGCCGGGGGGCAGCTCCCCGAGGACCCACTTGATCGTACTCCCGGCGGGGATGCGTTCGGTCTCCTCAACGCCGTTGAGAATGGCCAGGCTGGTCTCCGAAGCCGGAGAGGGCTTTCGGCGAGAGATCTCGGCGATCGAGGAAGCTCGCTCGAGGGTGTAGAGCTCGATGCGCATCGGCTCGACCGACAGCGCCGCTCGATCGGTCAGGATCTCGAAGGAGCGGATGAAG
>JBDGZR010000029.1:0-21395 GCA_039588495.1 Gemmatimonadota bacterium | reverse complement strand
AGGCGCGAAAAAGAGGGTCAGGCCGAAGAGTCCGGCCACCACCACGGCCGTCAGACCCGTTCGGCCGCCCACGTTCGTGCCGGTCGCGCTCTCGATGTAGCTCGTCACCGTCGAGGTCCCCAACATGGAACCGGCGACCGTGGCGGAGCTGTCGGCCAGAAGCGCTCGACTGAGGCGCGGCAGCCGGCCGTCCTCGTCCAGCAGGTTCGCCCGATGCGCCACCCCGATCAGGGTGCCCGCCGTGTCGAACAGATCCACGAAAAGGAACGTGAACACGACGGTGACGAATCCGACCTCCAATGTAGCAGCAAAGTCGAGCGCTAGCAGCGTCGGGCGCGGATCCGGAGGCGCCGAGACGATTCCCTGAAAGCTCGTGAGCCCGAGCGGCAGGCCGGCGGCCGTCGCCGCCAGGATGCCGAGAAGCACGAAGCCCGGCACCCGCCTCCAGGCGAGCGCCACGATCAGGGCGAAGCCGACCATCGCGAGAGCCGGTTCGGGCCTTCTCATATCGCCCAACGTGACGAGCGTCGTGGGGTGCGCGGTCACCAGGCCCGCGTTCTGTAAGGCGATCAGACCCAGAAAGAGGCCGATCCCGGCGGAGATGGCGAGCTTGAGCGTGCGGGGCACCGAGTTGATCAGAACCTCACGAACCCGTACCAGGCTGAGGCCGAGGAAGAGCACGCCGGAGATGAAGACCGCCGCGAGCGCCGTCTGCCAGCTGTAGCCGAGCGTGAGCACGACGGTGTAGGCGAAGTACGCGTTGAGCCCCATTCCAGGCGCGAGCGCGATCGGGTAGTTGGCGTACAGCCCCATGATCAGGGTCCCGATCATCGCCGCCGCACACGTGGCCACGAACACGGCTCCCTGGTCCATTCCCGCCTCAGCCAGGATCTGGGGATTCACGAAGGCGATGTAGACCATGGTGAGAAAGGTCGTCGCGCCCGCGATCGTCTCGGTTCGGACGTCCGTGCCATGCTCCGCGAGTCCGAACCTGCGCTCCAGCATCAAGCCTCCGTCCATTCGCGGATGCTACCCAGGGAGACGGCGGCGACAGCGTAGCACGCAAAGGCCAGGACCACGACAGCCCTGAAGCCGAGGTGCACGGCGAGCAGCGTGGCCAGCGCCGCCCCGAGCACGGAGGCGGCGCCGTTGAGCCCCCAGGCCCATGGCACGAGCCGGCTGCGCCGGTCTGATACGAGCTGGAGCCCGGCCGGGAACGGGATGCCCATGAAGAACGCGAGCGGCGAGAGCAGAAGGACGCTGAGGGCGACTCGTCCGGGGTCCGGCCAGCTCGCGGCCGCCCGGAAGACGGCGGGGATGACGACCAGGTAGGTCAGGCCGAACGCCGCGATGAGCGACACGGCAACGCGGACGAGCCGCAGCGGCTCCCGCCCCTCGCCGCCGCCGGCGGCCGCCAGCCGCCGATCCGCCGCGTAGGCGCCGAGACCGGAAAAGACAAGGAAGGCCGTGAGAACGACCGCCACGGCGTAGACCGGATATGCGAGAAAGAGCATGAAGCGTTGAATGAACGCGATCTCGAGGAACATGTACGCGAGGCCCAGCGCGCCGAAGTAGACCGCCGCGGCCCCCAGGCCGCTGCCCGAGCCTCGAGCGAACACGATCAGTGGAAGCAGGACGAGCAGAAAGCCCATGACCGCCGCCTGAGCGACCGTGGCGACCAGCGCCACGTATCCCCACTCGATGAAACTGACCCATCCGTGCCGCGTTCCCTCGATGAACCTGCCCGCGGAGCGCCAGCGGAAGAAGCGGAAGAAGTGCGGACGGTCATCCGACGCCGGGCGGACGTGGAAGGCGTAGTCCCGGTAGAACTGCTCTCGCCGGTCCGAGAGGAGGGCCGTCGCCGCCTCGTAGTAGATCGGCTCATCCAGTACGGTGTAGCGGTTGGTGTCCGTTCGCCGGATTCCCGGCACGTAGCTCACATCCAGTCCGCGCTCGCTCGCGAAGTCCCGGACGGCGACCACCTGGCCCTCCGAGAGGGGGGCGCGGGAGAGAACGATCGTCCCGGTGTTCCACGACCGCACGAACGCGAGGTGGAGACCGGGCTCCGCGATCCCGGCCCGCTCGGCCGCCTCGACCATCGTCGCGAACAGCTTGATGGCGTCGCGAGGCGGAGTCTTGAGCCAGCGCGTGATCGAGAGCACCCCCTCGGGGCTGAGCTTACGAAGGTAGAGCT
This sequence comes from Gemmatimonadota bacterium, assembly GCA_039588495.1. Taxonomy (GTDB): domain Bacteria; phylum Gemmatimonadota; class Gemmatimonadetes; order Palauibacterales; family Palauibacteraceae. Next base: position 19,201 of record JBDGZR010000029.1, on the reverse strand, counting down.
GGATCGCTTCCGTCGTGTACAGGTAACTCTCGGCCAGGGCGTGCACGCCCGCCGAGGCCGCGCTGAACGAATCGAGAAGCGCGAACTGGATCAGGTCCAGCGAGCCATCCGGCCGTCCCTCCAGATAGCCGCGACCCTCGGCCAGGACCAGCGTGACATCCTCTCTCTCGTACAGCCGCCCGGAGTGCTCGCGCAGCTCCTCCCGCACCAGGGCATGAACGCCCGGATCCACCTCGATGGCGGTCACGTGACGGGCGCCGTGGTAGAGAGCGCTCAGCACCTCGATGCCGCCGCCAGCTCCGACGACCAGCGTCTCGGGCCGGTCGATCAGGCGGTACGGGAGCGCTCCCGTCACGTAGTCGAGGAAGGCGAAAGGCTCCAGCGCGCCGTCGAAGCGGCTCACCGCCGAAACGGAGCCGCCGTCGAAGTACAGCCCGACCTGCTCGGGCAGCTCTCCCAGCTCCCGCATCGGGTAGCCCGACAGCTGGCCGGGCGTCTCTCGGATCGCCGTCGAAGCGACCGCCGTCAGCTCGGACAGAGGACTCTGCGATCGAGCCACAACGCGGGAATCGGGCAGCCGGAGCGCGTGCGAAAGCCCCTTGTACTCCGAGCCTCGGATCTGCTGGCCGCGCGTGGTCAGACCCGCGGCCAGCATCAGCGCGGCGGGTATGACCAGTCCCAGCTGCCAGCGCCGCCCAAGCCCGCCGGCAGCCAGCGAGAAAGCCAGAGCTGCCGGGGTGGTCAGTACCAGCGGAATGGTCGCCGGCCGGACCCAGAAGAGGAGCGCGACGACCGCCGCGGCGCCGAGCCCCGAGCCCAGCATGTTGAAGAAGTAGAGCCTGCCGATCCGTCTCGGCTCGATGAGGAAGCCGAGCGCGACACACCACGAGACGAGGAAGAAGGGAACCGCCAGGATCAGATAGAGGATCAACAGGTGCCGGAGTTGAGCCGGCTCGGAGGTCAACCGGAACGTCTCGAACGGCACTAGCTGGCTGAGGACGAAACAGGTCGTCAAGCTGGCCGAGAGCGCCAGCGCGCCTGCAGCCAGAAGCGGCCGCTCTCTTCCCTCGATGCGACGGCGCAGGAGAGCGATCACCGTCCCGCTCGCGGCGAAGCCCAGCATGGCGACGCTGATGATCATGTACGCGAAGTGGTGCCACTGGGCGATGGCGAGCACTCGCATGAGCGTGATCTCGTAGGAGATTCCCAGGGCGCCGATCAGCAGGATGGCGGCGTGGAGGCGACTGACGGGAAACCGTCTCATTCGGCCCTGGTGAACGGAACGAATCGCACGGGCATCAGATTCCGTTGCACGACCCGGCCATCGGCCTGCTTCTCGATCAGCATGAGCGTCTGAACCTGAAACGGTGGACCCACCGGGATAACCATGCGTGCGCCGGGACGCAGTTGCTCGACGAGAGGGGGCGGGACGTGGCTGGCGGCTGCCGTGACGATGATCCCATCGAAAGGCGCCTCCGCCTCCCAGCCGAAGTAGCCGTCGCCGTGCCGCACGTCCACGTTCTCGTAGCCCAGTTCCGCGAGCCTCGCGCGGGCCGATGTGGCCAGCGGCTCCACGATCTCGATCGTAAAGACCCGATCGACGATCTCGGCCAGCACCGCCGCCTGGTAGCCGGAACCCGTTCCGATCTCGAGAACGCGGTCCTCGGCCCCGACCCCGAGGAGCTCGGTCATCGAGGCCACGATAAACGGCTGCGAGATGGTCTGCCCGTGGCCTATCGGCAGCGGATGGTCTTCGTAGGCGGCCCGCACCAGCTCCTCTGGAACGAACCGGTGCCGCGGCACTGTGCGCATGGCCCGCAGCACCTCCTGATCGCGGACGGCGTACTCGGATCCGAACGGTGGATCGACGATATGCTCGCGCACCAACCGCTCCCTGGCCTCGCGGAACCCTCCGTCCGGTGCTTCCTGCCCGAATCCCTGGCCGGGCTGGAGCGCGGCCGACATGAACAGAAGCGGTAGGAAGAGGCAGCTAAGCGTAGGGACGACGGCTTCTCGCGCGGCTGGTGCTGGGCCCTCGCGCTTACGAATCATGGAAAGGCGTCCGGTTGCGCCCGGCCGCTCGACGACCTGGCTTGGCGAACTTTGAAGTCCTATTCTCAGTTAGATATACGTTGAAACGGCGAGGAGCGTAACGAGCTCCCCATGAGCGGGGAGGCCCATGAGCGACGAGAATGCCGCCTCCGAGTCGGAGAACCGGCCCTCACCGGGCCGGAAGCGCCGATTCGCGGGCTGGCCGGCCCGGCTGATCGGGTCGCTGCAGGATCTGGAGAACGCGATAACCCGCGAGCACGCGGGGTACAAGACAGCTCTGCGGGTCGGAGTCGCGGTCTCCCTCCTCATCCACGTCCTCGCCCTGATCTTCGTTCTACCCCGCATCACCGGTCGCGTCTCCACTGACATCCACCCGGAGCTCGAGCTCGTGGTGCTTCCGCCGGCCGAGGAAGCGTTCACCCCCACACCGCCCGCCGTGGAAGTGCCTGCGCCGCCGCAGCCGATGCCACGACCCGCCATTCCACGTCCCGCCGACATCGATGACCCGGACTGGGTGCCTCCGTTCATCCCGCACGACACGCCACCCAGGCTCGTCAACGCGGAAGACGTCGTGCGTATCCTCCAGGAGCGCTACCCGCTGGACCTTCGCGACGAGGGTGTCGGTGGCGTCGTGCTCCTCTGGGTCTTCGTCGACCAGAGCGGCACTCCGACCAAACTGCAGCTTCGGCAGTCGAGCGGATACGACGGACTCGATCAGGCGGCACAGAGCGTGGGGCAGGAGATGAGGTTTCGCCCGGCGCTCAATCAGGACAAGCCCGTCGGAGTGTGGGTGGCGCAGCAGATCCGCTTCGAGTTCCAGCCGGCAGAACAGGCGGAACAGCAGGAAGAGGTCGAGGGCTAGCCGACGAGCTGAAGGTCGGGGGGCTGATCGCCTGTCGGGTGCATCGCCTCATCGGCCTGCGAAGCATCGCGCTCCCGGCCTTCCTGGGTGACCGGCAAGGTGACCCGGAAGGTCGTCCCGCGACCCTCGCGGCTCTCCACTGCGATCTCTCCGCCGTGGATCTCCACGATCTCACGGGCGATGGCCAGGCCGATGCCGCTGCCCTTCGCGCGCGTGCCGCTCTGTCCCTGGTAATACATGTCGAAGACGTGGGGGAGCTCCTCGGCGGGGATCCCTACTCCGGAGTCGGAAACCTCGATCAGGACCCGATCTCGTCTCGGCAGGTCGGCCCGGACCTTCACGGATACCCGTCCTCCGCTGTCGGTGAACTTGAACGCGTTTCCGAGGAGGTTGCCGAGCACCTCGTTGCGCAGACGGTCGCCGTCGGCCTCGATGATCTCGGGAGCCTGCGGATCTACATTGAACTCGAGGCGAACGCCTTTCTGCTGAGCGAGAGCCTCGAACGCGCGATCCAGGCTCGTGCAGAAGTCGACGAGATAGAGGGGTTCGATGTCGATCTGAAAAGCGCCCGCTTCGTAGCGGCTCAGATCGACGAGTTGGTTGACCTGCTCGAGAAGCACGCCCGCCTGTTCCTCCATCGCCGAGAGCGCGCCCTGCTGACCCTCCGACAGCTCCCCGTACGTCCCCTCCTGGAGCATCTCCGCGTATCCGCCCAGGACGTTGATCGGCGTCTTGAGGTCGTGCGTGACGATGCTGACGAACTCCGCCCGAATCCGATTGAGCTCGGCGAGCTGCTCGGTCATGGAGACGAAGGACCTGTTCAGGTCTCCGAGCTCGTCGACGCGCTCCACCGACAGCTCCGACGACGCTTCGAACTCGCCCTGCGCCACGCTCGACATCGCCGTGCGCAGCCGTTGCAGCGGGCTGATGAACTTGCCGATGATCAACACGCCGATCAGGACCGCAAAGCCGAGAGAGATGAGAACGGCGATGGGGATCGTCGTGGCCGTGGCGCTCGAGAGCTCGGCGGCACGCTCGGTCGCGGCGTCGCTCTGCCGATCCACGGCCTCCGAGACGGGGATGAGGCTTGCCTTCGCGTCTCGCAGCACCGGCTGGATATCCTCGAAGAAGTAATCAGTCGCTCTACCGACCTCGCCGGCGTATAGGAGCCTCTCGAGGCTGAGCGTCACATACTCCAGATGCTGGATGGCAGCCGAGATCGCGGCGGTGTCGTCCTGATAACCAGCCTCGGTCAGGCCGGCCAGTTGGGTACGCGTCCTTCCCAGCGTCTCGAAGACCACGGCGCGGCTCTCCGGGCTCGGATCCGCCACGTAGCTTCGCAGCGACGCGTCGACTTGTCCCAGGTCCGCTTCCAGCCGGCTCAAGGCGACTTCCGCCGCACCATGCTTCCCCTTCAGATCGAACGCGATATCCCGGATCTCGTCCAGCCGCTCGATCGCGTAGAACGCCGGGAGGACGAGAACGAGGGCCATGTAGGCCAGGGTGATCACGAGCCGCTTTCGCAGCGTCAACTCGCTCACAAAGCGCGGCGTAAAGCTCGGCATGATCCCGGCTACTGCTCGCTGACGATCCGGCGGATCCGTTCGAGCTCTTCCTCGAGCTCTCGGACCCGCCGCCGCAAAGTGATGACCTGGGCCGGATAGGATGAACCGGGAAGCGAGGGTAGTACGCCCTTTACGCCCTGGCCATCGCTGGTCGAGGGGCTCGCCCAGAGGGCCTCGCAGTGGGGCGAACTATCATCTGTGCGCACACGGACGGCGGTTCGGCCGGCAACAGTGTCGTGCCTGCCCGCGTGCGGACCGCTCAGAGCGTAATCGGTCTCCGAGGACATCGACTCGACCTCGGCCCATTCCCTCGAGTCCTCGTCCGTGAGGGTCGAGGCCTCGTCGTCCTCAGGCTTGTCTGGAGGCTGCCGTCCATAGCCGTGCCGAAACAGCCAGCCGAGCTCCAGTGCCTCGGTGTCCTCGGCGCCAAGCTGCCGGGCTCCGAGCCTGCGTCCAATCAGGTAGAAGGACTCGGCGAACTGCCGGGCCCATGACGTCGAGTCCAGCTCGCCCAGGAGCAGGCTGGTGGACTCGGCGGCGAGACTGCGTCGCGGGTCGGGGTTTCGGGGATCCAGTTCCGTCGCGGCGATCAGCAGGAGCGCCTGCTGGCCGAGCGGAGCGCCGCCGCAGAGCTCCACGACCTCCATGAGCCGGGCATAAGCGGCGGTGTAGTCGCTTCTTCCCAACGCCTCCAGCGCCGCCTGCAGCTTGTCCGGGGCCTCGGCCTGCGGAGGCGGTGGTGGCGGAGGCGGAGCCTCCACGGACGGTGCGGCTTGCGGTACGACAGGTCCCGGCTCGGGGTTGAAGCTGCAGGCCGCGCTGAGGATCAACGCCGAAGCGGCGATGCCCAAATGCAGGTGCGCTCTGCGGTGATTCCGCGGAGAGGTCATGAGGGTGCCCCGGCCGGCTCGACCTCTTTGGGCGCTGCCGTTTCCTCGGTGAAGCCTTCGGTCTCGCCTCGTTCATACAACGTGAAGAAAGCATCCACCACACGAGGATCGAACTTCGTCCCCCGAAGACCGGTGATCTCCTCGAGAGTCTTCTCGACCGGCCAGGCTTCCTTGTAGGGCCTCTTGTGCGTGAGCGAATCGAAAACATCGATGACGGTGACGATGCGGGCGGACTCGGGGATTGCCTCACCCTTGAGGCCCGCCTGGTAGCCCGTACCGTCCCAGTTTTCGTGGTGATACAGCGCGATTTCGGCCGCCATCTGGAGCATCGAGAATCGGCTGCCGGAGAGGATGCCGTGCCCGATCGTCACATGCTCCTTGATGTGGTCGAACTCCTCCGTCGTGAGCTTGCCGGGCTTGAGCAACACGGCCGAGTCGATGCCGATCTTCCCGACGTCGTGCATGGGAGCGGCGCGCCTGATCACCTCGACCTGGCTCTCCGACCATCCGTACTCCCTCGCCAGCTTGGCCGAGAGGATCCCCACGCGCTTGGTGTGTTTTCCGGTTTCGTCGTCCCGGTACTCCGCCGCGAGAGCGAGGCGCTCGACGATCTCGAACTGTGCCTCCTCCAGATCCGCTGTTCGCTGACGCACCTTTCGCTCAAGCAGTGTGTTCTGTTCTCGAAGGGCCAGCTGCAAGAAGCGGGTCTGGAGGAGGTTAGAGACTCGGAGCCGAACTTCACCCGGGCTCAATGGCTTGTTGACGAAATCGCTGGCGCCGTTGGAGAGGGCGCGCGACTTGGCTTCTCGGCTCGTATCGGAGGTCAGGACGAGGACGGGAAGATGTTCGAAATCGGGCACGAGATCCGGGAGCGACTCGAGCACCTGAAAGCCGTCCAGGTTGGGCATTCTCAGATCCAGCAGGACGATGTCCGGGGGAGACTGCTGGCAGAGATCGGCGATCTTCAGAGGGTCGGTGGTCGTGATGAGGTTCCTGTATCCCGCCGGTTCCAGAACGTGACGTAGCAGCTCGACGTTGGCGGCTTCATCGTCGACGATGAGGATGCGGGCCCCCAGAAGATCCTCGGGGCCGTCTACCCGACCAACGCTGTCGCTCGATCTGCCGGACAAGATCGTTCTCCAGGCTCCTGTACCGTGATCCGACTGCTCTTTGGCTTCTGCTCAACGGCTCTGTGACGGAGCGGCCGAGGGAGGCAGCCGGTCGCACCATCGCCGTTTCGAGGGGAGCATCGGCCATGCCGCTGCAGCGTCCAGAGGCAGCTGGTGGTGAGCCCGGGTGGGCTGGTGCCCGCATCCTCTTACTTTGACGCCACTTCGACCATTCTCACGGCGCGGGCCATCTTGATGCCCAACCTGGCTGGAGAGAGGAACTCGACCGGGGACGTAGCGAAAGACCAACCGCTTCGCATTTTGCGCCGCGTTGTAGCGCGAGTGTGGGGAGGGCGACTAATCTGCGAACATGCAGGAATCGAGGTTCGGCGTGGATATGGTGGACCTGGAGCGGTGGCTCGAGGATGCGTGGGCGTTTGCGCTGCCGCGTCTGCTTGAGAGCGCCGGCTGGATTGCAGCGGCGGGGCTGCTCTACGTCGCCGTCCGGTGGACGATGCGAAGGGTCGAGCGTGCCGCCGAGGGCCGGACCTCCAACGTCCTGGACGACTGGGCCGCGAGGCTCGTTCGACAGCTTCTGCTTCTATCCGTCGTCTTCTTCGCGCTCTGGCGCCTCGCTCTCACCTGGGGTCTCGTCCGGGCGGCTTCGGCGCTCATCGCCGTGTGGATCGTCGGGCTGGCATTTCCGATCTCGAGTTTCCTGGCCAGCGTGCTTCAGATCTTTGCGGAGCGCATGGCGCCACGCACAGAAACGTCGCTCGATGACACGGCTTTGCCGCTCTTCAACAAGATCATCCGGGGGCTGCTTATCGCGGGGGCCGCTCTCGTCGCCCTCGAGACGATAGGCGTCCACGTGGGGCCTCTTCTGGCCGGAGCCGGAGTCGCAGGCCTGGCGCTCTCGCTCGCGGCGAAAGACACCCTCTCCAACCTGATCGCCGGGGTTCAGCTCATTCTCGATCGGCCCTTCAAGGTCGGTGATAGGGTGGAGCTTTGGACGGTGCCGAAGGAGTATGGAACGTGGGGCGACGTCGTGGAGATCGGGCTCAGGGCTACGAAGATCCGCACGCCGGACAACCTCATCGTGATCGTGCCCAACAACGAGATCATGAGGCGCGACATCATCAACTACACGGCCTCCGGCGAGGACATCCGGCTCCGCATCCCGATCGGAATCGCCTACGATGCCGATGCGACGCTGGCGAAGGAGCTCATCCTGAAGGCCATGAGCGAGATTCCGGGGATCAGGTCGAAGCCGGAGCCTGTCGTGATCGTGCGGAGCTTCGGGGCTTCCAGCGTCGATCTGGAGGCCAGGCCGTGGATCGACGAGGCGAGGCGGCGGAGGGCCATCGGCGACCAGGTCACGGAGCGGGTGAAGGAGCTGTTCGACGAGCACGGCGTGGAAATCCCCTACCCCAAGCGCGATATCTACGTGAGAAGCGCGGCCGACCGAAAACCGGAAGGCCGGAAACCGGGCGATCCTCAACCGGAAGACCCGGAACGGGAAGACCCGATACTCGGATGACGATACGGACGATCATGCGCCGCTGGCCGGTTATCGTCCTCATGCTCGCAGCGCTGCCGATGACTCAGCCGCGCCCGCTGGCCGGGCAGACGGATGCGGCAGCTCGGCAGGAGGTCCGCGTGCTCGAGACGGTCGAGCCATCCACCGGTCGCCGCTCGCTCCATGTCATGGAGGGGCTGTCCCCCGCTGAGATCCGCGCCGTGCAACGGGCGCTGAGCCGCGCCGGCTTCGAAGAGTCGTGGCGCGAGGCCTCTCTGGATCCGTTCACGCGCGGCGCGCTGCAGCGCTTCCAGACGCACCGAGGGCTGGCCGTTTGCGCCTGCGTCTCGCTCGAGACGCTCATCGAGTTGGGTCTCCGGGCTCGAGTCGCCGAGACGATCGTTCTGGAGGAGCCTCGGAGGCCGGAAGCGGAGGATGCGGGAGATGGGGCAGGTGTGGATGATGTCGGGCCTCAGGAGGCCGCGCCCACCTATATCGACTACGGCAGATACTATCCCTATGGCGTCATCTACCTGGCGCCGTACATCCATCCCTATCACGATCCGGTTCACGGCCGCCGCTTCGCCATCGGCGCCCGCCTCGGCGGCGTGCACGTCGGGGCGGCGGTTGGGTCGGCCATCCGCCCGGGTCCGGCCATCCGCGCGTCCCCGGCACTCCGCCCGCCGGGTCCGTTTCACCGCGTCGCCGCACCACCCAACGTCGTGCGCGGAGGCGGCTGATGTTGCCGTCGATATTTCGTATTCGTAGTATTCGGAAAATAATGCTCTGAAACGAGCCTGAGGTTGCTCTCGCGCGCCGAGTCTTCGGCGCCCACGCATAAGTGTCTGTAGAGCGCCGGGCGGATGTGAGGACGGGGCGGGATGTCGCTCAAAATCCTATCGCCGATTCACAAGGCAACTCGCCAGATCGGGTTGCACCTGGCCGACAGGACGGCAGAGCTCGGCGTGAGTGCCGAGGAAGCTCATCTCCTCTCCTATCTGGAGAGCTACAGTCCGGCGCCGATCTACGAGCTGCAGCGCGTGTTCGGGCACCGCCCCTCCACCTTGACCGGCCTTATCGACCGCCTGCAGCGTCGCCGTTTGGTGAGTCGCGAACGGAACCCGGAGGACGGCCGCTCGTTCCTGATCACACTCACCGACTCGGGTCGGGAGTTGGCTGGGCGGGTTTCGGGGATGGTCAGACAGTTCGAGGCCCACGTGTTGACCGGCGTGGATGAGCGAGCGCTGGCGGGTTTCCGCGAGGTCATGGATGCGATCGGTGGTGTAGCCCGGGTCGAGATACGCCCTGACGCCGTTGAACGTGCAGGCAACGCCGCGGGGCGTGCCGCGCGCCAGACTCCGGGGTTCGGGATCAGAAAGGCAGGAGGAGAGTGAGACTACCCGTAACGGCCATCAAGAGGCCCGTTCTGGCTTCGATGATGAGCGCCGCCCTGATCCTGTTCGGCGCGATCGGCTTCAGCCGGTTGCCCGTCCGCCAGTATCCGGACGTCGACTCTCCGATCGTCTCCGTGACCACGGTTCTCCGCGGGGCGAACCCGCGGGTGATCGAGACCACGGTCACGGATGTGCTCGAGGAGGAGCTGAGCACGATTCCGGGGATTCGGACGCTGACGAGCTCCAGCGCCGAGCAGTTCAGCAACATCACGATCGAGTTCACGCTCTCCCGGGATCTCGAGGAAGCGGCGCAGGACGTCCGCGACAAGGTGTCGCGGGTCCGCGGCCGCCTGCCGCAAGAGGTCGAGGAGCCGGTCGTCACGAAGCAGGACTCCGACGCACAGCCGTTCATGTGGCTGGCGCTCTCGGGCGAGAACTACGACCTCATCCAGCTCTCCGTGATTGCGGACCGGGTGGTCAAGACCCGCCTGCAGGCGGTGGACGGCGTCGGTCAGGCACAGATCCACGGCGAGCGTCGGCCCTCGATGCGGGTATGGCTTTCCGCTTCGGAGCTCGCGGCCCGCGGGCTCACCGTCCAGGACGTCGAATCGGCGATTCGGAGCCGCAACGTGGAGGTTCCGGCGGGCCGGATCGAGTCGCAGCGTCGCGAGTTCACCGTACGAGCCCTTGGAGAGCTCAGGACTCCGGATGAGTTCGGGAGGATGGTGGTCTCGAGCCAGGACGGACAGCTGGTTCGCCTTCGGGATCTGGCGCGGGTCGAGCTCGGGCCGGAGAGCGATCGCGCGATCCTCCGCTACAAGGGGCAGACCGCCATCGCGATCGGGGTGGTTCGCCAGTCGAAGGCCAACCTGATCCAGGTCTCCGACCGCATCCAGGCCGAGTTGCCCAAGATCGAGCAGGAGCTCCCGCCCGGCGTCGACCTGAACGTGGGCTTCGATCGGAGCATCTTCGTTCGCCGCTCGATCGAAGAAGCCAGGGACACCCTGGTCCTGGCCGGTTTCCTGGTGGTCATGATCATCTTCGTCTTCCTCCGGAACCTGAGAGCCACGATCATTCCGGGGCTGGCGATCCCGACCTCGATCATCGCGGCCTTCGGGGTCATGTACTTCCTCGGCTTCACGATCAACAACCTGACGCTGCTGGCCCTCATCCTCGCGATCGGGATCGTGGTCGACGATGCGATCATCGTGATGGAGAACGCCTACCGGCATCAGGAGGAGCTGGGAGAGAACCCCACGGACGCGGCAATGCGCGGGACGAGCGAGATCGCCTTCGCGGTCATCGCGACGACGATCTCCCTGGTGGCCGTCTTCTCGCCGCTCGCCTTCCTGCGGGGGACGACGGGCCGACTGTTCAGCGAGTTCGGTCTCTCGATGACCGCCGCCGTGGTGGTCTCTTCCTTCGTCGCGCTCACGCTCACGCCGATGCTCAGCTCGAAGATCCTTCGCGTCCCGGAAAAGCACGGGAAGCTGTTCAACCTCTTCGAGCGGGTCTTCCTTCGGACCGCCGAGCTCTACAAGGCGAGCCTGGCCTGGGCGGTGCGCCATCGGGTGTACGTGGTCGGCGGTGCCTTCGCCACGGTCTTCCTTGCCGTCTTCGTCTTCAAGGCGTTGAAGCGCGAGTTCGTGCCGGCCGAAGACCAGGGGTACTTCGTGGCGATCACCGTGGCGCCCGAGGGTGCGTCCCTCGAGTACACCGACGAGTATCAACAGCGGATCGAGCAGATCCTCCTGGGCGTGCCCGAGATCGAGCATCTGTTCAGCGTGATCGGGTGGGGAGGGCGGGTGAACAGCGCCATAGCCTTCGCCCGCTTCTCCGATTGGGACGACCGCGACCGATCGGTGCAGGAGATCATCGCTGAGGTCCAGCCCCAGATGTTCGGGATTCCGGGCGTCTTCGCCTTCGCGAACAACCCGCCCGCCTTCGGTTGGGGCAGCCCGGTCAACTTCGTTGTGCGACACCCGGACTTCGACTCACTCGGAGTGGGCATGGAGCGTTTCGTGGGACGGGCGCGACAGATCCCGGGGCTGGTCAACGTCGACACGAACCTCCGCATCAACAAGCCCGAGCTCACGGTGACCTACGACCGCGACCGGGCGGAGGATCTGGGCGTGCCGATCGCCGACGTGGCAAGCACTCTGCAGACGATGCTCGGCGGGCGCGAGGTGAGCACCTTCACCCGCGAGAACAAGCTCTACGAGGTGATCGTTCAGATGTCGCCGGACGCCCGAGCCACGCCGAGCGACATGACGGGTCTCTACGTCCGCGGCAGGGACGGTTCGCTCGTGGGCCTCGACGCCCTGGTTCGTGTGGAGGAGACGCTCAGCCCGCGTCAGCTGAACCACTACTCCAGGGTGCGCTCGTTCACCCTCACCGCAGGCCTCACCCCGGGCTTTACGCTCGGAGAGGCGCTGGATTCCCTCAACACGGCCGCGGCCGCGGTTCTGCCGCGTGGGAGCACGACGGCCCTGGCGGGCGACTCGCGGGAGCTGGAGGAGAGCGGCTCCGCCCTCCTCTTCGCCTTCATCCTCGCGCTGGTCGTCGTCTACATGGTGCTGGCGTCCCAGTTCGAGTCGCTCGTGCATCCGTTCACGATCCTGCTTTCCGTACCGCTGGCGGTGACGGGCGCCCTGGTAACGCTCCTCGTCGCCGGCTCCACGCTCAACCTGTTCAGCCAGATCGGGCTGGTGCTGCTGATCGGCCTGTCGACGAAGAACTCGATTCTTCTCGTCGAATACACGAACCAGCTCAAGGAGCGCGGGCTGGACACGGTCGAGGCGGTCCTGGAGGCGGGGCGGATCCGTCTGCGGCCGATTCTCATGACCTCCGTCGCCACGATCACGGCGATCATGCCGATCGCCCTCGGGCTGGGGGCCGGTTCCGCCAGCCGACGCCCGCTGGGATACGCGATCCTCGGGGGGATGATCGTGTCGACGACCCTGACGCTGTACCTGGTACCTGTCGTGTACATCCTGCTCGATGGCATGCTCGCCCGGCTGCGGAGCCGACGGGGAGTGCCGGCTCTCGAGCCAGTGGAGGCTAGATGAGGACCATTCGGATTGAGTCGGCGGCGGCGACCCTGCCGCTGCTGGTGCTGGTGGGGCTCGGCGCGGCGGCGTGTGGTGCCGAGTCGAGCGAAGGCGCTGCGGGGGGCGGGCCGCCGCCCGGGATGCCGGTGGATGTGGCGATCGCCCAGGAGCAGACCGTCATCGAGACGATTTCCGCCACGGGCCAGATCGAGGCCGTGCAGTCGATCGAGCTTCGCCCCGAGGTCGAAGGGCGGATCGTGGGGATCCTGGCGCGGGAAGGGGCGGAGGTCCGCCGAGGCACGCCTCTCTTCAAGGTGGATGACGCCGAGCTCAAGGCCGAGGTGGCTCGCCTGGAGGCCCAGCGCGACCTGGCCGCTCAGGCTCTGGCGCGTACTCGAGCCTTGATCGAGGAGAGGGCAACCTCGCCGGCCCAACTGGACGAGGCCGAGGCGAATGCGAGAAGCACTCAGGCGCAGCTCGATCTGCTGGAGGTCCGGCTCGAGCGCACCGTCGTGCGCGCCCCCTTCGCGGGGGTCGTCGGCGAGCGTCTCGTGAGCTTGGGCGACTTCGTGAATCGCACGAGCTCGCTCACGACGCTGCAGACCGTGGACCCGCAGCGGGCCACCTTCCGGGTGCCCGAGAGGTACGCGGAGGCTTTGGCCGTCGGCCAGGAGGTCTCCTTCCGCGTCGCCTCGGTCGAAGAGCGCGAGTTCATCGGAGAGGTGGGTTTCGTTGATCCGGTCGTCAGCCTTCCGAGCCGCACGATCACCGTGAAGGCCAGCGTGCCGAACCCGGACCGCTACCTGAAGCCGGGCATGTTCATCGAGGCGAGCCTGGCGACCGAGGAGCGGCCGAACGCCGTCGTGGTTCCGGAGGACGCGATCCTGCCGCTTTCGGGCGCGGACTACGTGTGGGCGGTCACGGGCGGTCAAGCCGCCCGCCGGCAGGTGGAGCTCGGCATTCGTACGCCGGGGTTCGTCGAGCTCCGGGCGGGCGCCGCGGCGGGCGACACGGTCGTGGTCGGCGGCCTGGAGCGCCTCTCGGAAGGCGCCCCGGTCATGGCGATCCCGGTCGAGCGCGGGGCGGCTGCGAGCCCCGAGGTTGTCGAGACGGACGAGGCGGTGGCTCCAGACTCGGGCTCCTAGGAGCCCGACCGAGACCGCCGCACCCTAGTTGAGGTACTTGTCGGGGATCTCGTTGTCGTCGCGCTCCGAATCCCACGCGATGTTCACGACCCACCAGCGAGCGCCGTCCCAGAAGAGCTGGATGCTGTTGATCCCACGCTGGAAGGGCTCCTCGCCCTCCTCCCTACGGCTCTCGTACGTGCTGAACGCGTGTGCCACGTTGCCGAACTCCTCGGTGACCCGGCCGATCTCGCTTTCGAAGAAGCCGACCTCCTCGAGCTGATCCCCGGCTCGCGAGATATACTCTTCGGGTGACCACACCACGTGCCGAATGCTGCCGTCCGGAGTCACCACCGACGGGACGAGGTGCGCACCCGGGAGGAAGAGCGATCGAAACCGGTTCCAGTCCCGCTCCTGGCCGGCCGGTCCCGAGATCACGTCGTACAGAGCCGCGATGATCGCGTCGATCGACTCGACGTCATCGGATTCGGCCACCAGCGCGGTCTGCGCGAATAGCGGCGTGGTGGCGCCGAGCAAGGTGGCGGTCAAAAGCGTCGCCCGGAGGATCCCCGCCGGCCGCTGCCACGCGGCCACGCACGACTTCGGATTCATTCGGCTGCTCCGTCTCGGAGTGAGCGTTGAAGTTCGACCTTCCATATTATCCGTCGCTGTGAGCGCCGTCCAAGCCGTGGCTGCACGCTCCATCAGGCGGACCGGAGGCGAGAATGAGTCACAGAGGCCGTGCCACTGCGGATCGACCCGCCGAGGGCGTTGTCCGGGACCGGGGATCCGTGGACGCGGCGATGCTCGAGCGGATCTCCTCCCGTCTCGCGCCGGTAGGTGAGCCGGCCGAGACGATCCCCGTCGAGATCCCGTTCACCGGAGCGACCCTGGGAAGGGTCCCGCACGCCATGCCGGCCGACGTCAGCGCGGCCGCGCTTCGTGCGCGAGACGCACAGCCAGGGTGGGCGGCGACCCCCTTCGACGACCGGGCGCAGGCATTTCTGCGCTTTCACGACCTGCTCCTCGAGGGACGCGACGAGGTTTTGGACCTCGTGCAGCTGGAGACGGGCAAAGCGAGAGCACACGCGTACGAGGAGGTTGCGGACGCCGCCGTCGTGGCCCGCTACTACGCCTTGCACGGCGGGGAGCATCTGAAGCCTCGGAGGCGGAGAGGGGCGATCCCGGGTCTCACCGTCGCCTGGGAGCATCGCCATCCCGTCGGCCTCGTCGGGTTGATCGCGCCGTGGAACTACCCGCTCAGCCTGGCGATCAGCGACGCGACCCCGGCCCTGCTCGCCGGAAACGCGGTCCTCCTGAAGCCCGATCCCAAGACCCCGTTCACGGCGCTGTGGGCCGTCGACCTCCTGTACCGAGCCGGCCTGCCTGCCGATCTACTGCAGGTGGCCGTAGGGGACGAGGACACGGGATCCGCCGTTGTCGAGGAGGCGGACTACCTATCGTTCACGGGGAGCACGGCCGTAGGCCGGGTCGTTGCCCGTCGGGCCGGAGAGCGCCTCATCGGCATCAGCCTCGAGCTCGGCGGCAAGAACCCGATGGTCGTGCTGGCGGATGCCGACCTGGATGCCGCCGCCCGGGGCGCCGTGCGAGGCTCTTTCGCCAACACCGGCCAGCTCTGCATCTCCTGCGAACGTCTCTACGTGCAGGCCTCGATCGAGGAGCCCTTCCTCGAGCGCTTCACCGCCGCGACCCGCCGCCTGCGATTGGGACCGGCTCTGGACTTCAGCGTGGACATCGGGTCTCTGACCTCCCGGGAGCAGCTCGAGAAGGTCGAGGCGCATGTTGGCGACGCGGTGGCCAAGGGTGCGCGGCTGCTCGCCGGCGGTCGCGCCCGCCCCGAGATCGGGCCCTACTTCTTCGAGCCGACGATCCTCGCGGACGTGACCGCCGAGATGGAGCTGTGCGACCAGGAGACGTTCGGTCCGGTCGTGTCCGTGTACGCCTTCGAGTCGGCGGATGAGGCGATCGATCGAGCCAACGCCACGCCGTATGGCCTCAACGCGAGCGTCTGGACCCGGGACGCCGCGACCGGTCGCCGGGTCGCGAACAGGATCCGGGCGGGCACGGTCAACATCAACGAGGCATACGCCGCCGCGTGGGGCTCCGTGGACGCGCCGATGGGAGGCGTGAAGGACTCCGGAGTGGGCCGTCGGCATGGCGAGGAGGGAATCCGGAAGTTCACGGAGGCGCAGACGATCGCCCTACAGAGGGGCCTTCCGCTTGCCGCACCGCCGTGGCTGGATGAGGAACGCTACAGCCGGGCCATGACGCGCGCGTTGCGCGTCCTCAGGCGGACCCCCGGACTCCGCTGAGGCCGGGCTCACAGGTCGTTGCCTTCGGTGACCGCTGACGCCACGAGCCGGTGAGCTCGCTCCTCTTCACGGGTTTCCCGGGATTCCTCGGCAGGGAGCTCCTCCCGCGGGTGCTGGAGCGGGCTCCGGGCTGCTCCGCCGTGTGCCTGGTCCAGCGACGATACGCCGACCTCGCGGCCCGCCGCGTCGTGGAGCTGGTGACCGACGATCCCGCGTTGGCCGGCCGGATTCATCTGCGGGAGGGAGATATCGCGGACCCCGATCTCGGTATGCCGGGCATCCGCCGGATAGAGCGGGAAACGACCGACATCTACCACCTGGCAGCCGTCTACGATCTCGAGGTCTCGAGGAAGACCGGCATCCGCGTGAACGTCGAGGGGACCCGGAGAGTCCTGCAGCTCGCCGAGCGCTGCCCGAAGCTGGAGCGACTGCACCACGTCAGTACCTGCTACGTGAGCGGACGGTACGACGGGACCTTCCGGGAGACGGACCTGGATGTGGGCCAGAGCTTCAACAACCAGTACGAGGAGACCAAGTTCCTGGCCGAGATCGAGGTAAGGTCGGCCGTGGAGGGTGGGCTTCCGGCCACGGTGTATCGACCGGCGATCGTCGTCGGCGACAGCCGCACCGGCGTGACTCGGAAGTACGACGGTCCCTACTACCTCATCCGGTTCCTGCTCCGTCAGCCCCGCTTGGCTGTCATGCCGGTGGTCGGCAACCCGATGAAGACCCGTGTGACGCTCGCTCCCAGTGATGCTGTGATCGCTGCCATCACCTACTTGTCCGGCCTCGAGGCCTCGGTCGGGCGGGTGTATCAGCTCGCGGATCCCGATCCGCCCACGGTGAGCGAGATGATGCGCCTGCTCGAGCGGGCGACACGGAAACGCCTCCTTCGACTTCGGTTTCCGGTCGGAGTGGCGAAGAGCGCGCTCAGGGCACCGCCGATCCGCCGCGCCACGGGTATTCCCGCGGCGCTGGTGGATTACTTCAGCCACCCGACGGTTTATTCGACGGAGCGCACCCGTGCGGATCTCGAGGGCAGCGGGATCGAGATCCCTACCTTCAGCTCCTATGTGGAGCGCATGATCTCCTTCGTCGCCGAGAATCCGGACATCGGTTCGGAGGCGATGGCATGAGGGAGATCGGGCGATGACGAGTTTCGCCCGGCCTCGAGTCGTCCTGAGCCGGTGCCTGGAGCTCGACAGGGTCCGCTATGACGGCGAGAAGATCGCCTACGGCTTCGTGCTCGAGCTGGAGCGCCACGTCGACCTCGTACCCATCTGCCCGGAGGTCGAGATCGGGCTGGGTGTTCCGCGAGACCCGATCCGCCTGGTCGAAGGGGAAACGGGGCATCTCGCAGTGGCGGACGAAGGAAGGCTGAGGGATGCTCGAGTCCGGGAGCACTTCCTGACGAAGCTGTTCGCCCTGGCCTCCCTCCGGGAGTTGGAAGAGGCTGGCTCGCTGCGGGATTTGATCGACTTCCAGGCACGCTACGAGCTCGTGCTCATGGCCTACAGTCGGAAGGGACTCAGTGGGTTGGGCCGGCTCCTGGCGGAAGGGAGAGCGAGACCCTTCACCGAGCTGCTCGCCGAGTACCGGACCGAGTTCGGTGCCCTCTTGCGGCAGCCGCCCGGCCATGCGTCCGTCATCACGGTGAGCGACCGCGCAGCCACCTTCCCCGAAGCGCTGATGAGCGTATCCGACTCCCGGAAGGACCGGCAGCTCTGACATCGATCGTCCGCAACTGTCCGTAACTGAAGGAGGGATTCGTGACTCGTTCCGCATTCATGAAGGCGTGCCTGCTTGGCGCCCTCGGCTTCGCCGCGACCGGACTGATGGCGGGACCCGCGGTCGGGCAGTCCGTGCCGACCAGACTGCTCGTCCGCGCCGTCTCCCGCGATGCGAAGATCATCGGGACGAACGTCGGCGGGGCTGAGGTCACGATCCGTGACGTCGAGACCGGAAGCGTGCTGGCGCAGGGGACCCAGCTCGGAAGCACCGGAAGCACCGAGCTGATCATGACGAAGCCGCGGGAGCGTGGGGGCACCGTCTTCGATACCGAAGACGCCGGAGGCTTCCTGGCCACGCTGGAGATCAGTGAGCCGACGCTTGTCGAGGTGACGGCGGAGGGTCCGCTCGGGACGCCGCAGGCCGTGCAGCGAAGCTCCAAGACGCTGTGGATGGTGCCGGGGAAGGACGTGCTCGGCGAGGGCCTGGTGCTGGTGCTCAACGGTTTCACGATCCGGCTCGAGTCGCCGATGCCGGAGGGGACGTTTCCGGGCGGAGAGCCGATCGGGGTGCGCGTCCACGTCGAGATGCTGTGCGGTTGTCCGATCACACCGGGGGGACTATGGGATGCGGATCGCATTGAAGTGGTCGCCCGGCTCCTGAGCGGCGGCGAGATCGTCGCCGAGACAGCGCTCGGTTATGCGGGCGAGAGCAGCAAGTTCGAGGGCGCCCTGCTCCGGTTGAACCCGGGCGAGTATTGGCTCGAGATCCTGGCGATAGACCCCGAGCGGGCCAACTTCGGCCGCGCCGAGCAGAGGCTCTACGTCACCGGGAACTGACCTGGCGGGTGAACGCCCGCTTCAGTCGCTCCACACCTTCGTATCGGGACGGAAGACGACCCAGCTGAACCAGAAATGATTGCCGTGCGGCACGCTCCTCAGCCGCTGGCCCGCCAGGGGTCCGGTGAGCGCACGCCCGGCGAAGTCCCAGGTCGACCCGGTCTCGACGTCGCGGAGCGAGCCGTTCTTCCACTCGAGCGTGAGTGTGCGATCCGCGAGATGGCGGTCGAAAACCGCCGTCTGTCCCACATCGCGCCCGGAGCTGACCTGCGACCGATCCAGGGCGCTGGCGGCTCCCGACTTCCACACGACCGCGAACGCCGTATCCTCGACCTCATCGTTCACTACCCGTGCTTCTGACAGAGGCGAGAATCCGACCGCCCAACCAGTGCCGATGTCGAGCGCGACCACCCGCTCCATAGCCGGCATGCGCCGGTCCTCGTCGGCGGTGAAGAATCCCGGTATCGGCGAGCCGCCCGGGTCGTCGTAGCCGACGTACGGGTTCCGCCCGTAGTCCCGTCGGTGTCCGGTCTCACGGGAGAGAACCAGAACATCGGGATGGAGCGAGCGGACCATCTCCCAGGAGAAGGTGTTCGCCGGGACGAACTCAAGCTCGGTATCGAGAAGCTCGCCCACGATCGCCACGCCGACCGCCTGCTGCCACCAGCTCTCGGTCTGCCGGTCGTACATGAGGAGGTCCGAGTGACGGAGGCGGCCGGTCGTTCCGAAGTCGAGC
>JBDGZR010000028.1:0-22596 GCA_039588495.1 Gemmatimonadota bacterium | reverse complement strand
TCACACCGCTTCTTGATGAGGATCTTGCCGTCCTCTTCGACGATCTCGGCCTTGACCTCGCCGGACTTCTTGTCGGTGAACTCGGTGATGTCGCGCTCGCCGGCTATGATCGCGTCCCGGACCTCGATCACACAGTCAGGACACAGGGAGTCGGTCTCCCGAGGCCAGCCAAGGGGCGGTTTCGTGCGCTCGTAGCTCTTCGGCAGCGGGGCCGGCGCCCAGTTGGGATGAACGGACGGACTGTCCGGAATCCTCGTGTTCACGGCCTGGAAGGCATTCCAGGCCACGTTGGCGGCAGTCCTCGCAGCCTGCGAGAGCGTCTCCCTCATGACGACCTCCATCGGGGTTCTCTTTCCGGGTAAACGAAGGCCGCGGACCGGCTTCGCCGGCTCACGGTGCCTCACCCGGGAACTCGTTCAACGGAACGTCGATTTGATTGGCTTGAAGAAAACTAACCGGGCGCCGAAATGCAAACTCGTCTTCGGCCTCCGCCGGCCGGTCGGTCACGCATACGACGAACGTGCGCGAGGTCCCATCAGGTTCCTGCAGTTTCTCCACCAGCGGTGCCAGCAGCTCCGCCGGGCCAGCCACCAGGTTGGGCTCGAGCTCGGCGGAGTGATCGACCGCAGCCTGAGACCGGACGAAGGCGGTACGAGTCAGGCCGTCCGCCCATGCGGCATAGAGCAAGGCTCTCGACACGGGGTCCGGCCGGTCTCCCGCCAGGATCTGCAGCCGGCCCGCCTCGGGAGGAAGAAGACGAAGGACCGCCTCCACGGCTTCCACGAGCCCGGCCTGAGAGATCGCGCCGAGAGGCTTCAAGCCGTCCTTCCAGCCGTACTCGAGTGAGACCGGTGTGTCCGGAGGGATCGAGCGGACCGTGGTTCTCCACATCGATGCGCGCTCCGCCGTGTCGAGGATTCCGCCGTAGTCCATGAATTGCTGGTAGGGAAGGGCTTCTTCGTCCAGGTCCCCGGCGTCGCCGGAGAGCAGCACGCTGGCCTCGACCGAGTCCGGGAGACCTCCTATCGACTTGAGCTCCCGTAGCGACTCGAGATCCGGCGCGAACAGCACCGTCGGCGAGGATTCGTGGAGAGCTGTGGCGACCTGGTCGACCCTCCAGTCGGGCGCGATCGGGACGCTCAGCCCGCCGATCGACCAGATTCCGCGCTCGATGGTGGCGAACTCCATGCCGAACGGGATCCACAGGGCAGCGAGCTCGCCGGCATCCATACCGATGCGCTGCCGCAGAACCAGGGCCGTCCGAATCGCATCGCGGTCCGTCCGCCAGTCCGGGTGAGCCTCCCAGCCCCACCCCTTCCTGCCCTGCTCCCAACGAAGGAAGAGGGCGTCGCGGTCGTGGTACCGCGCCCCATGAAGCAGGAGTCGGTTGACCGTATCGGGGCCGCGCTCGTCCTCTGTTCCCTCGTCCACCGGAACATCCGGCCGGACGCCGAAAGGGAACGGAGGCCTGTCGATCGCCTGCTGTTCGGCGGTCATTTGGAGACTTCCTCCCAGACCTCTCGCAAGAGAGGGTCATCTATCTTCCAGAGATCCATGGCGTGGATGAGCGCGCGGACGTACTCCTCGCCGGTTCCCACGGACCCTTTGGCGGCGAGCAGCGCTCGGACGAGATGTTCTCCGTCCTCCCAGACGCGCGCGTCCGGCGAGGGCAGGAAGCTCCTCGCCCGTACCCGGCGCCCGTTCTTCCCGAACTGCACGGATCGCGCTCTCGTTCCTTCTCGCTGCTTCAGGTTGCGCAGGACCAGCCGGCTCTCGCGGCGCGGAAGCTCGAACAGCACGGCGTCGCAGTCGCCGCCCTGAACGAGTCCGATCTGAGGGCACGGATGCTCCAGGCTGCCCCAGCGCGTCGTGTTCTGCCCAACGAAGGCTCTGCGGAAGCCGTCCACGCGAACGGCCTCGCCCCGGTAGGTCGCCAGGGCGTTGTCCCACATCAGCGATCCATACGCCAGAATATGAGTCATCGATACAGCGCATTCGCATAATAGATGGTATCGGAGACCCCCGGCTCAGCAGCGGGGCGGCCGGTCGACAAGGACGTCGTGGCCGACAATCGGAGCCCGGTTGACTTAAGGCCCCGTAGCCCGTGAGTTTATGAGCGCTGAGTCCTCCAGGCAACTGATGGGCACAGCTGGAGCGACGACAGAAGAACGGGCCGCTGCGCACGCCCTGGAAGCGATCTTCATGTCCAGAACGCGGTCGCGCGCGGCAGGTGGCAGGGTTACCATGTAGGCCGGTTTTTTTGGCTGCCGGTCTCCGTCCAATCGCAGGAGGTGCGGAGTGCGCGTCACGTTCGTTCAGCCCCTCCAGGGCACCAAGTTCGGCTTTACCAAGATCCTACGGGTAGAGCCGCTGGGGATGGAGTGTGTCAGTTCCACGCTCAAGCTGCACGACCACGAGACCTACTACGTCGACCTCCGGCTGGATAAGCCCAGAATCCTCGAAAACCACCTCCGCCAGTGGAAACCGCATGCGGTTGGGATCGCCTGCGGCTTCTCGACCGACGTCTATACGGCACTCGAGGGAGCGCGTCAGATCAAGGACGTGCTGCCGGATACGCTCATCTTCACGGGTGGGCATCACTCCTCCCTGGTTCCGGGAGACCTGCTCTTTCCGGGCTCGCCGATCGACGCCGTGGTCGTGGGAGAGGGCGAGTGGCCCACGCTCGATCTCATGGACGCCATGGAGCGCGGCGACGAGCCGTCCGCCGTCCCCGGCATCATGACGCTCGAGAACCTGGGAAACGGCTTCGTCAGCCGCGAGATCATGGCCGGGATGGATGACCTGCCGCTGCCCGATCGGGAGCTGTCGAAGCGGTACCGCCACCTGTACCACCACGGCTTTCGCTCTCCCTCCGCATGTGTCGAGACGACGCGCGGCTGCCCGTTCAACTGCAACTTCTGCAGCATCTGGGTCTTCTATCAGCGACGCGCACGACGCTTTTCGGCCGAGCGAATCGTCGAGGACCTCGAGCACGTCAGGCGCCTTGGTGAGCGGGATGTCTTCTTTACCGACGACATCGCGTTCCTCCAGAGGGAGTCGTACGAGGAGCTGGCCGACGCGATCGAGGCGGCCGGGCTGACCGATATGAGCTTCTCCTGCGAGACCCGAGCCGATCTGGTCATGAAGTATCCGGACACCTTCAAGCGGTGGAAGGAGATCGGGCTTCACATGGTCTTCCTCGGCATCGAGAAGATGGACGATGACGGGCTGGACTCCGTGCGGAAGCGAACCAAGGGCGGCGCGTTGACGAACCTCGCGGCGATCGAGTTTCTGGAGGAGAGCGGGATCAGCCCGCTGGCCTCGCTCATCGCCGACCCGGGTTGGGACGACGAGGACTTCGACCGTCTCGAGGAGACCGTGAAGCTCCACAAGCTGACGAATCCCGGATTCACGGTGCTCACTCCGCTGCCGGGCACCGAGCTCTGGGAGACGGTGAAGGACAAGATCACGACGGACGACTACGCCTACTTCGACGTGATGCACCTCGTGCTGCCGAGCAAGCTGCCGCCGGCGCGCTTCTACGAGCGGGTCGCTCGATTGTACGGGCTGACTCGTGCCGACACGCAGTTCGGGTGGGCGGCGGTCAAGAAACTCGTGCAGATGGCGCTCGGGGGGAAAACCTTCGCCATGCGGCGGGTGTTCAGCGCCGTCCAGGATATGCAAAAAGGGCCCGCCTACCTCGACTACCCGGGCTCCATCCCGAAACCGGACTGGGTGCCCGTGGGGTATGGGCGGGTCGATTGGGTGGACCGTGGGCGGTCTCCCCTCGCCGAATCGGTGGCCGAGACGGCCGAGACCGAGATCAAGGCCGCGGTCGGCTAGAACGCCAGGCGTGGGCGCCGCTCCGGCGATCGACCGCCGAGGATTCCGAGGCTGAGGCTCCGAGAGCCTAGGGCTCCACGCTAACCCCTTTCCAGAACGCGACGTGGTCCTTGATATGGCTCGCGGCTTCGGAAGGCGTCGGGTAGTACCACGCCGCTCCGCCGTTCACCTGATCGCCGACCACGACGTCGTAGTAGCTGGCGAGGCCCTTCCACGGGCAGGTGGTTTGATGGTCGCTCTCCCGGAAGAAATCGCGGTTGATCGACTCCGGCGGGAAGTAGATGTTGCCCTCGACGGTCTCGAAGGTTTCGCTTTCGGCCAACACCTGATCGTTCCAGATCGCTCGTGCCATCGCTCACACCTCGTTTGGTGGTGGTCCAGGAAGCTCGGGCGAGCGGGGGCGGGCCCCCCTGGGCCGCCCCCACGTCCACCGATATATGACCGATGTATGAAGGAGTACGGCTCATGTTCCAGCGGATACTCGTTCCGGTAGATCTGACGGATCGCAACACGTCGGCGATCGAGAAGGCTGGAGGGCTCGCCGCCGAAAACGGCGGAACGGTGGTCCTGCTTCACGTCATCGAGACCCTGGATCTCCCGTTCGAGGAGCTCGAGGAGTTCTACCACAAGCTCGAGGACAAGGCGATGGACGCCCTGCTCGAGATGGCCGCGCCACTTCGAGAGGCCGGGGTGGACAGCGATCCGAACGTGCGCTACGGCGACCCGGCTGAGGAGATCGTCGGGTTCGCCAACGAGGCGGGCACCGACCTGGTCGTGCTCACCTCCCACAGGATAGACCTCGAGAGCCCCGGAGCGGGCTGGACGACGCTCAGCTACAAGGTGGCGATCCTGGTCCAGTGCCCCGTTCTGCTCTTGAAGTGACGGTGGGCCTAGGGCTGGGGGCGATCCTTCACCGGGATCACGAGCTTCAAGCCGGACCAGACCTCGTCGACGGCGCAAACCTTGACGTCAACCAGGCCGTTCCCTAACGCCACTCCCCTCACCACATCCTCCGTCACGTCCGTGGGTACCTTCGAGGCCTTCTTCGGCCACGATGCCCAGATCGCCCCGTTCCAGACGATCCGGCCCCTGAGTGTCGGCAGCGCCGCCTCGAGCCACGCTCGTTCGTTCGTAAAGGCATGTATGACGTCGTAGCGGCGATCTCCCTTCGCGACCGCACCGGCCTTCTCGATCAGCACGTCGTCGGGCAGGCCATCCAGCAGCTCCTCGTATCCCTCGGGTGCGTCGAGGGCGAGGAGGACGTGCCCCTCCTTGATTCCGAGCTTCTTGGCTAGCGGCGTACCGGAATAACCCGCGGGCATCTCAGCCCGCCTTTCCGAGGTAGCGTTTCAGGGCGGGGGAGAGTGGGCGTACGAAAGCTCGTCTGAGCTCTGCCTCCGGGGTCGACTCGTCGCCTCCGAGATGGCGTATCTCTCCTCCCTCGCGTGCCGCGACAGGTACGCCGTCGCGGTACACCACGCGGTTCGAGGGCACGGACGGGATCCGCTCTCCCGGCGTGATGATGCCGGCCAGGTTGAGAGGGTCTGCGGCGCTCACCGCCAGGAGCTCGCCCGTTGGCTCGGCGCGCCTCACGGCCCGCAGGCTACCCACCGCCTCGGGCAGGGCGAACTGCTCGCCGGCGAAACCGGAAACGAAGCGTCCGCCGCGCACCTCGCCGCGAGCCTCCAGACGTCGGTAGACCAGCAGGAGGTCCCTCCAAGGAGGCAGGTTGGTCTCTCTTTCGAGAAGACGGCGAAACACCACGCCGTACCTCCGGAGGAGAATCCGCGCGACCGTTTCGGCTGACGCATCCGGAGCGCCGAACCGGGCCCGCTCTCCCCGGCCGTCCATCGACTCTTCTCCTTGGAGCGGGAGCTCCGGCCGCAGCAGCGACCAGCGACCCGCCTCCTCGACGCTGTACGAGGGAGAAAGCTTTCGGCGCCTCGGCGTCTTGCGGCCCGGCTCGCCCAGCGGACGGCGCTTGCCCGACGGGGTGAGTAGCGCCCGCAGCCCGGCGAAGCCGTCCGAGCTGACGAGACCTCGAGCGGCCAGCTCGCCCAGCGCCACCTCGACCTGCGTGGGGAGGAGCTCCGTCTCGGTCACGATCTCTCCGAAGAAGGAGGCCCCGCGCCGCTGCAGCGCCTCCACCACCTGCACCGCGTAGGTGGAGAGGCGATCCGTCTCCGGCCGGCGAGCGAGGGATCGCCAGACCGCGGCGCTGGTCCTCGGGAAGAGAGCCATCGGCGACGACCGGAGTGGCCCGGAGGATCGAAGCGAGCCGACCCCGCCGGCAGGCGGCGAGAGACGGCCCCAGGAGACGCGGCCGGTCAGACAGAGCGCGTCCAGGTAAGCAGGCTCGTAGTCCCGGCATCTCGAGCCCAGAACATCGGGCTCCCACGCGCCGGCCGGAGCCTCGTAGCCGTCCAGCATCTCGAGCACGGCCGCGACCCCCTCCGTTCCGGCGACGCGGTGATCGGGCTCGATCTTCTGCCACTCGAACAGGAACCTCATGAGATCGGCCGCGGGGACGGGCTCGATCTCGGAGCGAAGCCTGCCGACCGTGTAGCGGTGGATCCGCGCGAGCAACCGCCGGTCACACCACTCCCGTTCCTCGGTCCCCGGGGTGAAGGCTCCCCGCAGCACGGCACCCTCCGTTTCGAGGGCGAGGAGGGCGCCCTCGGCGTCGGCTCTCGATACGCCGAGCTGTCCCGCCAGCAGGGCGGCCGTGACCGGTCCCACGATCTCCAGACGCCCGCGAAGCAGCTCGCGGGTCGCCTCCTCTCGTGACGGCGGGTCGGCCGCCAGGTGGGCCGGCAGGGCCAGGGCCGGTTCCACCCGGGCACCGGGGAGGGCCGCACGGAGCTCCGGCAACCGCTCCGCCGCGATCCACAACGAGCGCGATCCGTCCGACGTCAGCGCGGTCGCCGCCCGCCCGCCTGCGACGAGAGCCTGGAAGAGGGTGGACCAGGAGTCGGGGCTCTCGGCCGGGTCCAGAAAGCCGCACGTGATGAGCGCGTCGTGCAGCTCGTCCGCGTTCTCCGCCATCGGCCGCGCCTCGGCGCGCACCCGTTCGATCGCATCGGCGTCCAGCGCTCCCAGATCATCCACGGTGGAGGGCTCGAAGGCTCTTCTCGTGTAGACCGCGCGGGCGCGGCGCTCCTCGAGGGGGGCGTCGTCCAGGAACTCGTACGGGCGCGCGTTCAGGATCTCGTGGGCGAGGGGCGATGGCTCCGGCGTGTCCCTGGCGATGAGATGAAGCTCTCCGGCACGTATCCTCTGGAGCACTTCCCGCAGCCCCTCGAGGTCCATCGCTTCCTGTAGGCAGTCCTCCAGCGTCTGTTGCACGAGAGGATGGTCGGGGACCTCCCGATCACCGGCGATGTTCTCCAGGCAGGCCGCCGCGTCCGGGAAGACGGCCGTGAGCAGGTCCTCGGCCTGCATCCGCTGTATCTGGGCGGGCGTCCGCTTTCCTCCCCAGCGGCGGAGCACGGCGAGAGAGATCCCGGCGTTCCACCTCCAGCGGGTCTGGAAGAGCGGGGAGTCCAGCACCGCCTGCACGAGAACGTCGCCGGCCGTCTCCGGCTTCAGGTATCCGAAAACGTCTTCCAGCGGGAAGCTGTGCTGCGGGCCCAGGGAGAGGAGGAGCGCGTTCTCCCCGGCGGCGGCCTGGAGCTCGAAGTTGAACGTGCGGCAGAACTTCTTTCGCAGAGCGAGACCCCAGGCGCGATTCACCCGATTCCCGAGCGGTGCGTGGATCACCAGCTGCATGCCGCCGGACTCGTCGAAGAAGCGCTCGAGGATCAGCGTGTCCGCAGTGGGAAGCGTTCCCAGCAGGCGCCGGCTCTCGGCCAGGTAGGCCACGATCTGGTACGCGGCCGCCCGCTCGAGGCCGATCTCCTCGACCAGCCAGCCGATTGCCGCCTCCCACTCCGCTTCATCCGCTCCTTCCTCGAGGCCCGCCAGCTCCACGTCCGTCGGTCCCTGCTCACGCCTCGCATCCACCGGAGGCAGAAGCTCGTCGATCCGAGCCCGCAGTCGGGAGATCGAGGTCGACAGCTCTTCGCTGCGAGCCGGGGCCTCCCCGAACCAGAAGGGAATCGTGGGCGGCTCTCCGCGTGCGTCCTCCACGCGAACAACCCCGCTCCCGATCCCCAGGATGCGCCACGAGGTGTTCCCGAGCTGGAAGATGTCGCCCTGCATGCTCTCGATCGCGAAATCCTCGTTGAGGCTCCCGACATAGGTGCCCTCCGGCTCCAGGAGCACGCGGTAGTCAGCGTTGTCGGGGATCGCTCCCCCGGAGGTTATCGCCGCCATCCTGGCACCCTTGCGGCCTCGTATGCGGCCGTTGACGGCATCGTGGTGGACGTAGGCGCCCCGCCGACCCCTGCGGGTGGAGAATCCCCGGGCCACCATCCGGACGATCTCCGCGAACGCCTCCGGAGAGAGATCCCGATACGGCCACGAGCGGCGCACGAGGCTCAGGAGACCCTCCTCGTCCCACTCCTCGCTGGCGACCTCCGCGACCACCTGTTGGGCGAGCACGTCCAGCGGACGCTCGGGGATCACGACCCGATCCAGCTCGCCGCGCCGCACGGCGTCGAGCAGAGCCGCGCACTCCACGAGGTCATCTCGGCTCAGCGGAAACATCCGGCCCTTCGGTGTGCCACCGACGGTATGGCCGGACCTGCCGACCCGCTGCAAAAAGGCCGCGATCCGGCGGGGCGACCCGATCTGGCAGACGAGGTCGATCTCCCCGATGTCGATCCCCAGTTCGAGCGAGGCGGTGGCGACGAGCAGCTGAAGGCCTCCCGATTTGAGGCGCTGCTCGGACTCGAACCGGGCCTCGCGCGCCAGGCTCCCATGGTGGGTGGCGACGTTTCCCTCACCGAGCCGCTCGGAGAGATGGCGGGTCATGCGCTCAGCCAGCCTGCGCGTGTTCACGAAGACGAGCGTCGTCCGGTGCTGCCGGGCGAGGTCGGCCAGCCGATCGTACACGTCCTCCCAGGCCTCTCCGCTCATCACGGTGTCCAGAGGAGCGGGGGGGATCTCCAGGCCGAGGTCCCAGGACCGGACGTGTCCCTCGTCGACGATCTCACACTCCGGGACGCCGGCCGCGTCCCCACCGCCCGCACCCAGAAGGAAGCGGGCCACATCCTCTATCGGGCGCTGCGTCGCGGACAGCCCTATGCGGAGCGGCGGCCGGCCCGTGACATGTGCCAGGCGCTCCAGGCTCAGGGCCAGATGGGAGCCGCGGCGGGACTCTACGACGGCGTGGATCTCGTCCACGATCACGGTCCGCACCGTCCGCAGCATCTCCCGGCTCCGCTCCGCGGTGAGCAGGAGAAAGAGGGACTCGGGTGTGGTGACGAGGATGTGCGGCGGACGGCGCAGCATCGCCTGCCGCTCCGATTGCGGCGTGTCGCCCGAGCGGACGGCGGCGGTGATCCTCACCTCGGGATAGCCGAGCTCCGCCGCGAGCGTCCGGATCTCGCGTCGCGGCTCGGCGAGGTTGTGGTGGATGTCCGCGCTCAGCGCCTTGAGCGGGGAGACGTACAGAACCCGCGTCTCGTCCGGAAGCTCGCCGCCGCTCGCGATCCCCTCTGTCAGCAGCTCGTCCAGGGCGTTCAGGAACGCCGCCAGCGTCTTGCCGGAGCCGGTGGGAGCGGCGATCAGCGTCGGACGCCCCGAGCGAATGGCCTTCCAGCCGTACGTCTGCGCGGGCGTGGGCGCGGCGAAGCGCCCCTCGAACCAGCGGGACACCGCGGGGTGGAAAGCGGAAAGGGGCATCAGGTACCTCTAGGCCGTCCGTCAGGCCGTTCGTGGATCCGTCTGTCGAACCCGGAAATATTCGACATATTGCTCCGGCGAGCCAGTTCGTTCGTGTACTCCGCCGAGCCGTTCGAGGTCGATCATGAGGATCTGGGACATCGAGCCCATACGGCTGTGCCGCGCCCACCTCCTGGGTGAGCACCGGGAGCTGCACGGTCTGTGGAACATCCTCACGCTCGACAAGGCGGGCTATGCCGGCCACCCCGAGACGAAGCGCTGGCGCGGCAAGCTCGCGGCGCTTCACCTGCGACACGAGGCATTGGTGCAGGAGATGACGAAACGCGGTTACGACCACAGGTCTCCGCTGGATCCTGTCCTGGCCACGGGTTCCGAGCGCCAGGAGGAATTCGTGGATCCTCGAGACGCCCAATTGAGGATCCTCACGGAGAAGCCGTGCCCGTGCCTCTTGAGTCCACCGGAAGGGAGTGAGACCCGATGATCACGCGGTTCAAGGTCTGCTGCATCGGGGGGCGCGAGGAGGCCTCGCTCGCGATCCGCTACGGTGCCGCCGCACTCGGGTTGGTCTCCGAGATGCCGAGCGGTCCGGGCGTCATCCCGGAGCATCTGATCCGTGAGATCGCGGCGTCGACTCCGCCGGCCGTTTCGACCTTCCTGCTCACCTCGCGGACCGATCCCGATGAGATCGTCGAGCAGCACCGCAGGTGCGCGACGACCGCGATCCAGCTGGTCGACCGGCTCGAGCTCGACGCGTACGATCAGCTCCGTGCCGCTCTGCCCGGCGTCCGGCTCGTCCAGGTCGTACACGTGACCGGCCCCGGGTCGTTGGAGGAGGCGGTGGATGTGGGGCGCTACGCGGACGCCCTTCTGCTCGACTCGGGGAGGCCCGATCTGGCCGTCCGGGAGCTGGGAGGAACCGGGCGGGTTCACGACTGGGAGGTCAGCCGGGCGATACGTGAGGCGTTGGAGGTCCCCGTCTTTCTCGCCGGCGGCTTGGGGCCCGACAACGTTGCCGAGGCCGTCCGGGCCGTCCAGCCGTTTGCCGTGGACGTCTGCAGTGGTCTGCGCACCGGCGGGCGGCTGGACGAGGCGAAGCTGCACGCATTCGTCGCCGCCCTGGGGTAGTATCGGGCACGCCTCCTCCGGCTTCGGTCCTTTGGCCAGAGGCTAGAAGATTGTTGATATGATCGCCGTAAGATACGTTTAAGGCGATGGTTAAGAAGAAGAAGCGTGAACGACGCGAGGAGCACGAGGAGCGATCGGGCCCCGATCGCCGCACGGGTGAGGATGGGCGCAAGAAACAGGTGTTGATCGACCACCCTGATCGGCGCGGGAGCGGGGAACGGCGCAAGGGAGAGCGCCGCGAGGAAGAGGATCGACGCGGAACGAGCGGTTCCGGGAAGGGCGGGAAAGGCCCCGGCAAGGAGTCCGGGAAAGGCTCCGGCGCGAAGCGGAGCCGACCGCGCACGTACCGCGACTCCGAGGGCGCCCGTTCAGACGACGCGCCTCGCCGCCGGACGTATCGGGACACCTGAATTCCGATCTTCGAGCCTCTGGACCTCAGTAGCAGTAGAAGTCCCGCCGACGTGAGAGGTCCTCGATCACCGCTCTCTTGAACCCGTCCTCCCCGGCGCCCTCCAGCAGCCTCTCCCGATAGCTGGGCAGATCCACCGTCTCCAGCCGTGCCTTGACCGTCCGGAAGAGTCGTGGCAGCAGCTCGCCCGGAGCCTGTATGTGGTGCAGGCCCCGGCTGTAGCACAGCAGCATCCGGCCATCAGGCACGGCACGGATGATGTCCGCGATCCCTCCGCGGATCGTCATCGGATTGCCGGAGAGATCGAGGCCCGTCTTTCGCTTCATCCGGCCCTCGGGAAGGATGACGGCCACGGAATCGGGCTGACTGGCCTGCTGGATGAACCGCTCCCACGTGTCATCTCGCTCGCGGGTGATCGGCATCACGTCCTCCGCCACGAGGCGGAAGAAACGGCCGACAAGCGGTCGCTGCACCGTCTTGTCGGCTACAGGCACGACTCCGTGCCCGGCTATTCGCTTCAAGACCCGATCCGGAGCGCCGCCGGCGAAGAGAGGCTCGTAGAGGCTGGTGTGGTTGAGGATCGTGATGATGCGGGCGTCCGCCCAGGGGTCGTCGGGTACCTCTCCGACCCACTTGACCTCGTAGCCGAAGAAGAGGCGGCTGACGAGCTTGACCGACCTCAGAAAGGCGTAGCTGATCTGGCTTCGCACGTCGAACGAAAATAGGGGAGAACCCGGAGGCGTGCGACCCGGGGGACCCGTAGATTGAGGTCCGGAGACACGAATCCGTGGGGCGTAATGCCGGATCCTGTTCGTCGAGTAATCCAGAGTTCTCTCGCGCTGGCCGTACAACTCGCTTGTGCGGCCAGCGCCGGATTGGCTTCGCTGGACGTCGGCCAGCAGGCCGTCGAGGCAGTCGCCGGGGAAGGGGGCTAAGCCGCGTGTCCGGTTCGGCCTTCGCGGCCGCGGCCCTGGAGAAAGCCGCCGGGCCTATGTTCGTTTCAGTGCCCGCACCCAGGCGTCCCGCCGCGACGGCGCTGGAGGTGCTTCGCGGTACGGGCAGCTTGAGCGTCGTCGCCTGGCTTCCGCCCGGCGGCGCACGTCTGGTCGGCCTCGGCTCGACGGCCACGCTTGCCGGGAGCGTCAACTCTGCGTCGCTCCGGCGTGAAGCGGATTCCCTGCTCGCATCGATCCACGTCACGACCCACGGCGATCTTCCGGCGATCTCGCCCCGGCTACTCGGCGGCTTTGCCTTCGACCCGCGTGCGAGGATCGAGCCCGCCTGGGAGAACTTCGGCGAGGGCCGGCTCGTCCTGCCGAGATGGTCATACGGCCACGAGGGCGAAAACGCCTGGCTGTCGATCGCCGTGGCGGGCCCGCTGACTGCCTGCGAGCAGGGGCAGGCCCTGGACGAGTTGGAGAGGCTCACTGCGGGACTCGAGGGGCTGGCCGACGCCCGGTCCGAGCCTCGCCGTCGGCCGAGAGAGGAGGGCTCGATCGCCGCCGACGTGGGGGGCGAGTCTCGGGAGGAGTTCGAGGGGCGGGTGGCAGCGATCCTGGAGGAGGTGGAGGCAGGCCGGGTCGCGAAGATCGTGGCGGCCCGAGCGGCCGAGCTGGCCGTGGAGTCCTCCGCGGACCCCACGGCCGTTCTGCAGGCGCTCGTCGGTCGCTTCCCAGGCTGTACGGGCTTCTTGCTCGAGAGGAACGGAGAGGCCTTCCTCGGAGCGACGCCTGAGCGGCTCCTGAGCCTGACGGGGACGGAGGTGGCGGCCGAAGCGCTGGCCGGTTCCGGGCCTCCCGGCGAAGTGGAGGCGCTCATCGCGAGCGCCAAGGACCGCCTGGAGCACGGGCTCGTGTCGGATGAGATCATCAGGCGGCTCCAGCCGCTGTGCGACGACGTCCGGTCGGAAGAGATCCGGCCGCTGGAGCTTCCGAACATCGTCCATCTCCAAACACCGATTCGGGCGCGGGCAAGTGGGGGTACGAGTCTGCTGGAGCTCGTCGCGGCCCTTCATCCGACGCCGGCGGTGGGGGGAGTGCCCCGCGAGGCCGCTGTGCGGTGGATCGACGAGAACGAGCCGGTGGGCCGCGGATGGTACACGGGACCCTTCGGCTGGCTCGACGCGTCGGGTGATGGCGAGTTCGTGGTGGCGCTGCGATCGGGCCTCTTCAGTGAGGGCCGAGCCCTGCTGTACGCTGGCGCTGGCCTCGTCAGCGGATCCGATCCCGAGTCCGAGTGGGAGGAGACCGAGGCGAAGATGCGTGCCCTCCGAGATGCGTTGAGCGTGACGGTGGCCTCCGGGGGGACCGTACCGGCATGAGCGCGATCGGCGATGCGAGCCGGGGCGATCGCTGGGCCACCACGCAGTCGGCCTGGGCCCATCTGCTGCTCGACGGCTTTGCCAGGGCTGGCGTCCGGGATGTGATCATCAGCCCTGGCTCCCGCTCCACACCTTACGTGCTCGCCGCGCATCGGCATCCGGAGCTCCGCTGCCGGGACATCTTCGACGAGCGTTCCGCGGGCTTCTTCGCCCTCGGGCAGGGGAAGGCCAGCGGCCAGCCCAGCCTCCTGATCTGCACGTCGGGCACGGCGGGCGCGCATTACCTGCCGGCCGTCATGGAGGCGTCGCTCAGCCGCACGCCGTTGCTGGTGCTCACGGCCGATCGACCCTTCGAGCTGCAGGAGTGCGGTGCCAACCAAACCGTCGATCAGCTCAAGCTCTATGGGGCGCACGTCCGCCGCTTCCTTCATCTAGGCCTGCCGGATTCGTCCGAGCGGGCTCTCCGTGCCCTGCGCCGCACGGCCGTGCAGGCCGTGGCGATCGCGTGTGCGCCCGATCCCGGGCCGGTTCACGTCAACGCGCCCGCCCGCAAGCCGCTCGAGCCTGCCTCGAACGATGGTGCAGGCAAAGGGGGAAAGCGGGCCGACGAACTCGATCGACGGTACGCGAGGCTCGCCGGCGAGTCCGTGACGCGAGTGGCCGCTCCCAGGGCCGGCCCGGATCCGGAGGCCGTCCGTGAGGTGGCGGAGAGGCTGGCCGAAGCCAGCCGTCCTCTGTTCGTCTGCGGTCCGGCTCCGCTCGAGCAGGCGGAAGGGGCCGATGAGATTCGACGGCTGGCAGCGGGGTGCAGGGTGCCGCTCGCGGCGGAAGCGACCGGCCAGCTGCGCTTCGGTCACGACGATGCGAACGGCTCGACCGACGGCGTCTTTGCCTACTTCGATCCCATCTATCGCAGCGCCTCCGGCCGCGAGCGCCTCCGGCCCGATCTGATCCTGCAGCTCGGAGGCACGCCGGCGTCCTCGGGACTCCTGCAGCTAATGGCCGAGACGGCGGGCGACTCGGACGCTTTTCGAATCGTCGTTGCCCCGTTCGGCTGGCCCGACCCGGAGAGCTCGGCCGACCTTCTCGTTCGCTCCGATCCGGCGGCATTCGCCGGCGCCGTCGCGGACGCGGTGAATAAGCACGAGGCGCCGGCGCACGCGTCCGCTGTTCTCCGCCAGGATTGGATGGCATCCGTCCGGCGCGCGGATGAGATCGCCTCCCAGGCGATCGAGAGTGAGCTGGCCGAGGCCGGCGATGACCTCAGCGAGGGCGCCATCGCCCGGGCGGTACCGCGAGCCCTGCCGCCCGAGGGACTCCTGGCGCTCGGAAACAGCCTTCCGGTGCGACAGGTGGATGCGTGGTGCCCCCCGGGCCGCGGGCCGGCGCGCGTTCTGTCCCAGCGAGGACTCAGCGGCATCGATGGCCTCGTCTCAGGGGCCGCCGGGGCGTGCAGCCGCTCCGGGCGCCCGACGGTTCTGCTCGTGGGCGACGTCAGTTTTCTGCACGACCTGAGCGGGTTGGCGGCGGCGCGCGACGTGGAGGCTCCGTTCGCGGTGGTCGTCGTAAACAACGAGGGGGGCCGGCTGTTCGAGGAGCTGCCGATCGCGGGCCGGCCCGACCTCGCCGACGCGCTGCCTCACTTCACGACGCCCCATGCCGCCTCGTTGCAGCACGCCGCTGCCCTTTTCGGGGGACACTTTGCCGCTCCGACGACGCTCTCGGGCCTTCGCTCGGCCGTGGAGACCGCGCTGTCGACGGCCGGCTGCACGGTCGTCGAGGCCCGCGTCCCTGCCAGCGGCGCGGTCGAACAGAACGAGCGCGTCCGGCGGGCTGTGAACGAGGGGCTGGAAGCTCTCGAAACCGGGTCGGCCTGACTTTCTTGCCTGCCGGAGCCGCCGGCTTCCTATTCGGGTTGTGAAGCGACGCGCACGTCTTGGAGGAAGATAATGGTCGAGTGGGATCTTCAGGAGGGCTTCGGCTTCGAAGACATCCTCTATCACAAGAGCTCCGACGGTATCGCAAAGATCACGATCAACAGGCCGGAGGTGCGGAACGCTTTTCGGCCGCTCACCGTCCAGGAGATGAGCCGGGCGTTCGACGACGTGCGGGATGACGAGGCGATCGGCGTGGTCATTCTGACGGGCATGGGCGAGAAGGCCTTCTGCTCCGGCGGCGACCAGCGAGTCCGCGGCGAGGGCGGATACGTCGGCACCGACGGCATCCCTCGGCTCAACGTTCTCGACCTGCAGCGTCAGATCAGGTCTCTGCCGAAGCCTGTGATCGCGATGGTCGCCGGATACGCGGTCGGCGGTGGGCACGTGCTGCACGTGCTGTGCGATCTGACGATCGCTGCGGACAACGCGATCTTCGGCCAGACCGGGCCCAAGGTGGGCAGCTTCGACGGGGGATACGGGTCGTCATACCTGGCCCGTATGGTGGGCCAGAAGAAGGCTCGCGAGATCTGGTTCCTCTGCAGGCAGTATTCAGCGGACCAGGCGCTGGAGATGGGGCTCGTCAACACGGTCGTCCCGTACGAGCGCCTTGAGGAGGAGACCGTGGGGTGGTGCCGGGAGATCCTCCGGAACAGCCCGATGGCGATCCGTTGCCTGAAGGCGGCGATGAACGCGGACTGCGATGGCCAGGCGGGGCTGCAGGAGCTGGCTGGCAACGCGACCCTCCTCTTCTATCTGACCGAGGAAGGGCAGGAGGGCCGGAATGCCTTCCTGGAGAAGCGTGCACCCGAGTTCGGGAAGTTTCCCCGCTTCCCGTGAGCATGCGCCGGGTAGCCCGTCCGGATCGGTCGCGGAGGGGCACGCGACTCCGATAGGTCCGACGGCAGCCGGCGTCAGGCCCGGCTCGCGTCGGGCCTGGGTGCTCGCCGCCCGTCTCCCGACCCTTCCGGCGGCCGTCGCGCCGGTGGCCGTCGGTACCGCGTGCGCCTCGGCCGTCGGCGGCTTTCGGGCCGGCCCCGCCGTCGCCGCCCTCATCGGCGCTCTGGCCATCCAGGTCGGGACGAACTTCGCCAACGATCTCTTCGACTACGTGAAGGGAGCCGACAACGAGAATCGGCTGGGGCCGCCGCGCGCCGTTCAGCTCGGGCTCATTCCTCCTGAGGGCATGCGTCGCGGGATGGTCGCCGCGTTCGGCGTCGCGACGCTGGCCGGCCTCTACCTCACCTGGGCCGCAGGGCCACTGGTCATCGTGATCGGGATCGCCTCGATCATCGCGGCGATCGCCTACACGGCCGGGCCCTTTCCGCTCGGCTACAACGGCCTTGGCGACCTCTTCGTGCTGATCTTCTTCGGCTTCGTGGCGGTGTGCGGGACCGTCTTCGTACAGGCCGGCTACGTGCCGCCCGTGGCCTGGTGGAGTGCCCTGGCGATGGGTGCTCTCTCCACCGCGATCCTCGTCGTCAACAACCTGCGGGACCTCGAGACCGACGCGGCGTCGGGGAAGCGGACGCTGGCGGTTCGGTGGGGCCGCCCCTTCGCGCTCGGCGAGTACCTTCTGCTGTTGGCGGCGGCCTATCTCGTCCCCGTCCTCCTCGTGGCGCAGGGTCTGGCCGGCAGGTGGGTGCTGCTGCCGCTCCTCACGGCTCCGTTGGCGCTCGCCCTGGCCCGGAAGGTCTTCTCCACGACCGGTCCGGATATGAACCCGCTGCTCTTCGGGACCGCCCGCCTCGAGCTCATCTTCGCTCTCCTGCTCTCGGGCGGGCTCGTCCTCGGCGCGTGACCGACGTCGTCAGGCCGGTCGCGGCCCGAATCTTCGAGGTGGCCGGCTTCCTCGGGGCCGACGCCTCGCACGCGTCGAGGACCTGGCGGGAGCGCCGGGGCTTGCTGCTGGAGCTCCGCGACCGAGAGGGCAGGATCGGCCAGGGGGAGGCCTCGCCCCTGCCTGGATTCTCGTCGGACACGCTCGCCGAATCGCGCGCCGACCTCCTCGGCGTCGATTGGGCCGGTCTCCCGGAGCTGGCGCCCGCCAACGCCCTGCCGGATGACATCGAGGCGGCACTGAGCGCGGCGGGCCTGAACGCGGCGACGGCCCGCTTCGCGGCGGAGACGGCACTCCTGGATCTGGCCGGTCAGGCGGCCGGCCTCCCCGTGCACGCACTGCTGACGGGAGCCAGGCCGGGAAGCGCAGCAGAGGGTTCTCGGCGGCTGGCGGTGCCGTTGGCCGCCCTTTTGACCGATGATCCGGTCGGGTCGGCTGCGAGCTGGGTGGACGAAGGCTACGGCTGCCTGAAGGTGAAGGTTGGCCGGACGCCCGCCGAGGAGCTGGCCCTTCTGGGAGCGCTGCGGGGAGAGCTGGGCGACGATGTTCTTCTCAGAGCCGATGCGAACGGAAGCCTGGATGCCGGTGTGGCGCCGGGTTGGCTCCGGACGGCGGCGGATCTCGGCCTCGAGTTCGTGGAGGAGCCGCTGCCGCTTGCGCGCCTGCCGGAGGTGCTTCCTTCGCCGGTTCCGATCGCGATCGACGAATCCCTGGACGCCGGAGACGAGTCCGGCCTGCCCACGGCCCTCGAAGCCGGCGGATACAGCTACGTCGTGATCAAGCCCGCCTACCACGGAGGCGCTCTTCGCTGCCTCCGGCTGGCGGCCGAGGCGCGGAGTCGCGGAGCCCTGCCTGTCGTCTCACACCTGCTCGGCGGACCCGTGGCCCTGGCTGCCGCCGCGGAGCTGGCCCTGGCGCTGCCGCCCGGACCTGCCGCCGGCCTCGCCCCCCACGCCGGACTCTCGGTCTGGCCGGCCCTCGAGCTCCCCGCGTACGGCCGAGCCGAGATCCGTCCCCACGACCGGCCCGGCCTCGGGCTTCCGCCGCTCGCCTCCCAGGACGGCCCTGGAGGATGGAGGGAGGTCGGACGATGAACGGCGGCGGGCTGAGCGTCCAGGCTGCGGCCCTCGAGGCGCCCGATCGGCTCGCCCTCATCGCTGCAGATCGGGCCTACACCTTCGCGGAGCTGGCCGCCTCGGCGAGCGGAGTCGCCGCATGGCTGAACGCGCGCCTCGCCGAGCAGCCGGGCTCCCCGAGCCGCCCCGTTGCCGTCGTGGCAAGCCGAGACCCCGAGACCGTGGTCGCGCTGCTGGCGGCCCTCGAGACCGGCGTGCCGCTGGGATTGATCCATTCGAGAGCCACGGAGCGAGAGCGCCGACTTCTCCTGGAGCTCCTTCGTCCCGCCCTGGAGATGGATCCGGCTGCGGCCGTCGAGGAGTCCGAGACGGCTCGAGGCGCGGGCACCTCGCCGACGCCCACCATCGATCCCGAGTCGATCCTGGCGGTGGTCCCCACCTCGGGGACGAGCGGGAAGCCGAAGGGGGTCCTTCTCTCCAGACGGGCGTTTCTCGCGTCGGCCCGGGCCAGCGCCCGGAACCTGGGCTGGGAAAGCGGGGATCGCTGGCTGCTGACGCTTCCCCTCGCACACGTCGGGGGGCTGTCGATCCTCGTGCGCGCCCTGATCGCCAGGCGATGCATCGTGCTCGCACCGCGCGGACGCTTCGACGCAGCCCGGACCATCCGCACCATCGAGGAGCGCCGGGTCACGCTCGTCTCGCTCGTGCCCGCGATGCTCGAGGCGATGCTGGAGGCCGCTCCCGCCTGGCGTCCTCCCGGGCACCTGCGAGCCCTCCTCCTGGGCGGCGGTCCGGTGAGCCGGAGTCTCCTGTCGCGCGCCGCCGATCGAGGCCTTCCCGTGCTCACCACGTACGGCCTCACGGAGGCCTGCTCTCAGGTCACGACACAGCAGTACGGTACACGCAACCGTGGCGAGCTGGGCTCCGGAGCTCCGCTCGAGGGGGTCGAGCTGCGCATCATGGATGGGGAGATACAGATCCGGGGCCCGATGCTGTTCAGCGGCTACGCGGAGCAGGATCGGATCCGGGCCGGCGTGGATGCCGAGGGCTGGCTCTCGACGGGAGATGAAGGCGAGCTGGACGCCGCGGGACACCTCCACATTCGCGGACGGCTCGATCAACTGATCGTCACCGGCGGCGAGAACGTCGATCCCCTGGAGATCGAGAACGCGCTGGCTTCGCTGCCCTCGATCCGTGGTGCGGTCGTGTTCGGGGTGGAGGATCCGAAATGGGGCGTCGTCGTCGCAGCCGCGATCATGGCCGAAGGCGGAGATCCCGAGCCGGGTGCGCTGGGCGAGGAGATGTCCGCTATACTGGCGCCCCACAAGAGACCCCGGCTCGTCCACTTCCTGGCGGACCTGCCGACGACGCCGGCAGGGAAGGTGGATCGGAGCGCCGCCGAGGCCGCCGCGCGAGAGGGCCTGGAGCCGATTTAGAGGAGGCCGCGCGTCCAGCCTCCGTCCACGGCGATCGAGGTGCCGGTGATGTAACCGGCGCGCTCCGAGGCGAGGAACGCGACGAGCGCCCCGAGCTCGCTGGGATCGGCGAGCCGGCCCGCCGGGATCTCCTGCTCCCACGTTCCGAAGACCGCTTCCAGGCTCTCGGCGTCCCCGGTCGACGCGAGATGCTCGGCCAGCTCGACCAGTCGCTCCGTGCGGGTGTACCCGGGAAGCACGTTGTTCACCGTGATCCCGTCGGCGGCGACCTCGTTGGCCAGCGTGCGGGCAAATCCGGTCAGCCCGGCCCGGATGCTGTTGGAGAGCATGAGGCCGTCGATCGGCTGCTTCACGGCGACCGAGGTGACGTTAATGATCCGGCCCCACCCGCGCTCCTTCATGCCGGGAAGCACGCCGCGGGTGAAGCCCACGGCGCTCTCGAGCAGCTGCCGGACGGCCTGCCCCCAGTTCTCCGCCGAGAGATCATCGAACTTGCCGGCCGGAGGTCCGCCCGTGTTCGTCACCAGGATATCCACCTTGCCGAACGCCGCCAGCGCGGCGTCGAGCACCCGGTCCACACCTTCCGGCTCCGACGTGTCGGTCGACACCGCCTCGATGCGGGCGCCCGTCGTCTGTTCCAGATCTTCACGCGCGGCCTCGAGTACCGAGGCATCCCTGGCGCAGAGCACCAGGTCCGCGCCCTCCGCCGCCAGCTCCTTCGCGATCCCGCGTCCGATCCCGCGGCTGGAGCCGCCGACGATCGCCGCTCGTCCCTTCAGTCCCAGATCCAAGGCTCACCCCTCGTGGAAGTAGGTGTCGGTTCCGTCCAGCCAGTCCTGTCGTGGCGGGCTGAACACGTCCACATCGAGCGTGTCTTCCAGCGCTTCCGCCTTGTGCGGCACGTTGGACGGGATGTAGAGGAGCTCGCCCGCGCGGACGACGAGCTCCTCCTCGCCGTCCTCCCCGATCCAGAACCTCAGCGCACCCTCCAGTATGTACGTGATCTGCTCGTTGTCGTGAGCGTGCTTCGGGACCACGCTCCCCTTATCGAGGACGACCTGCGCGATCATCATCCGCTGGCCCCAGACGAGGCGGCGCGAGATGACGTCCGTGATCTGCTCCTTCTCGACCTCCTCCCACGCCAGGTGGCGAACTCTCGAATCATCATCCATCAGTCGATCTCCTCCTCCCGTATCTCTGCCTCCCAGTCGATCTGCACGCAGGGCGTGAGCGTCTGAGCCACCGGACACTTGGAGGCGTGGTGGGCCAGCGCCCGTTCCGTCTCGGCCCGCATTCCGTTCGGGACCAGGATCTCGTAGCGAACGTGGATCCGGGTGATCTTCAGCGTTCCCTCCACTGGCCCGATCTCGCCCGTGACCGT
Organism: Gemmatimonadota bacterium; assembly: GCA_039588495.1. Classification (GTDB taxonomy): domain Bacteria; phylum Gemmatimonadota; class Gemmatimonadetes; order Palauibacterales; family Palauibacteraceae. The sequence continues at coordinate 1,445 of JBDGZR010000028.1, read as the reverse complement.
GGAGCTCAGGCGATCCGGCTGGCTGGGGATTCCTCTGGCTTCCAGGGCTCCGCCCAGGGTGCCCGTCAGTCACCCACCGGTCGCGGCCACCACGTGGTCGAGCGTCGTGGGGATCGGCTCGGCGGTCTGGGCGCCGTAGAACTCGGCGATCGGACCGTGGACCCCGAACTCGAGCGGATCCCGGAACGGCTCGATCCAGGCCAGCCTGTGAGGGCCTTCCAGCTTCTGAATGCGCACGCGGGAGCGGTATAGCGGTTCGGTCAACTGCCATCTCCTCTTCCAAACGAGTCCACCCGAGGGTCGAGGAATGCAAGATGGCGGAACGGACGCCTAGCCAACACCACGAGTTGACGATGACAAGATATTACACTACAATAACGAACGTCGATAAAATGACAGATATCTGCGTCTCCGGATAAGATCAGGCGGCTTCCGGTTTGCCAGTCCAACGTCCGAAAGACCTCGTCTTCACCCTCTTCGGTGACTTCCTCCTGCACCGGCCGGACCCGGTCTGGGTCGGCAGCCTGATCTCGCTTCTCGCTCCGCTCGATCTCTCTGAAGGAGCGGTCCGAACGGTGCTTTCGCGTATGACGACGAAAGGCTGGCTCGAGGCCGAACGGCGGGGCCGAAACAGCTTTTACCGGCTGGCCGCGAGGGGCAGGAAGCTGCTGGAGGAAGGGGAGGCTCGGATCTACCACCCGCCGCGGGACGAACCCTGGGGCGGCGTCTGGACCCTGATTACCTACTCGATCCCCGAGGACCGTCGCCAGCTGCGCGACAGTCTCCGCGTCCGGCTCTCATGGCTCGGCTGCGGCTCGCTCGGGAACGGGCTGTGGATCACGCCACACGACATCCGCCACGAGATCGAGGAGATCGCCGAGGGTCTGGAGATTCGTGAGAACCTCGAGGTGTTCCGCGCCGAGCATGCCGGCTTCTCCCCGGTTGCAGAGCTGATGGACCAGTGCTGGGACCTGCCAGGCATCAACCGCCGGTACGAGACGTTCATCGAGCGCTACCTGCCCGATTTCGAGCACTGTCGCTCGGCGATCGACAAGGGGCGGCTCGCCGACGAGGAGGCGTTCGTCCGCCGGCTCGCCCTCGTACACGAGTACCGCGAGTTCCCATTGATCGACCCCTATCTCCCCCGGCCGCTGCGACTCCCCGAATGGGGCGGCGAGTGCGCGGCCGCCCTGTTCAACTCATACCACGATTTGCTGATGCCTCTCGCCGACGAGTACGTCGACAGAACCCTGGCGGCCGCGCCGGGAGCAGAAGTTCGAGTGAAGGGTGCGGCCTAAGAACGATCGAGGAGAGAGATGACACACTTCGAGTCCAAGCCCGCCGACGCTTTCGGCTTCAAGGAAGTCCTCTACGAGAAGGGGGACTGGGTCGCGCGAATCACGATCAACCGTCCCCACAACTACAACGCCTACTCCACGCCGGCT
>JBDGZR010000027.1:22753-26053 GCA_039588495.1 Gemmatimonadota bacterium | reverse complement strand
TGACGCAGCCTCAGACGGAAAAGAAAACCTCGGTGATCGTGCCCGCCTTCAACGAGGCGGACAACATGCCCGATCTGTTCTCCGAGCTCGCCTCCGCTTTGCGCGACGCCGATCTCGAGGCGGAGGTCGTACTCGTCGACGACGGCTCGACCGATGGAACGCTGGAGGCGGCACGCCAAGCCGCCGCGGCGGCCGGCCTCACCGAAACCCGCTTCCTGTCGCACCGCTCGAACCGCGGAAAAACCGACGCGCTGCTGACCGGGGCGGAAGCCTCCAGCGGCGAGTACCTGGTGCTCTTCGACGCGGACCTTCAGCACTCGCCCGAGGAGATCGCGCGATTCGTGCGGGCCCTCGACGAGGGCTCGGACCTGGTCACCGGACGCAAGGTCGGCCGGTACGAGAAACGCCTCGTGTCGGGCGTCTACAACTGGCTCTCGCGTTTGATCTTCCGGGTCCCCGTGCACGACCTGAACTCCATGAAGGCGTTTCGCAGAAGCGTCATCGACGAGATGGAGCTGCGGGATGACTGGCATCGTTACCTGGTCGTGCTGGCTCACGATCGAGGCTTCCGGCTTCGGGAGATCGATGTCGAGCTTTATCCCCGACGACATGGTGTCGCGAAGTACGGTGGCAGACAGCGAATCCTGATCGGCACACTCGACCTCGTCGCCGTCTGGTTCCAGCTCGTCTTCGGCCGCAAGCCGTTGCTCTTCTTCGGGATGACCGGCCTCGCGCTGCTGGGGCTCGGTGCGATCACCGGCGCCATCGCCATCTACCTCCGGTTCGTGCTCGGCCAGGGCTACCGGCCAATGCTCACCCTCGTGCTGCTTCTCGTGCTCGTCGGTCTCGGGCTCTTCGTGCTCGGCTTCCTCGCCGAGCTGATCGCCGGCCTGAGGGCCGAGGTGGGGGCGCTGCGGCGGGACATGCGGAAGTGAGCTCGGCCGGTCGGCTGAGCGCGGACGCACGGATCGGGCTGGCTCTCGCGAGCCTGCACCTGTTCCTGGGTTTCCTGCTCTACGACCCGACGCTGTTTCCCGGAGGAGACAACGCCGGCTACATGATTCTCGGCGAGGCTCTGGCCTCGGGGCAGGGCTATCGGGATATCTACCTTCCCCTCGGGCCTCTGCACACCAAGTATCCACCGCTCTATCCGCTGCTTCTGGCCGTCTTCACTCCTCTCGCGTCGCTTCAGCTGCTCAAGCTGACGTCCCTCGTCCTGACGACTCTGGCGGTGTGGCTCACCTACCGGTTGGCCGACCAGCTGGTCGGGCGAGGCCCGGCCGTCGTCGCGGCCGGTCTGCTGGCCATCTCGCCGGTCCTGCTGGAGTACTCGCACTTCGTGCTCTCGGAGGCTCTCTTCGTCGTTCTGGTGGTGACGTCTCTGCTGTGGATCGAGCGGTCGGCGCAGGGATCGACGGGAGAGGAGGGGCAGCACAGGATCGCTCCCGCCTTGCTCCTCGGTCTCGCGGCGGCGGGGGCCGCGTTCCTTACCCGTACCGCTGGACTCCCGCTCCTCGCAGCCGCCGTCCTCTTCTTTGCGCTCGAACGGAAGCCCGGGCGGTTCTCGTTGGCGACGGCGGTCGCTTCCGCCTCGGCCGGCGGCTGGTGGCTCTACCAGCGCTGGGCTTCCGCCGCCCCCGGCGCCGACGTCTCGCAGCCGACCTACCTAAAGGAGATGATGCTGCGAAACCCTTACGACCCGGCGGCCGGATCCGCCGGCCCGGGCGACCTCGCGGTCCGCTCGATCGAGAACCTCTGGAGCTACGCTTCCGAGATCCTGCCTCGATCGCTCGCCGGCGGATGGGGTTCCGTGCCGGGTGGCGAGGGTGTGCTGACGGCCCTCGGACTGGCGATAGCGGGGCTGGCCTTCGTGGGGTGGGTCAGGCGCTCGATGAGCCGGCTGGGCCCGGCGGAGCTCTTCACCGTGCTCTACGCCATCATGCTCGCTCTGTGGCCGCCCGTTTGGACGGACCAGAGATTCCTCCTTCCGCTTCTCCCTCTGCTTCTCGCCTATGCCGCCTCCGGTGCTTCGGAGCTCGGTCGCCGGCTCAGCGCGGGCAGGGAGGGCGCCCGGGCCCCCGCCCTGGCGATGGGAGCTCTCGTCTCCGCGGTTGGCATCGGAGCGGCCATCACGACGGTCGCCCGCACTCCGGAGAGCATCCGCTGCCTGGCGGATTACCGGGCCGGCGCTCCGTGTGACCCGCCAGAGTTCGCCAGCTTCTACGCCGCCGCCGAATGGGCCGCGACGAGCACGCCGCCCAACGCCATCGCGGTCAGCCGAAAGCCGCGGATCTTCTTCTGGATCTCGGGGAGGCGAGGTGACCTCTACCCGTACTCGACGGACACGCGGGTAGTGCTCGAAGGGATCAAGCGGATCGGAGCGGACTACGTCGTGGTGGACGCGATCAGCGGCACGACGTCGCGCTACCTGGTCCCTGCGCTGCGCGAAAACCTGCCGATGTTCGAGATCGTGTACGAGGGAGGGGACCCCCCTACGTTCGTGCTGAGCTTCGATCCCGCTCCGGTGGCGGCGGACTGATATGGACAAGCCCAAGCGGGTGGAGGGTCTGCGCGTCGTCCACATCGTCACGGCCTTCCAGCGCCACGAGGAAGACGTCATCACGCCCTGGCTTTCGGCGCTCGTCTCCGCCCAGCGGGCGCGCGGAATGGACGCGTCGATTCTGGCGCCGTCCTACCGGGGGCTCGGGCCGCAGCGCGTCGGCGGCATACCGGTCGAGCGCTTTCGCTATGCCCCCCGGTCGTGGGAGACCCTCACTCACGACGAGACCGTGCCGGATCGCCTGAGGCGATCGCCGGCATACGCGGCCCTCCTGCCCTCATACGTGGCCGGCGGGTTGCTGGCTTCGGCGCGTTCGGGACGGCAGCATCCGGATGTCGTGCACGTACACTGGCCGGTGCCTCACGCCCTGTTCGGCGCCGCCGCCCGTCTCGCGTCGGGAGGCCGGTCGGCGCTCGTCTGCACCTTCTACAGCGTCGAGGTCAGCTGGGTGGAACGCCGCGCCCGCTGGCTACTCCCGCTCCTCGCCTGGAGCGCTCGGACCGCCGATGCCGTCACCGCCATCTCCTCTGCCACCGCCATCAGGGTACGGGCTCTGGCCGACCGCGACATCCATGTGATCCCGTTCGCGGCCGGCCTTGCGATACCCGGGGGGGAAGGGCGCCCCGCGTTGACAAGCGAGGGACCGCTGCGCCTGCTGTTCGTCGGGCGGCTGGTCCAACGGAAGGGCGTGGAGCATCTGGTCGAAGCGCTCGCTCTCGTTCGCGAGGCCAGGTCCGCGG
>JBDGZR010000027.1:0-22744 GCA_039588495.1 Gemmatimonadota bacterium | reverse complement strand
GAGTTGACGATCGTGGGCGAAGGCGAGTGGAAGAGCACGATCCAGGAGGCGGCGAGGAGAGCGGGAGTCGAACGGGAGGTTCGCTTTGCCGGGCACGTTCCGGAGCGTGATCTTCGCGGATTCTATGACGCGTGCGACATCTTCGTGCTGCCGGCGGTGATCGACGCAAAGGGAGACACCGAAGGTCTGGGTGTCGTGCTTCTCGAGGCTCTGGGCTTCGAAAGGCCGGTGATCGGGTCCGACGTGGGAGGCATCCCGGACATCGTCCGGCCCGGGGAAACGGGCTGGCTGGTTCCGCCAGCCGACCCGACAGCCCTGGCGGAGACCATCCTCGAGATCGCGGCTGACCCGGAGCGGGCACGCGACGTCGCCAGCCTCGGGCGCGCCAGCGTTGAGAGTCGCTTCTCGCTCGATCGTATCACCGAGGAGCTCGAGACCGTATATCACGCAGGCCTCTCGAGGCGATCGCGGGCACGCGCGCGACAATCGTGAGTCGAGATCCGGTGGTGGGAGGCAACGGGGAGGGAGCCGGCGACTGGTACGAAACGAGACTTCGCAGCGCCGCCTACCTCGAGGGTCGACGCCGAAAGGCGCGCGTGATCGCCGAGCTGTGCAAGAACGAGCTGGCGGCGGCCGAGCGAATCGCCGACCTCGGATCCGGAACGGGCATCATCAAGCATGTACTGGAAAACACCATCGGTAAGTCTATTGTAGGTATAGAGATATCAGAAGAGGCGATCGTCGAGCGCCGAGGCATGGTCCGTGGGGACATCCTTCGCCTTCCGATCGCCGACCAATCCCTGGACTTCCTGATCATGAACCACGTGTACGAGCATGTCGGTGGTCACGCGCGCCTCTTCGCGGAGGCTCATCGAGTGCTCCGACCCGGCGGTCAGGCCTTCGTGTCGGCGGGCAACCGGTACATCCTGATCGAGCCCCATTACCGGCTTCCGCTTCTTAGCTGGTTGCCGAGGGCCGCCGCCAACGCCTACCTGCGCGCGAGCGGAAGAGGGCGAGGATACGATGACATCCGCTATCTCTCCTACGGACGCCTCCAGCAGGCGATGTCGGGTCCAGGCTTCCGCGTGCGCGACATCACGCGTCGGTCCATCGACGACCTGATCGCCACGACGTGGGGTCCGGCCTGGGAGCGAACCTGGATGTCGTTCCGCACTCTTCCGGATTCGGTCGTCGACCGTGCTCTGCGTGCCCTCTCCCCCCAGTGGTTCTTCATGCTGGAAAGGCCCGCCCCATGACCGCCGACGGCCGGCGTTCCGGCTGGTGGGGAACCGTCGGCTTCCTGCTCGCGGCGGCGGCCGCGACCGTCTTCCTCTACCGCGACTTCGTGTTTCACGGCGACCGGATGCTCTTCGGCACCGACATGCTGGATCAGGCCTACCAGTTGAGAAACTTCGCCGTGGAGGAGCTGAGGGCGGGGCGGGGCCTGCCCCTCTGGAACCCGTTCGTCTACGGAGGCCTCCCGTTCCTTGCCGTGCTGCCCGGGCCCGTGTTCTACCCGACGACCCTCCTCTACCTGGCGATGCCGCTCTACCGCGCCATCGGTTGGACGTTCGTGGCCCACACCTTCCTCTCGGGCGCTTTCGGCTACTTCGCGGGACGCTCGTTCGGCCTGGGGCGGTGGGCCTCGGCGGTGACCGGCGTCTCCTTCATGTTCGGCGGCTACCTCCTCTCCACGCTGTATGGCGGCCACGACGGACGTCTGTTCGCGATGGTTCTGATCCCGCTTGCGTTCGGCCTGCTGGAGCGCGGCATGCGGAGTGGGCGAGCGGCCTGGTTCCTGCTCCTCGGCCTCGTCGTCGGCGCACAGATCTTCACGCCGCACGTGCAGGTGATGTACTTCTCCTCGCTGGCACTCTCGGCGTACGCCCTCTTCGCCCTCTGGATCAGGTATCGGGAAGCCGGATCGCTGCGCCCGGTGCTGTCCACCGCCGGCCTCTACGCGCTCGCGTTCCTCATCGCCGCCCTTGTCGGCGCGGTGCAGCTATGGCCGACGGCCGGGCTGCTGGACATGGCCGTACGTGGCGTGCCTGGCCAGGAAGGGTACGCTTTCGCCAGCTCCTGGGCCTTGCCGCCTCAGGAGCTCTCGGCACTCCTGCTTCCCGACCTGGTCGGTTCGCTCGATCTGTACTGGGGAACGAACCCCTTCAAGCTGCACACCGAGTATCTCGGAGTCCTGCCGATCCTTCTGGCGGCGATCGGCTTGCTGAGCTCCCGAAGGGACGCCAGGCAGTGGTTCTTCGCCGCAGCGGCGACGCTGGGCCTTCTCTTCGCCCTTGGAGCGGCGACGCCCCTCCACCGCCTGGCCTACGCGGTCGTCCCTCTGATCGGGCGCTTTCGCGCCCCCTCCATGATGCTCGGTCCGGTGACGTTCGCGGTAGCACTGCTCGCCGGCTTCGGGTGGCAGGCTATCGCGGATTCGAGGGAGGGCGGGGAACTACCCTGGCCGAGAATCCTCCTGGGCTCCGGCGTGCTGGCACTTCCCCTGCTCGCGGCCGCACTCGCGCCGGAGGGCCTGATCCGCTGGGTTTTTCATGCCTGGTTCCCCGTGGGTTGGACGCGAGAGCCGCCCGCGGAGCTCCTGGAGAGGCTGCGTTTCGGGGCGAGACTCGGCCTCGTGGTGTGGGCCGCCACGCTGGGCGCCGCTCGTGCGGTGGAACGGCGCCGGGTCGGAGAGTGGATCTGCGCCGTTCTCCTGATCCTGGGCGCGCTGGACATGGGCAGGGTGGCCGGACGCTACCTGATCGCGCTCCCGGCGGAACAGCTGCTCCCGGAAGACCTTGCGCTGCGTGGCCTGGCCGCCGAGCTGGCACCCGGAGCACGGGCCTGGCCGCTGCCCGATTCCTACCGGCCCAACGAGCTCATGTACTTCTCGATTCCGGCGGTCACCGGCAGCCAGAACTTCAGGCTCAAGTGGTACGAGCGGTTGGTGGGCGGGCTGGAGTACGCCAATCTCGGAGGCCGCCGGGTCTTGTGGTCGCTGCTCGATCTCAAGTATCTCACCACGGCCGAGCAGATCAACCTACCCTTCCTCACAGAGGCGGCCGAGGGGATGAAGGGTCGGGTCTATCGCATCTCGGACACGACGCCGCACGCCTTCTTCCCGACCAGTATCGTGACCGTCAATGACTCGACGGCTGCGCTGGACGCCACCCTGGGGCTCATCGACCCGCTGGAACAGGCGGTTGTCGAGATGTGGGAGTATGCCGGCTCCCCCTCGAGATCCGCTGCGGGGGAGAACGCCGAGATCTCGGCGGGCAGCGGAGAGGCGAGCGTTCGATCCTACACGCCGAACGAGGTCGTTTTCTCTGTCTCTGCCGAAAGCCCCGGTCTTCTCTTCGTGAGCGAGATTTATCATCCGGACTGGGAGGCCCGGATCGACGGGGACCCGGTCCCGATCCACCGCACCAACGTCGCCTTTCGCGGTGTGCACGTGCCCGCAGGAGACCACGAGTTGGTCTTCAGGTACCGTTCGACGTCGATCTTCGCCTCCGCCATCATCTCCGCCCTCACGGCAACCCTCGCTCTGCTCGCCGCCGCCTGGCTCCTGCTCCGGCGGCGACCGGCGTCCGACCAGGAATAGGCCACGGGGTCCGCTTGAGCGACCGGTGGAAGCGGTTCGCGCTCGCCGCCTTCCTTCTCGCGGCGCTTACCTTCGTCCTGCTCGCCCTCCGGGGCCAGTGGAGCGCCTTCACCGAGCTCGGGGGATCGAAGAGCTGGGCCGTGCGGCCGGGGTGGCTTCTCGCGGCCCTCGGGCTCGGCACGGTGAACCTGCTCGGCATGGCGGCCCTGTGGACCTGGCTCTCTCGCCGATTGGGCGAGGACGTCCGGTATCCGGAGGGGGTGGCTGCCTGGGTAGGCTCCAACCTCGGACGCTACATCCCCGGCAAGATCTGGCAGCTGGCGGGGCTGGCGGCCTACATGCGGGGCACGGGCCGATCCGGCTCCGTGGCGCTCGTGGCGGCGCTCGTCTTCCAGATCGTGGTGCTGGTGAGCGGGATCGCCGCCGCTCTGCTCACGCTCGGGAATCGGATCGGAGATGCCTTCGGAGGCTCGATCCTGCTGCCGGTCGGCCTTGCCGTCGCGCTCGCCCTCATCCTTCACCCGACCGTCCTGCGTCGAGCCACCGCTGCACTCGCCAGGCTGCTGCGAGAGGACGGCCCGGCGGTCTCCTCGGTGATCGAGCGCGAGCGCCCGACGGGTGGGGCCTACTCCTGGATCCTGGGGGTGGCACTCCTGCTGGCCTGGTGGGTTTACGGGGCGGGGCTGTGGTTCCTGGCCGCGGGCGTGTCCGAGGCGCCGGTGAGTGACATCCGGTCGCTCACCGGGGTCTTCGCGGCCAGCTACGTGGCGGGTTATCTGGCCATCGTGACGCCCGGCGGCCTCATCGTTCGGGAGGGCGCGATGGCCCTGCTGCTCACCGCCGTGACGCCGCTTCCGGCGGCCGCCGCGGTGGGGATCGCCTTGCTGGCGCGCCTCTGGACGATCGTCTCCGAGCTGGCGGCGTTCGGCATCGCCGTGCTTCTGCGCGGCGGCTTCGATAAGGGAGAGACGCAACCGGACGATGCGTGAAGACGCGACCTTGGACGATTCGGGCCATGAGCGGATGATGCCCCCGACGGGCGAGTCCCGCTCCGGGGAGTCAGGTCCCGACGAGCTCCGCACGAGGGCGAGCGGAGGGGGAAGGGGACTTGTGGTGCTCCCGACCTTCAACGAGCGGGAGAGCCTCGGGAAGATCGTGCCTCGGATCCTCGAGCAGGACGACCGGCTCGACGTGCTCGTCGTCGACGACGCCTCTCCGGACGGAACCGGGGATCTGGCCGAGGAGCTGGCAGGGCGGAGCGACCGGATCTTCGTCCTTCACCGCTCCGGGAAGCTGGGCCTCGGCTCGGCCTACCTGGCCGGCTTCAGCGAAGGCCTGGAGCGCGGATACGACGTCCTCTTCGAGATGGACTCCGATCTATCGCACGATCCTGCCTATCTGGTCGAGTTCCTGGCGGCGATCGAGACCCACGATCTTGTCGTGGGCTCCCGCTACCTGCGAGGCGTCAACGTGGTGAATTGGCCCATGTCCAGGCTTTTGCTGAGCTATGCCGCCAACAAGTACGCCAGGTGGGTCACCGGCCTCCGTCTCACGGACAGCACGGCCGGCTTCAAGTGCTTTCGGCGAGAGGTACTCGAGGCGATCGACTTCGATCGTGTCGCCTCGACCGGATACGCCTTCCAGATCGAGATGAACTTCAGGGCCTGGAAGGGCGGCTTCGACATCGCCGAGATCCCGATCGTCTTCGTCGAGCGCGCCGAGGGAGAGAGCAAGATGTCGGGCCGGATCGTGCGCGAGGCGATCTGGCGCGTCTGGTGGCTTCGTCTCAGGAGTCTCTTTGGCCGTCTCTGAGCTTCAACTCGCTACGCTCACAACTATCTAGCTCCCCCCGCTTCAGGTCACGCGAGAAGCTCCGGAGACGGGGTACGACCCTCTCGCCAGGAAGGGGATCGCTGACTCATCCGACTGCCTATGTCTACGGCTAGTTTACATAATGTACATTATGCGCCGTTCGCCAGGGATATCAGCATCAGGCTTTGGAAGCATCAATAAGCACAGAGGTCAAAAAACACCGATCAGCTGAAGAGAGGGTCTTGATAGGCAGGCAGTGTGAACACGAGAAAGCCTTCAGAAGACGCCAGGAGGGCAAAACCTGGATCCCCGAGGGCCAGGCGACGCCCGAGAGGCCCCGGGAGCTCAGAAAGGCGTGTGGAGCGTTGAGGCGTTGGGGATCGCTCGGCAGCCGACCGGGTTCTCGCTCCGAGTCGAGCCTAGCGAGAGCCGCCGGCTGCAGCGGAGTCGGCGGGCAACGAGTCGACGGGCACGGAGTCGGGGACGGATTCGGTAGTGGATTCGCGGACAGAGTCCGCATCCTGTGTGGCCGCGGTGTCCACTCCGGCACCAACCTCCGGCGCCGGGCCCGAGCCGGATTCCTCAGCACCCGGAATCAGAGGCTCGGCACCCTCTTCGGGGGGAGCCGGCGCGGGTGCCGAGAAGGTCGTCGGCTGAGGCGTCGCTCCGGAGGCGATCATCGCCTGGATCTCGCCGAGACGCACCCGATAGAGATCATCGGTGGCGCTCTCGTCGTCCACGAGACGTTGATAGGCCAGCGCGGCCTCCTCCAGGCGGCCGAGATCCGCAAGCAGCCGTCCCCGCTCTGCCAGCGCACGGTGCCGCTGGTAGGGCACGTAGGCGCCGTCGATGATCGCGTCCAACTGGCCGAGGGCTCGCTCGGGCTCCCCGGCGCCCTTGTAGGCCTCGGCGAGTAGGAGCTTTACAGCGTACCCGCTCGGGATATCCACCGGTTCCGAGGCGATCGGACCCAGGACGCCCAACGCCGCCTGGGGTTGACCGTTCTGCAGCTGGATCTTGGCGAGGAGCAACCGGCCGTCCGTCGCGGCGGGCGTGCCTTCGAATCGAGCCACGAAACCGGTCAGGCGTGGGACGGCGTCAGCGACCGTCAGCGTCCCCCGGAGCTGGTTCAGCTCGATCGCCGCCCGCGTGCGCAAGCTCTCGCGATAGCTCCGGTAGTACAGGACTCCTCCGACAAGCAGTACGAGGCCCACGGAGATCAGGAGGACGGCACGCGTATGGGACTGCACCCACGCGCTTCCCTCTTCGACGAACTGGAGGAAACGGTCTTCCTGCGACAGTTCGTCTTTCCGCTTCTTCTTGGCTACGGCTCCGGGCATCTATTCTAGTTCTCTAACAGGGTTAGCTAAGTGCTTATAAAGTAAGTAATGCAAATATATTATACGAGTCCAACGCTTCCCTTCCCGGGAGCGCTGCCAGCTCGACGAGCACCTGAAGCGCAGCCACCGTACCGCCGAGCTCCTCGATGAGCGAAGCGGTCGCCGCGGCAGTCCCTCCGGTCGCCAGGAGGTCGTCGATGATCAGGACGCGGTCTCCGGGCCTGACCGCATCGGCCTGGAGCTCGAGATGCGAGTTACCGTACTCGAGCGCGTACTCGGCAGCGACCGTCTCGCCGGGAAGCTTGCCCTTCTTCCGTACGGCGATGAAGGGGAGCCCCAGCCGCAGCCCGACAGGAACCCCAAACAGAAAGCCGCGAGATTCTATGCCGGCGATCTTCTCCGCGCCGACCGCCGTGGCATGGTCCGCCAGGACTTCGATCACGTCGGAGAACAGGACGTGGTCCTGGAACAGGGGCATCACGTCGCGGAAGAGGATTCCCGGCCGCGGAAAGTCCGGATAGTCGCGCAGGCGCTGCCTCACGCGCTCTGCGACCTCCTCCGCCCGCGCGGGTGTGAACGCCACCTCGGCCTCTTCGGCCACTGCCGGCGACTGGCCGGCCATCTCATTCTGGTCCATAGGCACAAGAAGCTACCCGCCGAAGGAAGGGAGCGTCAACGCGCGGAGAAGACTCCGAGCAGCACGAAGCCGCCGATCAGGAGCACCATGAAGAGGAGAGTGAGAAGGTTGAAGTACCGCTCGATGAACTCCCGGATCGGCTCGCCGAAGGCGCGAATCAGTCCGGCCACGAGAAAGAAGCGCATCCCCCGGCTCACCGCCGTAACCGCCACGAAGGGGAGAAACGGCACGTGGAAGCCGCCGGCCGCGATCGTGAACACCTTGAACGGAATCGGCGTGAAGCCCGCGGTACCCAGCGCGAGAACGAGGTTCTCCCGGTAGGCCCGGCCGATTGCCTCATACTTGTCGGCGTATCCGTAGAGCTCCATGATCGGCCGCGCGATGCTCTCGTAGAACCCGAGGCCGATGAGGTAGCCCAACATGGCGCCGAGCACCGACCCCAGGGTGCACAAGGCCGCGAAGCGGAGCGCGCGCCGAGGGTTTCCGAGACAAAGCGGAATCAGCAGGACGTCGGGCGGAATCGGGAATATGAACGACTCTGCGGCCGATATGCCGAACAGCGCCGCGGGGCCACCGGGACGGTGGGCCCAATCCAGCACCCAATGATAGAGCCGGCGAAAGGGGCCAGGCCGGTCCCTCGCCTCCCCTGCCCCACCGCTCGAGCCTGCCGTGGTCACCAGCCTTGCTCACCGATGAGCGGCACGAAGCGCGCATGGTCTATCGTCTCCACGTCGAACGATCCCTCCCCGGCCCGGACACGGACCAACTCCTGGCGCTCCGGATCACCGACCGGCGCCAGGAGTCGACCGCCGGGTGCCAGCTGCGGGTACAGATGAACGGGAGGCTCGGGAGCGGCCGCCCCGATGAGTATGACGTCGAATGGCGCGGCCTCCGGCCACCCGCCGCTTCCATCTCCAATCGCCAGGTGCACGCCGTCCACACCCGCTTCCTGTAGCGCCCGACGGGCGGATTCGGCCAGCTTCGGGATCCGTTCGATGCTGTATACCTCTCCTGCAACTAAAGATAGCAGCGCTGTCTGGAAGCCGGAGCCTGTCCCGATCTCGAGCACTCGCTCATCGCCGCTGAGCTCACAGAACGCCAGATGCAAGGCATGCACCCCGGGCCTGGAGATCGTCTGTCCGTGCCCGATGGGTAGGGCGGCGTCGGCATAGGCCCTGTGGCGAACCGCTTCCGGCACGAAGCGGTGGCGAGGAACGGAAGCGAAGGCGTGCAGGATCGCCAAATCCTCTATGCCGGACGCCTGCAATCGCTCGACCAGGCGGTGCCTATCCCTCCGGTAGGCCCCCGTCAGAGCTCGAGCGGCCAATTCCCCACCTCTTCGAGGAGACGGAAGTTCGTGAGATCGAGATGCAGCGGCGTGATCGAGACGTGCCCCGCATCCACCGCGCTGAAATCCGAATCGGTGCTCCGCTTCCATTCCGACGTACCCCCCCCGATCCAGAAGAACTCGCGACCCGCCGGATCGAGGCTGCGGTTGATGGAATCCAGGTAGCGGCGCCGACCGAGCACCGTCACGCGCGAGCCCTTGACCTCGTCCGCCGGAAGGTCCGGAAGGTTGATGTTCAAGAACGTCTCCTTGGGGAAGTCATCTCTCTTGACGAGGCCCCGCAGGAGGCGTTCCAGCAGATCGGCGTAGCCGGCCAGCCGGTCCTCATCCCGACCGGTGAAGGAGACGGCGATCGACGGCACCTGGAGAATCGTCCCTTCCATGGCGGCGGCCACGGTGCCGGAGTAGAGGACGTCTTCGCCCATGTTGGGGCCGTGGTTCACCCCCGAGAGGACGAAATCCGGCCGATGCTCGCAGAGCTCGCTGATCGCGATGAGAACGCAGTCGGTCGGGGTGCCGTCCAGCGTGATGCGGCCCGCCGACACCTCCGTGGGCCTGACGGGACTGTGGAGCGTCAGCGAGTGACTCGAGGCGCTCCGCTGCCGGTCGGGGGCGACCACGAAGACCTCGCCGAGCTTCTCCGCAGCCTGGATGAGGAGCTCGAGTCCGGAGGCGTGAATCCCGTCGTCGTTCGTGCAGAGGAACCGCAGGGGGTGCGCCTCCTCTTCAGTGCCGCCTTCCGGCGGCAGGGCCTGGTGTGAGGTCAAACCGAGCCGAGCACCTCGACCAGCGAGTCCATTTCCCGGCGCACGTCGCGCACCGTCTCCGAGTCCAGGGCAACTCGAGAGGCTTTTGCCAGCTTGCCCTGTTTTCGCAGCTGATCCAGCTTCTGACGGGCTCCCTCGATCGTGTACTTCTCGCCGTACAGGAGGTGCCGAAGGAGCTGGATGAGCTTGATCTCCCGGCGTCGGTATACCCTGTTTCCGGCCGCGTTCTTCGTCGGCTTGAGGACCGGAAACTGGCTCTCCCAGTAACGCAGGACGTGCGGCTTGAGATCGGTGATCTCGCATACCTCGCCGATCGAATAGTACTCCTTGGCTGCGATTCGGTCGTTCAACGTGCTCAGCTCCAGCGTTCGGGTTTCGGATCCCGTGCCATCAGGTTCGTCAGCGCCTGACCGGGCACGACATTCTCGTATAGTATCGAGTAAACGGCGCTCGCGATCGGCATCTCCACGTCGTAACGGCCGGCGAGCTCCACCGCCGCCTTCGTGGTTCGGATTCCCTCGACCACGTTGTACATCCCCGCGAGCACCTCGTCCAGTGAGCGCCCCGACCCGATTGCCAGGCCCACCGTGCGGTTGCGGCTCAGATCGCCGGTGCACGTCAGGATAAGATCCCCGATCCCCGCGAGGCCAGCCAGGGTATGCTCCTCGGCGCCGAGGCGCGTCGCCAGCCTGCTGATCTCTGCGAGCCCGCGTGTGATCAAGGCCGCTCGGGCGTTGCTTCCCAACCGGAGCCCATCGCTGATCCCCGCGGCGAGCGCGATCACGTTCTTGAGCGATCCGCCCAGCTCGGTTCCCACCACGTCGCCAAGCGTGTAGATGCGAAAGTGATCGTTCTGGAACAGCCGCTGAACCTCCTGGCGGTTCGCCTCGGACAGGGAGGCGGCGGCGCAGGCCGTCGGCAGTCCCCGCACGAGCTCTTCGGCGAAGCTCGGACCCGATAGCACCACGCAGTCCGCCGCCGTGCCCTCGCCGAGCACCTCCGAGAAAAGCTCGCTCATCCGCAGGTCTGTCCCGACCTCTATACCCTTAGATGCACTCACCAGGATCGGCTCGCCGGTCAGGTCCGGCTTCGCTTTACCCAGCACTTCGCGCACATGGTGAGAGGGGACCACGCACACGATGACGCCCGCGCCGGCCACCGCATCGGAGATCGCGGTCGTAGCTACGAACGGCGCCAGCTCGATTCCCGGCAGGTACTTCGTGTTGCGCCGGTCCCCGTTGATCTCCTCGGCAACGGCCGCGCTATGAGCCCAGGTGGTGGTGCTCGTCCCGTTCCGGGCCAGCACGTGGGACAGCGCCGTGCCCCAGCTCCCGGCTCCCAGAACGCAAACGGGCCCGCTCACGGCTCCTCCCGTCCCATGGGCTCGCGTATCTTCTCCCGATCGGCCTTCTTCAATGGGCGCACCGCTCGAAAACCGAGCTCCTCGCCGTGTACGAGACGAACCAGATTGGAGCGGTGCGTCCACCAGACGAAGGTCGCGATCCCGAGTGCAAAGCCGATGGTCTCGATCGGTGCGTCCTCGAAGTAGGCCAGAACGGGGACCAACGCGGCGGCGATCAGCGATGCAACGGAGACGAAGCCGGTGATGAGGACCAGGCCCACCCACACCAGCATCGCGATCGTTGCCGCAATCGGGGCCAGGGCCAGCATGACGCCGGCCGCCGTAGCCACTCCCTTGCCGCCGCGCAGACGGAGGAACATCGACCAGACGTGTCCCGCCACAGCTGCGATTCCGTAGACGATCGCCAGATAGGGCCACGCGTTCCCGTCCCACATCGGAAAGAGCCACACGGGCAGGAAGCCCTTGAGCACGTCCAGCAGGATGACCGGCACCGCGCCCCACAGCCCGAGTGAGCGATAGACGTTCGTCGCCCCCGTGCTTCCGCTGCCGGTGGCCGTGAGATCGACGCGCGCCAGCCGGCCGGCGGCGTAGCCGAACGGGATCGAACCCAGCAGATACGCGGCGATGATGAGTAGTGCGGGTCTCACCTGCGTGCCTCTTCCCGTCTCTTCAGGCGGAAGCGGATCGGCGTTCCTAGGAAGTCCCAGGTATCTCTGAAGCCGTTCTCGATGTACCTAACATAGTGCGTGGCCAGATCCTTGGGTCGGTTCAGCCACAGCACGAAGAAGGGCGGCGCCGATGACACCTGGGTTCCGTACAGGATCTTGACCTCGCCTCTCGAGCTCTGCGGTGGTTGGAGACGCCCCGCGAGCTCGCCGAGTACCCGGTTCACCTCGGCCGTCGGGATTCGCTGCTGGCGCCGCTTCTGCACCTCGAGCGCAAGCTCCGCCGCTTTTCGGACGCGGAGACCGGTCAAGGCCGAGGTCGTGATGATCGGCAGCTTGCGGAGGAAAGGCGCGCGCTCTCGGAGATCGCGCTCGAACTGGGCGTGAATGGCCGGACCACGATCCTCCCCCAGGTCCCACTTGTTGGCCACGAGCACCAGCCCGCATCCCGCCTCCCACGCCTGCTCGCCGATCCGGAAATCCTGGTTCGTCACGCCGGCTGCGGTATCGGCCATCAGGAGACAGACGTCCGATCTCTCGATCGCTCGGGCCGCACGAAGGCGACTATAGAACTCGAGCTCGCCCTCCACCTTCGAGCGACGGCGGAGGCCCGCCGTGTCGACCAGACGGATCCTCACGCCCTCCAGATCGAGGTACGTGTCGATCGCGTCACGCGTCGTGCCCGCCTCCTCGGCCACGATCACGCGATCCTCGCCCAGAAGCCGGTTCACGAAGCTGGATTTCCCGACGTTCGGCTTGCCGATGACCGCCAGGCTCACATCGTACGCCTCCTCGGCCCCGGCCTCGCTCTTCGGGAGCAGTCGGATCAGCCGGTCGAGGAGGTCACCACTCTGCTTGCCGGAGAGCGCGGCCACGGGAGCGGGCTCGCCCAGCCCCAGCTCGTAGAAATCGACGTGAGCGAGCGATCCGGTGGGCTCGTCCACCTTGTTTACGGCCAACAGAACCGGCGTGCCCGAGCTCCGAAGAAGATCGCCGATATGCTGGTCGACGGGCGTGACGCTCTCCTGGCCGTCCACGACGAGAACAATGACGTCTGCGTGATCGATCGCCGCGAGCACCTGGTGCCGAACTTCGGCATCGATCCCCCGACCAGGCGCATCCGTGACGCCACCGGTGTCGGCAAGCAGGAACGACCGGCCTCCCCACTCGGCCATGGCGAATTGACGGTCGCGCGTCACGCCCGGCTCTTCGGCCACGATCGCGACCCGCCGGCCTACGATCCGATTGAACAGCGTCGATTTCCCGACGTTGGGCCGTCCGACGATCGCCACGGTCGGAAGCTCGGCCAGTCCGTCCTTCGGCGGGGCGGCGCTCAGTTCCATCTGAGCAGAACGTCCGTGACGTGGTCTCCCGCGCGAATCTCGGCTCCCGGCACGCCCGCCCGAACCTCGTCCAGCGAAACGTCGTCGAGGAAGAAGCCGCGCTCGTTGACCGCCGACCGGGAGAGAATCGCCAGATCATAGGACCGGCCGGCACGCAGCGCCTCCAGGTAGTCGGTTCCCGAGATCAAACCGGCGCTCGTCACCTGTGGCCCGTACATCGAGTTGGGCACGGCGACCGTACCGACCTCCGCGCCGCAGGCCGCCTGCAGTTCGAGGCCTAGCTGCGCGAGAGTCGGCTCCATCGCCGTGCCGGTAGCGAGGAGGATGGTGCGCCCGGTGAGGCTGGGGAGGTGCGGCAGATCGGCACGGACGGCTTCCCTTAGTCCCGAGATCGCCCCGACACCGTTGCCGACCAGTTCCTCGTTGTCGAAGTACTCCCGGCCGGGCACATCCAGCCCGGCCGAGAGGAACATCTCATCGGATGCGTAACACCAGGCGTACCCACGCTCTCGGAGCGCGCGCCCGCGGATCGGTGCCGTTTGGCGAAGCGCGCACGCGCACTCTTTCGGGGTCATGGGCCGGATGCCCGAATCCTGGTTGAACCGGGTCAGGCCCACCGGCACGACCGACAGCGACAACACCGAATCGCCGCGCTCGTACAGGTCGATGATCGTACGATCCAATACCGGACCGTCGTTCACGCCGGGACAGAGCACCGCCTGGGCGTGAAACGCGATCCCGGCTGCCTCGAGCCTATCCAGCTGCTCGTTGATCTCCCGAGACTTCGGGTTCACGAGCATCTTCGCTCGCGCTTCCGGATCCGTCGCGTGAACGCTCACGAAGAGGGGCGACAGTCGCTGCTCCCCGATCCGTTCCCAGTCTTCCTCCCTCAGGTTGGTCAGCGTCACGTAATGCCCGTACATGAAGGAGAGCCGGTAGTCATCGTCCTTGATGTAGAGCGTGGTCCGCAGCTTCTGGCTCTTCGGATTCCCTTTGACGAAGCAGAAGGGGCACGCGTTCGTGCAGCGCCGGATCAGATCGGCTTCGGGCACCAACCCGAGAGATTCCGAGCCGTCCTTCTCGATCTCGTACGTGATGTGCCGGCCGCCAGGCAGCTCCACCTCCAGTTCCACGAGCTCGGCGGCTTCCATGTACTGGAGATCGAGTCCGTCCCGCAGCTCCTCTCCATTGAGCCGGAGAAGGCTCGAGCCGGCCTGGATGTCGAGGTCGGCTCCGATGGAGCCTCTTCGGACCTGCGCGACCCGGATCATGCCGGACGTAGCTCTGCTACACCTTCGTCCTCGCGCCTTGCCGAAGCGGACGACTCGGCCCGCTCGCTGCCTACCAGACTTCTGAGACGGTACACTAGGATGTCTCCGCGGCCAGAATCCGCTCAGCCTCTTGGAGCTGGAAGACCGGAACGAGCACTCTGACGAGGGCCAACGCGCCCAACGCCAAGACGTTGGCGTGGTCCTTCTGAGAGAATACCTGAACATCCACGTCCGCCACCCTCAGCCGGCCGGCCAGGACCTCGGCCTCGACCTCGTCCGTGCATCGGGCGACCTCGGCCCACGCGGAGATCAGCCGCACATGCTCGTGGTCCCCGCACAACGCCGTACGCCGCCCTCCGCGGCGGCAGTCGGCGCACAGGTTCGACCCACATACCGCGCACCGATGGAACGCCATGTTGTTCCGATGACTTGCGCAGACCTGTGGATGATCGAGCAGGCCGCACCAGGGACAGGAGATCGATGCCTCGGGTCGGTCCCGTCCGCACGACTCGCATGGCGACGTCCCGTCGTGGCTGGACGCCGCACTGCGGGGCCGTCGCCCGGTGCCGGTCATGAGGCGCTGGACCTGAGGAGAGGCGTCGCCCCGACTAGCCGCTCGCGACCTTCTGGAAGCGAAAGCCGGCGATCGGCACGCCGCTCGTCAGCTCCACCTGGAAGATCTCGGTCTCGCCGTTGGCCGGGATGACGAGCTGAAGCTGCTCGGTGGCGGCCACCGCCCCCTGATGGTCCAGGAACTCGATCGGTACGGTCACCTGGCCGCCGGCCTCCTCGCTTCGCCCCATGACCAGACCCTCCACCACGTACGCGTTCTCCCCGCGCTCCCGGAGTTGGACGTTCTCGAGGCTGAAGTTCAGGCCGCCGCGCTCCTGAATGACCTGAAGGGCGAGGGCAGCGTTTTCCGTCTGGCTGGCCGTGTTGGCGAGCAGCGTGTAGGCATCGAAGTCGTACGGATACCACTCGACGAGCAGCTGGCTCAGCTCCGCCGCGAGCTCCACCTCACCGGCTTCTAGAGCCGAGGTGGCCAGATTGTTGAGGGCATCCCGATCATACGGATTCAAGGCGCGGGCCTTCTGGAACGCGGTGACCGCGTCCGCAAAAGACTCGGCCTCGTAAAGCCCCACTCCAACCTGGTTCCACTGGTCGACGGTAAGATCGTCGCGTGCCAACAGCTTCGTGAACGTCGGCTGTGCCGCGGCCGGATCGCCCTCGATGGTGAGGGCCACGGCGTAGTTCATCTCGGCCATCACGTCGTTCTGGTGCGTCTCGGCAAACAGCCGCAGCATCTCGATCGCCTCGGCGGTCCGGCCGGCTGATCTCAGCGCCTCGGCCAGGTTGAGCGACGCGTCTCGAGCCTGATCGCTGGGATCGTCCGCCTCGACGGCACCCCGGAACTGCTCGATCGCGGCTTCCTGATCACCGAGGTTCTGATACAGAAGCCCGGCGTTGTTGAAGGCCCGCGAGTCCTTCTTGATCGAGTTCGCACTGAGGAAGGCGCCGAGCGCCCCATCCATGTCGCCCGCCTGGTAATGCTGGATCGCCTCGTTGTACGCCGTCGCCCAGGCGTTGAACCTCGAGTTGTCCGAGCGTTCCTGGCAGGCCGGGTTGGTGCCGACGAACCGGATCAACAACGCATCGGCCGCCTCGAACTCTCCCAGCCCGATGTGGGCCTCGGCCGCCAGCCACAGCGCCGTCGGGTCATCGTCGTTCTGTATCTCCGACTGCAGTTCCGACAACGCCTCCGCGAACAGCGCCCGTTGGGCCTCCGGGTCCGGCGTCTCGCCCGCCGCCGTCAGCTTTTCGACGGCACCCTCGGTCGAAGCGTTCGACACGAGACGGCACTCGTCTTCCTGTGCTTCCTGTGCCGCAAGATCGGTGGGCACGGCGGCACCTGCACCAAGGGCCAGGGCGATGGCGAGAGACAGGACGCTCGCTCCTGAGTTGTTCATTTGCTCGGACTTCCCTTTCTCGAGTTCATGTAATCCCGCGGGTCGGCGACCTGCGGGCCGCCGGCAGGCAACTTCGACCGCATCCGTCCCCCACGCCAGTACCCCACCGGTCTGCCTTACCCGACTCCTCGTACCCACCACCTCGCTTCACGGATCCGCCGCGAAACGGGGTCCATGGCACCGGGTTCGGTGGACGCCCGTCCGCCGTCGGCTCCGCTCCCCGGCGGCGCCTGCTCCTCAGTAGACGAGCGCGTGCGCCGTGTTGAAGAGAACGACCGTCTCGCCATCGACGAGTTCTCCCTCCTCTCTCAGCCGCACCGCGGCCGCCAGCGTCGCGCCGCCCTCGATGGAAGCGCTGATGCCGGCCTTCCCCAGCTCGACGGCGGAAGCCTCAGACTCCTCGTCGGAGACGGCGAGCGCCCCTCCCCCGCTCTCCCGCAGCGCCTTGAGGATCAGCGCATCGCCCAGCGCGGACGGAACCCTGAGACCATAGGCCCGGGTCTGCGCCCCGATCCACGGTTCGGCCGCCCGCGCACCCTCGCCGAAGGCCCGGACGATGGGCGCGCAACCATCCGCCTGGACCGCGTAGCAGCGCGTGGTGGCCGTCGCCACGCCCAGCGCCGCCAACTCGCCGAGTGCCTTCCAGCTGCCGATCAATCCGGTCCCGCCACCCGTCGGATAGACGATCGCGTCAGGGGCCCGCCAACCGAGCGCCTGCACGATCTCGAGCATCATCGTCTTCTTGCCTTCGATGCGGTAGGGCTCGCGCAGGGTGGACAGATCCAGGGCCTCGGTGCGAGACGCGTACTCGCGTGCCTTTGCCCCGCAGTCGGTGATCAGGCCATCGACGGACCGCACCTCGCCGCCCGCTGCCCGCGTCCGCCTCACGACCATCTCGGGGGTGTCGGCCGGAAGGTAGACCCGGGCCCTCCTCGCCGCCCGGCTCGCGTAGGCCGCCAGCGAGACCCCGGCGTTTCCCGCGCTCGGGATGACGAACGATGAGGCTCCGTCCAGAACGGCCCGCGTCACGGCCGCCGACAGGCCGCGATCCTTGAAGCTCCCGGTCGGATTCCGTCCTTCGTCCTTCACGAACGCGCGCAGCCCCTGCAGGCCGTCGATATCGCCGAGGGCGAGAAGTGGCGTGGCGCCCTCTCCGAGGCTCACCGGCGTCTCATCCGGGGCGATAGGCAGGATCTCGCGGAAGCGCCACAGGCCGGCGTCGCAGGGCCGCCGGCTCCAAGTCTCGATGAGCGCCGGCCCATCCACGCCATCGAGGGCATAGCGAACCAGAAGAGGCATCGCGCATGTCGGACAGACCGATGCGCGGGGCGAGACCTCGATCCTCTCTCCGCACGCATCGCATTCGAGGGAGAAGGATGTCACGCTCCCCCCCTCTCGCCGTCCTCCGCGGCCACCAGCCCGGCCGCCAGACGCGCGGCGGTCGTCTCCCGGCCCAGGATGTAGGCCACGTCGGGGACATCAGGACCCTGGACGGCTCCGGTCAGCGCGACGCGGACCGGATGATAGAACTGACGGCCCTTGAGGCCAGCTTCCCGTGCCGCGGCGGCGAGCTCTTCCTTCAGCTCGGCCCGTGACCAGGTCTGGAGGCTCTCCCACCGCTGAGCCACCGTGCGCAGCGCCCGACCCGCCGTCGGCTCCCGGAGCACCTCCACGACGTCCGAGCTCGAGAGATCCGGCTCGGGGAGAACGAGCTCGCAGACAGGATCGGCGTCGGCGAGGATCAGGATGCGCTCCCGCAGAACCTCGGCGAGCGCCCGAAGCTGCCGAGCCTCCGGCTCGAACCGGCCCGCCAGACGATCGCGCAGGCCCCGTTCGAGCACTTCGACCGACTCGTGCCGGTAGTGCTGGCCGGACAGCCAACGCAGCTTCTCGGGGTCGACCTCCGGGTTCGCGGCACCTATCCGATCCAGATCCGCCTCCGCGATCAGCTGATCTCGCGACAGCACCTCTTCGCCGCTGGGGCTGGACCAGGAGAGGAGGGAGAGGTAGTTGAGGAGACCCTCCGGGTGGTATCCCTGATCACGGTATTCCAGCAATCCCGGCGCGCCGGCACGCTTCGAAAGCTTGCCTCCGCCCGGAGCCAGAACCGACGGCAGGTGAAGGAACTCGGGAGGGTCGGCCCCTAGCGCCTCGTAGAACAGCACCTGTTTGGGCGTGTTCGAGAGATGGCCAGCCCCGCGTATGACGTGCGTGATTCCCATGAGAAGATCGTCGACGACGACCGCGAAGTTGTAGGTGGGCCTCCCATCGGAGCGGAGGATAACCTGGTCTCCGAGCTGCTCGCCCTCCACAGTCAGGTCGCCACGCACGCGATCTCGATAGTGAATGACGCCCGGCTCCACCCTAAATCGCACGGAGGCCGGCCTGCCCGAGGCAATCAGGCCTGCCTCCTCCTCGGATGACAGGGCCCTGCAGCGGCCGTCGTAGCGCACGTCACCCTTCCCCGCTCTCGCTTCCGTTCGGCGGGCCTCCAGCTCTTCCGGCGTGCAGTAGCAGCGATACGCCAGGCCCTCGGCCAGCAGACGCTCGGCATGTTCGCGGTAGATCTCCAGTCTCTCGCTCTGCCGATACGGCCCATGCTCCCCACCGGCGAACGGCCCTTCATCGGGAGCCAACCCGAGCCACTCGAGCGCATCCTGGATGTCGCGCTCGGCACCCTCCACTCCCCGCTCCAGGTCCGTGTCCTCGAAACGGACGATGAACGCCCCGCCCTGCTGACGCGCGTACAACCAGTTGAGCGCAGCCGTTCGGGCGTTGCCGAGGTGGAGCGAGCCGGTCGGACTGGGGGCGAATCGCGTGCGGACCATCAGTCGTCCTCGCGCGGCAGGCTTCGCGACGCCGCCGCGGAGACTTCGGGGGCGTGACCCGGACATCGATGGACCGGCAGCTCCGGATAGCGGGGGTAGCGCCGATCATCCCGCGACCGCTCGCACAGCAGGAAGTTCGATCCACGGTCGTTTAGGAGCGGCCGGCCGAAGCGGCAGACTCCGCAAAGACCCGCGCGCCTCACGAGGCCGATCCCTCCACGAGCTCGACGAGAATTCGCTCGGCCGTGCCCGGCCCGACGCCCGGCGTCGCCGCGAGTTCGTCGAGCGTCGCGCCCCGGATCGCCTCCAGGCTGCCGAAGCGCTGGAGCAGCTCCTGCTCACGCGCCGGTCCGACACCGGGGATCTCGGAGAGACGGGACCTGAGAAGCCGCCGCCGCCGCAGGGTCCGGTTGTAGGCGAGCGCGAACCGATGCGCCTCGTCCCGAGCCCGCTGGAGCCAGTGCAGACCCGGGTCGCGACGATCGAGCCGGAGCGGCTCCGGCTCTCCCGGGCGGTACACCTCCTCTTCACGCTTGGCGAGCGCGACGGCGGGCAGATCGGACACGCCGGCCGCCTCCATCGCCTGCATGGCCGCGGCGAGCTGGCCTCGGCCGCCGTCTACCAGCACGAGGTCGGGCAGTTGGCGACCCTCCCTCACTCTGCGATCGAAGTAGCGTCCGACCACTTCCTGCATCATCGCGTAGTCGTCCGTCTCCCCGTCGGGCACTTCGCGGATTCGGAACCTCCGGTACTCATCCGAGAAGGGCTTTCCATCCTCGAGCCACACCGCGCTGCCTACCGACGCCGAGCCGCCCAGGGTGGATATGTCGAAGCAGACGATCCGCCGCGACGGAGCGGGAAGCTCCAGTGATTCCGCCAGCCGGCGCGCCGCCGCCGGAACGTCCGCAGCGCCGTCTTCCGGCGTGCCAGCCTCCGTCATCGCGTCGAGCCGGAGACGCTCCTCCCGCAGCAGATCGGCGGCGTTGGCGGCGGCCAGTTCCACGAGGCGGCGCTTGGCACCCCGCTGCGGCACGTGCACGCGCAGCGGACCGGATCGCTGCGTGGACAGATGCTCCTGAATCAACTCCCGGTCCGGAAAATCCTCCGGGACAAGGAGCTCGGCCGGAAGGTCCTGCCGCCGGAGGTAATGGCCGCTCACCAGGGCGGCGGTGAGCGCCGCGTCCTCTTCGTCAGCCACGTTCTGAAGGAAGTGGATCTCGCGTCCGAGAAGGCGGCCTTCCCTCACCTTGAGGATGACGCCGCACGCGAGGCTGCCCTCGCGGCGGAGCCCCACGACATCGTGCTCACCCCCACGGTGGTCGACGGCAGCCTGCCGCCGCTCGATCGTCTGGAGCCCCCGCAGCACATCCCGCAGCTCGGCGGCCCGCTCGTACTCCATGGCGTCCGCGGCGCCCTTCATCTTGTCGCGAACCCGGCGGCGGACCGAGCCGGTGCGGCCGCCCAGCACGTCAAGGATCTCCTCGATCATGCCCCGGTAGTCCTCCTCCGCCTGGTACCCTACGCACGGCGCCTTGCAGCGGCCGATGTGGTAGTCGAGGCATGGACGGGACGGCAGCTTCTCGGGAAGCTCGTAGTGGCAACTCCGGACGGTGTAGAGCTCCTTGATCGTGCGCAGAGCGCTCCTCATCGCGCCGACGTTCGTGTAGGGACCGAAGTACCGGCTCCCATCCTTGATGAGACGCCGCGTCACGAGCACCCTCGGAAAGCGCTCTCCGAGCGTCACCCGGATGTAGGGATAGCTCTTGTCATCCCTGAGCTGGATGTTGAACCGTGGATGGTACTCCCGGATCAGATTCCACTCCAGCAACAGCGCCTCGGCCTCGGAGTCCGACACGTAACTCTCGACCGAGGCGATGCGGCGGGCCAGCTGTCGCAACTTCGGAGAGGGGTCCCGCTCGGCGCTCAGGTAGCTCCTCACCCTCGCGCGCAGAGATTTCGCTTTGCCGACGTACAACACCTTGCCCCGGGAGTCCCGAAACATATACACGCCGGCGCCGGCGGGAAGGCGGCCTATCTGGCTCTCGAGCTGTTCTCGCTTAGACTCAGCCATTCGAGATCGGGCGGGGGGGCCTACGGACGATCGACAGGTACACTACACCGGCGGCGAGTAGCGTTCCGGTCAGCACGGCCGCCGCCCCGATCGTGGTCTCCGCCTGGATCCAGGCCGTCAACCCGAGCCTGGCCGCGGATCCGGCGGCCGCGCCAGCCAGCGCCGCCACGCAGAGACGTACGAGCGGACGGAACGCCGCCCTCTCGAACAGGACACCCACACGGCGGCGGAGACCGGACCACAGTAGCAGCAGGTTCAACCAGGCGCCCAGCGAGCCTCCGAGCGCCAGTCCGGCGGCCGAGAGCGCCCCGTAGCCGGCACCTCGCATCAACAGCATCGCCGAGGCGCCGACGGCGATCCCCGAAGCCACCGAGATCGCGGCAAAGCGCATCGGCGTCCTGGTGTCCTGCATGGCGTGAAAGCCGCCGGCGAAGAGCTTGACCGAGCTCGTCGCGACCAGCCCGACCGAATACGCGATCAGGATGCCGCTCACGAGCTGCGTGCTGTAGTCGTCGAACGCCCCGCGCTGAAAGACGATACGGACCGCCAGGTCCCCGAAGAGGATCAGGGCGACCGCCGAAGGAAGCACGAAGTAGAGGATCTGGAAGAAGCCGTTCACGAGCCTGGAGCGTAGCGCTTCCGGTCCCGTCTGCCGCGACATCTCCGGAAGCGCCGCCGCGGCCACGGAGACGCCGAACAGGCTCAGCGGCAGATACGCCAGGCGCTGGGCGTAGTACAGGCCGACGACCGCCCCGGCGGGCAGGAAGCTCGCGAGGATCACGTCCGCGAAGCTGCCGAGCTGGAAGATCCCCTGGCTCGCGGCCACGGGCACCATGTTGCGCATCACTCGCCGAACGGGCTCCGAGCCGCGATCCAGCAGCGGACGAACGCCGCGGGCCAGCCTGCGCGCCGTCGGCAGCTGTACGCCCAGCTGGAGCAGGCTCCCGGCCAGCGTCGACCAGGCCAGGATCCGAATCAGCGGACTCCACCCGAAGCGGGCGCCCAGGAGGAGTCCGGCTACCTGAGCGAGGTTCCAGAGCACCGGAGCCACGAAAGGGAGAAAGAACCGGCGATGGCTGGTCAGGACGCCGAGACACCAGGCCGCGAGGATCATCACCCCGGCCATGGGGAACAGGATCCTGACGAGCTGCGTCGTGAGGGCCGAGGCCTCCGCGTCGAAGCCCGGTGCCACGATGCGGGTCAGCCACGGCGCCAGAGCCACCCCGAGAGCGGAGAGAACGCCGGCCAGGAGGACCAAGCGGCCGAGCACCCGTCGGGCCAGAAGGGAGGGCGCTTCGCTCTCGGCCCGATCGCCCTCCAGAAGCGCGCTGTACACCGGTACGAACGCGGCCGAGAGAGAGCCCTCGCCGAGAAGGTTGCGGAGCACGTTGGGGATCTTGATCGCCGCCGCATAGGCATCAGCGGCCACCATCGTCCCGAAGAAGCGGGCGATGACGAGGTCGCGAAGGAAGCCGGTCAGCCGGCTGAGGAGTATCCCGGCGCCGACTGAAGCGGCGCTCCGGCCTTCCCGGCCTGAGGGGCGTCCGGCTCCCTCAGTCACCCGATTCGCGCGCCGCTCCCTGCCCCCCGGGCGGCAGCGCATCCGGTGGCTCGCCTCTGCCCTCCACGAGAGCGCGGATGAAGACCGACTCCTCACGCAGGCCTTCGACCGATTCGCTCAGGTACTTGAGCTCGCCCTCCATCGCATCCACGCGAGCCTCGAGCTCACCG
>JBDGZR010000026.1:0-22910 GCA_039588495.1 Gemmatimonadota bacterium | reverse complement strand
ACCACGTTGCCGTAACGAACAACGGCGAACCGGGTCGATTTGCCACCTGCGTATGCGTTGCCGTCGACGAACAGCTTGTCGCTCACGAGCTTCGTAGCACCATACAGGTTGATCGGGCTCGAGGCCTTGTCACTACTCAGGGCGATGACTCGAGCCACCCCGCAGTCAATTGCGGCGTCTATGACGTTGCGAGCACCCAGGATGTTCGTCTTGACGGCCTCGAACGGGTTGTACTCGGCGACCGGAACCTGCTTGAGAGCCGCCGCGTGGACCACGAAGTCGACGCCATCGAAGGCGCGCTCCAGCCGGGCTCTGTCGCGAACGTCCCCGATGAAGAAACGGAGGCGCCCGTCGTCGCCGAACTGCTGCTTCATCTCCCACTGCTTGAGCTCGTCTCGGCTCAATACGACGACACGACGCGCCTCTGCGTGATCGAGCACCGTTCTGACGAAGACCTTCCCGAAGGAACCGGTCCCGCCGGTGATGAGCACGCTCTTACCTCGGAGGTAGTCCATGGCTTCAGACAAATTGGAGGTGTCCATCGGCGCCGGCATCGAGCCGGCTGCACGAGCATTTCATTCAGCGAGCCGTGACCGGAATCGCTGCCTGGCTACCCGCCACAAAAACCGCGGATTACCGACGAGGTACCGGCGCCAGAGCCTCGACGGCTCGATGAGCAGCCGACCGAGCCACTCGAGTCCGAACCGGCGCATCCAAACCGGTGCTCGTCGTAGACCACCTGATACATAGTCAAAAACGGCGCCGCCGGTCAGAGCAACCCTGGCCTCGATCGACTCCCAGTTCTCCTTGAGCCACTTCTCCTGCAGGGGCATTCCCAGCCCGACTACCAGGATGTCCGGCTTCAAAGCGTTAATCATGCCGACCAACGCCTGGTTATCCGGACTGTCGTTTGTCTGGTCAAAGTAGCCGTGGTGCGAGCCCAGGATTCTCAACCGAGGGAAGCGTCGGACCAGGAGCTCCGCGGCGGAATCAGACACTCCGGGCCGGCCGCCGACAAAGAAGAGCGAGTATCCGCTCTGCTCCGCAAAGAGGGCCAAGTCCCACATCCAGTCGGCATACGTGATTCTCTGCGGGATTTTATGCCCCAGCAGCCACGCTCCGAGCCGTACGCCCGCGCCGTCGCAGAAGACGATGTCTGCTTCGTTCAAGAGTACTCGGTACCAATCTTGCTCCCATGCTATGTTGAGGCAGTGTACGTTGGCATGCAGCACAACGGCTTTGGAGCCTCGCTCCACATAATGCCGCAACTGCACGTGAAGCTCGGGAACCGTGATGGCTGTGACCCATACGCCGAGGACGTCAACCCTTGTCAGCGGTCGCTGTCTTTCGCCGGGTGAGGTCATCCGGTTGGCCATCGGGCTTCTTGTCCGTTGAGCCGGACGCTCCGTCCTCCACTGCAGCGCGACCAGAAGCTGGCGGATCCTGCCTCGTCAGGAGGCGCCACCTTGCCTAGTGCGGCCGGATCGTCCACCGACGAGCGCAGCTCGAACGCCCCCTTCTTCGACCCACCGCTACCGCTCGTTGCGGCCGCATGGTGGACCCGGCCGGCGCGCATCGGCACCCTGATTCTGTCTGACGTGCTGGCTCTCTTTGTCGCGGGCACCGCAGCGTACCTTCTGTGGGCGCTCCCTGTAAGAAACATGGAGCCGGGGATGTACCTGGGGCTGTGGCCGATCCTCGCGCTTTTCATCCTCGGGTATGCGCAGGCTGGTCTGTACCCGGGATTCGGACTCGGGCCGGTCGAGACCTTTCGCCGCTTCTCACTCGTCATGCTCTTCTCGTTCACCATCCTGGCGGCGATGACCTTCGCGTTCAAGCTGCCTCACCAGTATTCGCGAATAACGTTCGGCATCGCCTTCCTGCTGTCCATCGTCGTGGTACCCGCCTTCCGTTACTTGACCCTTGCCGTCACCCGACGGTGGGCCTGGTGGCACCAGCCGGTTGTGCTCGTGGGCACGGGCAGCAGCATTCTTCGGGCCATCCCGACCCTTCAGGAATCCCCTCTTCTCGGGTATCGTCCCTTCGGCATACTCTCGCGGCGAGCTGCAGAAAGCCCCTCCGAGTTCGCGGGACTGCCGGTTCTCGGAGGACTGGAACGGGCCGCCGAAGTGGCTGGAAAAGGTGTCTCGGTGGCATTGATCGACCCCGAGAGCCTCGAGGGGCGGTCCGAGCTGGATGCCCTGCAGCAGCACTTTCGCCACCTCCTGGTGATCCAGAGCTATGGATCCCTACCCGTGGAAGGCGTTCAGATCAGGAATCTGGGCGGCGTCTTGGGAGTCGAGTTCTCGAACAACCTGCTCGAGCGTCGGAACCGTTGGGTCAAGAGGGCCCTCGATCTTGGGCTCGGCTCGCTGTTTCTCGTCGTTTTCGGCCCGCTGATCCTGGCCTGCGCCTTGTGGGTCAAGGTCATGAGCCGGGGACCCGCCTTCTTCTACCAGGAACGAGTTGGACTTAGGGGACGCCGCTTCCTGGTTCCGAAGATCCGAACCATGCAGCCCAACGCTCATGAGGAGCTCGAAGCTCATCTGGCTTCTGACCCGATCATGAGGGACGAATGGGAGCGCAGCTTCAAGCTCCGCTCCGATCCTCGCATCATCCCTGTCATCGGAGTTTTCCTCCGGCGCTGGAGTCTAGACGAGCTTCCGCAGCTGTGGAGCGTCGTCCGGGGGGACATGAGCCTGGTCGGCCCACGGCCCTTTCCGGATTATCACCTCCAACGCTTCTCGCCGGGAACGCGAGCGCTTCGCCAGCTCGTGCGGCCGGGTGTAACCGGTCTCTGGCAGGTTACCCTGCGGGGAGACAGCGACGTCCAGGCCCAGGAAGACTCCGACCACTACTACGTCAGGAACTGGTCCGTTTGGCTGGATACATACGTGCTCGCCAGAACGATCTCTGCGGTCTTGAGCGGCCGCGGTGCTTACTGACCCGAGCTCTCTGAGCAGCGGGGATTTGGCCGCCAGCCAATGACTTTCCAGAGACCCGCGCCGAGTCATCTCGCCTTCGCCTCGCTCCTCGCGGCACTCCTGATCGCCCACATCATCTCGGTCTTCACCGAGAACATCAACATCGACGAGTTCGCGTTGCTCGCGAGAGCGGCCGACACTCTGGCGACGGGCCAGCTACGGTCCGGGGGACGGCCGGGACTCGGGACGCTGATCCTGCTGCCGTTCGTCCGGGAATGCACGGACGCCATCAGCGCGGTCCGCGGCGCGCGCCTGCTCTGGGTGGGTTTCACGGTCGCCCTGGTTTCGGGCCTCTGGTTCCTCCTCTCGACCCTCCTTCGAGCGAGCGGGCGCCGATCGGAAGGCGCGGCCCTTGGCATAGCTCTTCTGGTCTTCGTCCCGGCGTTCCTTCGCATGTCGATCGAAGTTCGCACGGACCAGCCGGCAATCGCGTTGGGCCTTTGGGCCGGCGTTGCCCTGATCGCTTCGCGTCGCTCGGTGCCGTGGGCTCTGCTGGCCGGAGTCTCCTATGGAGTGGGCGTCCTGTTCAGCCAGAAGCTGATCTATGTCGCCGCCCTCACCGCACTTCTCGCGCTGGGGGACTTGCTGCTCCGGAGGGAGTTCGAGTTCCGGCGCGAGCTCGTGCGAGCTGTCCTTTGCGCAGCCGGAGGACTTGCCGTCCTTCTGGCGTACCGGATCACAGTCCCACTGTTCTTCGAGCCGGCTGGACTGCAATCCGTTGCCGGTGGCATGAGCACCTTCGCGAACTACCGAGCCGAGCTCGGGTTCATCTACTACGTCCTGATGCTACCCACTCTTGTCGCGCATTTCGGGCTGCTGGCGCTTCTCGTGTACGCTACCGTGAGAGCGATCCGGCGCGACGACACACCCTGGCGAACGCTGCTTCTCGCCTGGGCGATCGTGGCCTTGGGCATATCCGTCATGCTCTTTCATGCCGGGGCCTTCCCATACTTCTGGATGACGCTCGGGCTCTTCCCCGCAGCCGCGCTCGCGGTCGGCCTCGACCCGATCCGCCGCTCGTTCCCTCGCCCGCAGGTATGGCGGATCGTCGCAGGCTCCATCTGGGCTCTCCTCATCGTCCAGGCGACGTTCACGCAAGCCGGCCTCCTGCAGGACACGCAGAGGGTTCAGCGGGAGAGCTTGGCCTTCATCGATCGCAACTTCACACCGGACCAGGAAGGCTTTCACCCGGAGCGTGCGCTCTTTTGCCGTGATGCCGCAGATCCGTTCCCGACCTTCCTGGAGAGGCCGGCAATGAGGAGGTATTGGGGGCCTGAAGGCGAGCCACTGGCCCAGGAGTTTATCGGCGAGTTCCGGCAGCGACCGGTCGTGTTCTTGCTCGACAGCTTTCGCCTGTCCTGGTTTCCGCCAGAGATTCAGGACTTCTGGGATTCCAACTACGAGCTGTACTACGAGTCCGTTTGGATCCCGAGGCTTACGATCGGCGGCCCGCGCGGATCGCGGAGGTCGCTCGAAGTCATCGTTCCCGGAGCCTATAAGTGGCAGCACGGGGACGGCCGTCCTGACCTCCGGCTTGCGAGCCGACTCATCGCGAAGGGAGACACGGTCGAGCTGCAGCCGGGAGGCCATGATATCGAGCTGCTGCGCGACATCGAGGATGGAAGCCTGGTGCTGGTCCTGGCCGAGCCTCCGCGAGAACCCACCAGTCCCTTCCAGAAGCGGTTCCCCTACGGAGTGTTCGAGTGGGGGGACAGGTGAGCCGGCGAAGGTCGGTCCGGGCGCGAGGCGGTCGCATGCGCTTTGCCACCCTGCGCAACCGCCACTGGCCGTCCAGATGGCTGTGGATCGGCCCCTGAAGCGCTATTCCGAGGACAGGCCCATAGGTGAGCACGCCGGCTAGCTACTTCGAAGTGCAACGCCCCGGCGCATCGTGCAAAGCCGGGAGCTGGAGCCAGATCCGTTCGAGCGTGGCGGAAAACGCCCCGCTCCTCGCGGTCGTGGGCACGTACATCGTCACGTGCCTCGCCGTTCAGGCCGCGACCGGGCACCCCGACCTGGCACCCCTCAACGATTCCACCGTGGCCGTCGGGTGGCGCTATCTATTCGTCGCGGCCTCTCTCCCGCTCGGGTACCATCTGATCCACTTCGTTCTGATCCGGCTGCGCCGCACCGATGATCCGCGACGCACTTCGCTGGTGGAGGGGTGGACGGAGTACCGGAGCGTACATCTCAGCATCCACCGGGCGCTGGGGCTGCTCATCGCCTGCCTCTCGCTCGCCGCTCTTCTGAGCACCTTCTGGGCGTTCAAGAAGGTCCTGCCCGCGTTCAGTCCCTTCGTCTGGGACCCGTCCATGATGCGGTTGGACCGGGCGCTGCATCTCGGCACCGATCCGTGGGCGTTGCTGCAGCCGCTCCTCGGCCAACCGGCCGTCACTCTCGTGCTGGACCGACTCTACTACCTCTGGTTCATCTTCATTCCGTTGATGATCGCGTGGATGGGCTGGACACGTGACCGGCGACTGCGCATGCAGTTCCTGCTGACGTATGCCCTCTGCTGGATACTGCTGGGCACCGTTATGGCGTATTGGCTCTCGTCGGCGGGTCCGTGCTATTACGGCCTCGTCGAAGTCGGCCCGGATCCGTTCGCTCCGCTGATGGGCTACCTCTATGGAGTGGACGCCCGGATTCCGCTGAACGCGCTTCACATGCAGGAATGGCTGTGGTCGGGATACGCCGGGCTGGCACCGGCCGAGGGTATCTCGGCCATGCCGAGCCTCCACGTTGCCCTCGCCGTCCTCTATCCCCTCGTTGGCTTTCGGGTCAACCGGTGGCTCGGCGTGGCCTTCGTGCTCTATGCGTTTCTCATCCTCCTCGGATCGATCCACCTCGGATGGCACTACGCGATCGACGGCTACGTGAGCGCGATCGCGGTCATCGCCATCTGGAAGCTGGTCGGATATTTCCTTGACAGAGAGAGCTCTGGCCAGACAGCCTTCGCACGCAGATGATGGTAGCGTGAGTTCCGACATCCTTCTCGGCGAAGACCTGGAAGTCAGCTACGGTGACCGTCTGGCCCTGTCGGTCGAGCGCATCGCGCTGCGTGAGGGTGAGATCCTCGGAATCCTGGGGCCGAACGGAGCCGGCAAGTCCACCCTCATGCGGGTCATGGCTCTTCTCCAGATACCCACGAGCGGTCGGATGTGGTTCCGTAACCGCACGGGATCCCGAGCCGCCGAAGCGCTTCGAGGTTCCTCGGCGGCGGTCTTCCAGCGACCGCACCTCTGGACCGGGAGCGTGGCTTTCAACGTCTCCATGGGGCTCAGATTCCATCGAGTCTCCCGGTCCGAGGTGCGGCCCCGCGTCGAGCGCATCGGCGAACTATTGGGAATCGGTTCACTCCTGGACGAACCGGTATCCACCCTCTCCGGCGGAGAGGCTCAGCGGACGGCCCTGGCGCGCGCTCTCGTGGTGGAACCTGACGTCCTCTTCCTGGACGAGCCGACGGCGAATCTGGATGCTGAGGTCAAGACGGCGCTTCGGCAGGACATCGAGCGACTCGCGCGCACAAGAGCGGGCAGCACGGTCCTCGTCACACACGACCAGCATGAGGCATTCTTCCTGGCGGATCGGATCGTCGTCCTGGAGGAGGGCCGACTCGTGCAGGACGGCTCACCCGCCGATCTGTACGAAAACCCGGCCACGCTGTACATCGCGGGACTCACGGGAGCGGAGTTCGCGGTGCGGGGCCGGGTCTCCGGCGTGAACGACGGCCTCGTCGTCGTCTCGGTGGATGGAGTGCCGATGACGGCCATCGGAGCGGCCGAGCCGAACGCTCCGGTAAAGATCGCGTACCGCCCCGAGGACCTCGTTCTGGGCGACCCTTCCGAGGACGAGCTTCGAGACTCCGCCAGGAACTCCTTCTTCTCCACTGTTTCCGAGGTCCGTGTGCTCGGTGGCCTCGTCCGGGTTCGACTCGAGGGACCTCCCGCCATGGTCGCGCTGGTGAGTCGGCCGGCTGCCGAGAAGGTGGGGCTTAAGCCCGGGAGCAGGGTATCCGTGCGCATAAAGGCGGCGGCGTTGCACGCGTTCCCTCTCTGACGGGTGGACGCGGCCGCTTCCCGGCTTTTTTTCGAAGCTGCGTTCCGAGCCTTCCCTTTCCAAGCACCCTGCCCCGAGACAGGTTCCGCCGAGGACCGGTAAGACAAGGCGTGGGCTGTCACTATCGGGAAGCGCGATACGTTCTTGGGTAGCAATCCGTCCGGACCGCAGGGTGAGGTGGATTTCGAGGAGATCTTCGCCAAGCTCTATCCGTCGCTTTTTCGATACCTGAACAGGCTGACGGGCGACCCGGACGTTGCGGCCGACATCTCGCAG
Source organism: Gemmatimonadota bacterium (assembly GCA_039588495.1). Lineage (GTDB taxonomy): Bacteria > Gemmatimonadota > Gemmatimonadetes > Palauibacterales > Palauibacteraceae. Next base: position 15,591 of record JBDGZR010000026.1, on the reverse strand, counting down.
GAGGCTTTCGTTCGTCTCTTGCAGCGGCCGCTGCCCGAAGCTGACGCTCGACGCTGGCTGTTCACCGTGGCCACGAACCTCGTGCGTGACTGGGCACGAGCGGGTGAGCGCCAGAGGCGACTTCTCAGGGACTCCTACCGGGGGCCGGCGCGCCCGGACCGTCCCGACGAGAGCGCGGAACGGTCGCTTCGGATCGCTGCGGTGAGAGCGGCTCTGGCCCAGATCTCGCCCAGAGACAAGGAGATCCTCCTCATGCGCGAGGAGGGTTTCCGCTACGCGGAGATCGCTGAGGTGGTGGGCGTCGCGCCCGGCTCGGTGGGGACGCTTCTGGCTCGTGCGCTCCGCCGTTTCGCCGCGGTCTATGGCGAACAGGCAGCGGGCGAGAGCCCGACCGGGACGGACGAGAACCTGAACGAGTGATGACCTGGAAGAAATGATGGGACATCCGGCCGAGCAGACGCTGCTCGCATACCTGGACCGGGAGCTTCCCGTCGACGAACGATCGACGGTCAGGGAGCATGTGCAGGTGTGCGCCGCATGCTCCGGCATGCTCGACGAGCTGGTGGCCGTGACGCGTTCGCTCGCCGATGCCATCTCCGCACTCGACGTTCCGGCTCCCGCGCTCCTGGCCTCCGAGCTGGAAGGGGATCTGGTCGCTCGAGCCCTGCAGGAGCTGGATGCAACGGTCCCGGCCGCGACCACGATCACTCCCCTTCGCCGCCGGGCCACCAGGAGACCCCTTCTCGCAGCGGCTCTCATCATCATCTTCGTGGCGGGCGCCGGCGCGGCCATCCCGGGATCGCCTCTGCGCGAATGGCTCGCACGCTCGGTCGAGCTGGTCACCGGTGGGCCGAGCGAGGAGCCGACCGACACCGCGGCACCGTTCAGCGGGCAAGGAAGCGGCAGTCCCGCCGCGGTCTCGGTGCAACCCCGAGACGGTCTCGTGCGTATCATCATCACGCAACCGGCGCCGGAAACCATGATCCGAGTTAGATTGTTAGATGGTGGTACGGCTTCCGTCTGGTCGGTGGAAGGCCGATATCGGACGGCGCCTGGTGAGATCGAGGTGCTCGAGGCGGGCCCCGCTGAGGTGGTGGTCCTGTTGCCCAGGACCGTACCTTCAGCCGAGGTGGAGCTGGATGGGCGCCTGGTCGCGACAAAAGAGGGGTCGGATTTCCGGCTTCTGATACCAGCCGCTGATTCGTCGGATGCGGAGGTGTCTTTTCAGGCAGGTGGCTAACCCGCTTCGGAGCCGCTAGCCACCTGTCGTCCCGCTCGGCGGGGGTAACAACTTGCTGTCCTCTTTGCTCGTAAGCGTCCTCGCTACGGCCGGGATTGCGTGTGCCGCGGAGCCGGCGACGGACGCGAGCATCCAAAACGGCGGAACTCTTCCCCAATCCGTTGTAGCCCTTGCCGACACCAGCGCGAGCGCCGGAACCGTTACGGGCCGGGTCTTTAGCCAGATCAACGGTGCCGTCGTCGAGTTTGCGGTCGTGGAGATCGTTGCGCAGGACCGCGTCATCAGCGCGCTCAGCGATCGCACCGGCCGCTACCGTCTGGACAAGGTTCCGCCGGGATCCCGCCTGATCCGAGCCCGGGCACTCGACCACTCCGAGCTGGTGATCGGTGTGCGCGTGCCTCCTCGCGGAGTGGTGTCGCTCGACCTGACGCTGGCGGTGCAGCCGATCGAAATGTCCCCGTTGAGCGCTCGCACATCTCGCGTTGACACGGAACGGGTCGAGATGGTCGGCGTGTTGGCCAAGGAGGCGCCGACGGGCACACCCGCGGACGCCGAGCTACGGGTCCTCGAATCCTCCCCGGGGATGGCGGAGCTGGGGCTCGTCCAGATCATTCAGGCGGCATCAAGTCCGGATCCCGACGATCCCTCGAGCATCCTCTACGTTCGCGGCGCGACCTCGGATCTCAAGGCCGTCCTTCTGGACGGAGCGCCCGTCTACGCGCCCTTCCACCTTGGCGGCCTTATCGACGCCTTCATGCCCGGCGTCCTGGGCCACTCCAGACCCTATGTCGGAGGGGCGCCCGCAAGGTTCAACGGAGGGCTCTCGTACATCCTCGATCTTGGCTCGCGTCCCGGGCGCGCCGACCGCTTCCACACCTCCGGCGCGCTCGACATGATGAGCACGAGAGGGGAAGTGGAGGGTCCGCTGCCCGGAGGATCGTTCCTCCTCGGTGGCCGATATATCCACGGAGAGGGCCCCGACAGGCTCACGGGCGAGGATCTGCCGTACGACTACGGCGACGCCCTCCTCCGGATGGACTGGGGCATCGGCCGCGAGGGCAGGCTCTCGGTCACCGGCTTCTACAACAGGGAGGGCGTCGACCTCACCCGCGATCTGAACGCCACGGGCCCTGAGAACCCGATCGCGGATGAAGAGCCGAACGTAGGCGCTCTCGTTTTGGGCCCGCCGGCGCCGGAGATGCGACCCAAGTCCCTGGCGGAATGGGGCAACGTAGCAGGCTCGGTCCGGTACTTCGGACGCGCTTTCGACAGCGACCTCGAGCTGACAGCCGGACTCGGCGAGTTCACTACGAGCTTGCCACTCGACGGGGCGACGCCCCTGCTCGTGGATGGCCTGTCACGGCGGATCCGTCTTGCCGGCCTGATGAGGCGATGGATCGGCGGTGCGCAGTTGGAGATGGGCGCGTCCTTCGACCAGGTCTCGCTCCAGCACGCCGCGAGGTCGACGCTCGATCAGACGAACACGACCTTCAGCAGCCGAAGCGCCGGAGAATCGGTCGGTGCGCATGCGGAGGCAACGATGCGCGTCTTGCCGGCGGTGATGGTCCGCGGCGGGCTGAGGGCCGACTATTTCCTGGCCGACGGGCTCCGGGTCGCGCCCAGGTTGAGCGTGGCGTGGACCTTCCTCAAGGACAGCGAGATCTCCGTCGCCGCCGGACGCTACCATCAGCGCGTCCTCTCGCCCGAGACGCTGCTCTCTTCCGAGTTCGGGAGCTTCGTCGAGATCGCCTCGGAGGATCCTGACGGCACGGCGACGGCGACGGACCCGTCGGCCTTGCAGGTATCCAGCTCGACTCACTTCGTGGCCGGGATCAACAGCCGTGCCCTGAAGCACTTTATCGTGGGGCTGGAGGGGTACGTGAAGTCGTTCGAAGAGCTGCCGGTCGGCCCCGACCTCGAGACCTCCGGGCTCGATCTCTGGATCCAGCGGAGCGCCGGCAAGGTCAGCGGCTGGGTCGGCTACTCCGTCGCCTGGTACAGACCGGAATACGAGGGACGTAAATCCGTTCCGCGCACGCTGGGACGGCAGCTGCTGAGCGGCGGCCTCAGCGCGCAACTGGTCTCGGGCTTCGGTGTGGACCTGAACCTCGCCTACGGCGTCGCCCTTCCCTTCACGCCGATCCCGCAGGGAGACGAGGCCGACGGCGGTGGAAACGACTTTGGCGGCGGAAACTCTCCGGCGCCGCTCCTGGCCGTCGCTGCCGCGCCGGGAAGGACGGATCTGGCGGACACGAGCCCGCTCGTCGGGGCCGCACGTGGCTCCTACCTGAGGCTCGACGGCACGATTTACCGGACATGGGTCTTCAACTGGAGCGGGGTCCCGGTGAGCATCTCGCCGTACATCCGGATTCTGAACGCGCTCGACCGCCGAGACGGGCTCTTCTTCCAGTTCGATCCCGACGAGGACCGGACGCCGATTTCTCTTGGCTCGGTCCCCGTCATCCCCCTGATCGGAGTGCGCTGGGGGCTCTGAGCCGGTCCCGCCCAAACGCTCGGATCAGGGTCCTGATTCCGCGGCGTAGTAAGCTACACCGAGGAGATAGGCTCCCACTTCTGCAGTCCACGCCACGCCGCCATCGCCGGTGGACACCGCCACGACGCCCGCCGCTCTGCCAGGCTCACCCTCGTAGGTCACGAAGGCGGTCCTGCCATCGGGAGTAAGGGCTACTCCGTGTGGATACGGCACGTCCAACTCCAACCGGCGTTCTTCCCCCAGTCGGGGCGTCCCATCGGGCGAGAACGATACCTCCACGACGGAGGCCGTCCGGTCGAGGCGGTTCGCCGTCACCAGGATGTGTCCGTCGAGCGCCGATGCAAGCTGCGCGGGCCCGTTGCCCACGCCGATCTCTGCGACGGCCTCTCCTTCGAGGGAGAAGGTGCGGACCAACGCAGCGGCACTCAACGTTACGTGGACGAACCGGCCGCCCGGCGACCAGACCAGATTTAGCGGCCTGTATCGCGGTTCCCCGGGAGATCCCGGCTCCGGGCCTACCGGGAACCGGTGGACAACCTCAAGGGTGCCGGGGTCCAGGAACACCAGCTCGTCACTCAGGCTGCAGGTCAACCCGACGAGCGAGCCATCGGGCGACGCCTGTGCGTCGTGCGGTGCCGAGCAGACCTCCACTCGGCCCACGAGCCTGAGGTCTTCAGTTCTGACCACGGTCACCTCGCTCACCGCCCCGGTCCCGGCTCGATCGTAATCAGGAACGAAGGCAAGCCGGCCATCCGGCGTCAAACCGACCCTCGACGCCCCTTTCGAACCGAGCCGCACTCTTCCCACCAGACGGTCATCATTGAGCTCGAACTTCCAGAGCGTGGGATTGCCGTGAGCCAGCGTGAGATACAGGTGGCGACCGTCCGGGGAGATGGTGACTCCGTGCGGCTCATCGACCTCATCGCGCCGCATGTCGAGGTCGAAACTCGAGACGACGGCACCCGTCTCCGGATCCAATCGAAACGCCTGGTCGGTAAGACCGGAGGTGACGTAGAGACGCGCCCGGCTGGGAGAGCTTTCGGCAGGCCGGCCGTGGTCCGGACGTCCGCAGGCGCCGGCAACCTGAGCGGCGGACAACAGGCACAGGGCCAGGAGGACACGCCCAGCGTTCCCGTAGCCCGGTCGGGCCTGCCGCTCTTCTGTCAGTGGGAGTAGGCGGGAAGCGGGACCCGGGACTCAGAACTCAGGAGTCAGAACCCAGAGACCGGTGTTCATATCGGCCAGGTAGAGGAGGCCTTCATGTAGCTGTGGTGCCCAGGTGCACGTGCCGGTCTCGATTCCAGGACAAGTGCCCAGGCTCGAGTACCGTTTGCTCGCCACGGTTCTGCCCTGGCGCTCCAATTCACCCAGCAACCCACCCGAGACGTCCAGGGAGATGATCCCCTGCGTATACCACGCCATGTGGAGGATCTCCCGCTCTTCGTCCAGCCAGAAGTTGTGAGGAGTGTCGGACGTCACCCGAAAGGTCGCCACCTCGATCGGGGCGAAGAGGTCGGCCACGTCGACGACATGCATGATCCCGGGGGTATCGAAATCCTCTTCGCCGACGAACACCAGACCGCGCTCCGGCCAGTACCAGGCGTTGTGCGTCTGGCCCCCCGTGGTCCGGATGCGGCTCACCTCTCTCGGGTCGCTTGGGCTGCCACCGACGATGCCGCTCCCGACGTCAAGTATGATGAGGCCCGAGTCCCAGTGCGACAAAAATGCCAGACCGTCACGAACGTAGACGTCGTGCAGAAAGCTGAAGGGATCCGCGAAGGCGGCCACGACGGTCGGGGTCTTCGGATCCGAGATGTCGAGGATGCGGAGGCCTCTGCCGACGCCGTCGGTGACCACGTAGAGGAAGTCACCGTCGATCCAGACGTTGTGAATCCCCGACTGCAGACCCGTCGTGAAGCGGCTGATCACCGTGGGGTCACACTCCGCCGACAGATCGAGCAGCGTGATCCCGTTCAGCTGATCGAGGGAGAACTCGTGGCTGATCGCGGCCACCTTCCCATCAGCCCGAACCTTGACATCGTTGACCACGCGAGCGTCGACGAGCACATCGGCCGTCAGCTTCGGCGTTGTCGGATCCGAAATGTCCCAGACGTTCAGCGTGTTTCCAAGCTGACCCAGACGGTCGCCCCAGGTGCCTGTGTAGGCGCAGTCTCCATGGACCCACAGGTCCGAGTTGAAACGGAGGTCCTGCTCTCCCTGGCCGGCAACCGTGAACGAACCCTGCGCCAGGCCGCGGGGCGAGACCTCGATGGTGGTGGTCGCCTCCTGGCTGCCCGCGCTGGCGGTCAATTGGATGATGCCGGGCTCATAGCCGACAAAGAGCCCCTCCGCCGTGATCAAACCCGCACCAGGCGGCTCGACCTCCCAGGCGATCTGGACCCCGTCCACCACCGAACCGGATCCGTCCCGCGCTTCCGCACGGAGAGGCAGCGGGTCACCCTGCCGGGCACCCGCCGGAGCGCCAAGAATCTCGATCGAGGCGACGTCCACCGCGGGCGCTTCCACGACGAATCCGAGGCTCACCGACGCCTCCGATCGACCAAGGACGACTGCATCCAATCGAGAGCTGTAGCTTCCGGGCTGCAGCGCGACGTCTGATACGACCGATACCCTCACGTTCACCGCAACGCCGGGATTGAGCGTCGGTAGCTCGCGCGGGCTGGCTTCGAGGATGGCGCCCGGCACCGAGACGCCGCCGAGCTGGAGCGGTCCGACCGCGATCGTGATCGGCCCGATGGCTGCCGTGCCGACGTTGCGGAGCGAGGTCCCGGCTTGAAGACCACCGCTCAGATCGATCGTCGACGAGGTGAACGTCAGCTCTGCCATGGGCCCCGGGTCGAGGGCGGTCGGCGACCCGCCGCAAGAGGTCAAAAGAGCGAGCACGGCGGCGATCGCCACCCATGCGATGCGGTGCGTTCCCTGGTTAGTGAAGCGTCTCATATACCGGTCAACCCACGACAGCATGTCCGTGTTCCGGCCGCCCCTGTCGGAGAAGCGCCGTCTTCTGGGAACGTATCAGCTTGACAAACCGGGACGTTGGGCAGTGCGGGTCATCGGAGCGGCCTGCTCGGCCGTCGACTCGTCGATCCGGGGCGATCGCTCAGACAGGGCGGCGAATCTGGGAGATGAGCTGCATCTGATCATCCGCGGCCGAAGGCACCTCGTGGCAGCGCCGACAGCGCGCTTCGTAACTCTCCAGCCCTCCGACCTGAATCGTCGGGCCCTCGGCCGGAGCCGGTCTCCCATCGATCAGACGTTGGTTTCGGGTCGCCAGCTCCCCGCAGACGACGCAGATCGCGTGCAGCTTGTCGATCCGCTCTGCCACCGCCAGCAAGGCCGGGACGGGGCCGAACGGTTCTCCGCGGAAGTCCATGTCGGTTCCAGCGATGATGACGCGGCGGCCTTCGTCGGCGAGCGCGTTCACGACGGCGATCACTCCACCATCGAGAAACTGCGCCTCATCGACCGCCACGACCTGGGTGCCGCGGCTCACCTGCTCGGCGACGTCCCTAGAGCTCGAGACCGGCAATGCCGGGATCTCCTGACCGTCGTGAGAACTGATGTGACCGATCCCGCCGTAGCGGTCGTCGAGGTGCGACTTGAACACCTGTACGCTCTTCCGCGCGATCATCGCCCGACGCACCCGGCGCAGCAGTTCCTCGGACTTGCCGCTGAACATCACGCCGGTGACGACTTCGATCCAACCGTCCCGGTGCTCCTTGATCATTCGGTCAGGGCAGCTTCTCTGCCCGGTCCAGCAGGGCGACCAAACCGGCAGCATCGAGCTCGCCGAGCGTTCGGTGGGCTGCCACCACGTCACCGCCCTCGTGCGTCACGAACAACGGTCTGCGAGTTCTGTCGGTCAGACAGTTGAAGTAGATGCGAGCGGCGGCTCGCGATCCGGGCTGTCCACCCGACACATAGGCTTCCCACTCGAGGAGACTCTGGTCGAAGAAAGTCCTACTCATGGTAGACGTCCCTCAGGCCTTGACGGAGGTCGCTAGCAATTCTCGCAGATCCCTTTCTACCAGCTGCTCTGCTGCCTCGGCGGGTACCTTGGATGTCCACGTCGGCGCCAGATTGTACCTCTGCGGCGTGGCCGGCTCGTCCAGATCGCGAAACAGGATCATGAGCCGCGGTGACTGGGGGTCGGTGCCGGAATGCAAACAGAGCTCAGCCGCCCAACGGGTCCCGGCGGCGCTCGTGAACCTGACTTTCTTGCTGTCGGCGGCGCCATCGAGGCGAAAGAAGAGCTTCTTGATGATAGAAGAGCTGGACGGCATGCCTGCGGCCCCCGGTGTCTGGGTTCGAACTGCTGTTACGGACGCATTCTCTGGCCGTGGTCGGGCCGGGGCAAGGCCGCGGACCCTGCTCGCGTGGCTCAGTCGAGCTCGGATCCGCAGCGTACCCTTCCACCCCGGCTTATGTTGAGGTTGGAGCGCTGATTGATGGATGGCAGGGTCGGTCGGAGTGAAGAGGCACTTCTTATCAATTGTAGCGGTTCGAACCGCGGCCCGGCCGACGCTCGGCTGGCGCGGTAAGTACGTGCGAGCCCTCTGGGCACTCGGCCTTCTGCTGCTCGTCCCCCTCCGTTCAACCCCCGCTCAAACCATCCGCGGAGAGCTGGTCGAGGAGACGCTTGGCGCGCCGATCGAGGGAGCCTTCGTGGTCCTGGTGGACACCGAAGGCGAGCAGGTCGTCGCCATGCTGACGAACGCGGTAGGTCGCTTCGTGCTCGAGGCACCCTCGCCAGGCCGGTACCGGTTGAAGGCGGAGCGAATCGGGTACGAGAGCTACACATCTCCGGATCTGGATCTCGAGCTGGGGCAAATGCTGGACTACCGAATGACCATGCCCGTGCGCCCCGTCGAGCTGGCTCAGATCAGCGTGGAGGGTGAGCGCCAGTGCAATATCCGGAAGGCCGAGGGTGAGCGTGTGGCAGCCGTTTGGGAGGAGGCGCGGAAGGCGCTGACCACAGCGGTGTGGACCGAGAAGGAGCGGAATTTCCGGTTTACCATCCAACTCTGGGAGCGCCTGCTGGACCCCCGAAACCTGGAGATCCTAGAGCAGCAGGGCGAGATATTGAGCGGTCTGGCCGCGTATCCGTTCCGGGCCTTGCCGGCTGAGGAGCTCGCCGAGATCGGCTACGTTCGGCGCTTCGACGACGACAACTCCACGGAATACTACGCCCCGGACGCTCAGACCCTCCTGTCCGACGTTTTCCTGGACGACCATTGCTTCCGGGTCGTCGAGGGACGAGGCGACATGGACGGGATGATAGGACTCGAGTTCGAGCCGGTGAAGCGAGACGGTGACAAGACGGACGTGAGTGGCGTGCTCTGGTTGAGCGCACGTGATGCTCACCTCCGATCCGTGGACTACCGCTACGAGTATCTTCCCGGGAGGATCAGGGGTGCCGAGAAGCTCGGCGGGCGCCTCGAGTTCCGCATGCTCCCTGGCGGGGCTTGGGTGGTGGACGATTGGCATATCCGCATGCCGGTCACCGAGGTCACGCTGGAGGGCAACCCACATCCGGTGCCAGGCAGTCTCCGCCGCCTGCGAGAGAAGCGGAAGCTGGTGGCCGTCAAGGAAGAGGGCGGGGCGCTCGTCGGAATCTCCGACCCGGTCGGCCACTCGGTCGGCCCGACGGGCCGTGGCTCCCTGATCGGAGTGGCGTTCGACAGCACGCAGAATGCGGCCCTCTCTCACGCGACGGTTGCCCTTCTGGGTACCAACTTCCGGACGACGACCGACGAAGAGGGTCAGTACTCGATGGACTATCTGCCGGCCGGAGACTTCTTCGTCACGATCTCCCACCCGAGAGTGGGCATGCTTCGTCTCGGCTCAGCTCTCCGGCCCGTTCGGATACAGGAAGATACTCGAGTCAGGGTCGACCTCACGATTCCGACGGCCCGGCGCCTGGCGCCAACCTTGTGCCCGGGGCAGGAGAGTGACGAGGGCATAGTCGTAGGTCTGGTAATCGACGCCCTCTCGGGAGACCCGCTGCAGGATGCCACCGTGCGCTTGTCGACCCACCTCGGTGGAGTGTTCGAGGGTTCGGACCTCGCCGAACCGGACGCGGGCGTCGAGAAGATCCAGCTCGAGACGACCTCGGACCACAACGGTGGCTTTCTGTTCTGTGGAGTCCCGACCGGAATCAGACTCTATTCGGCGGCGAGTTCGGGGGATCAAGAAGGGATAGGCGCCGAGGAGGTATTCTATTTCACGGTCGCCGAGGATGAGATTCGCGAGGCTATCTTCGAGGTAGCTGCCCCGACCGAGAGCTCGAGCGGGTCCTGAGCCGAAGCTGCAGATCCCGGTGTCCCGATCGCATTTCCGCGCGGCGTCACGGCCCTTCCATGCCCTGGCGCTTCCCGGTTGCCTGGCCATCCTCTTCCACTTCTCGAATCTCGAAGCCCAGTCGGTCCGGGGGACGCTCGTCGAGGAAGGCTCGGGAACACCGATCGAGGGAGCCTTCGTTGTTCTCCTGCGCGGAAGCGACTCCACCGTGGCGGGGACACTCACCGACGACCTCGGAGTCTTCGTGCTGCAGGCGCCGACGGGAGGCAGCTATACGGTGAGGGCAGAGCGAATCGGGTACGACAGCTTCTCCTCCGCTCCGCTGAGCCTGAGGCCGGGTCCGCCGATACAATACCGCCTGGAAATGCCCGTGAGCCCCGTCGAGCTGGCCACCATCAGCGTCGAGGGCGAACGACGATGCGAGAGTCGACCGGAAGATGGCCGACGGATGGCTCGGGTGTGGGAGGAAGCGAAAAAGGCGCTGACCACCGCGGTCTGGACGGAGAAGCAGCGTGCCTTCCGATTCACGACACGACTTCACCGCAGCACGCTCGACCCGCGAGATCTCCGAGTTCTTGCGGAGGAAACGGAGATCCAGAGTGGTCTCGCGGTGAATCCGTTTCAGGCGCTGCCCGTTGAGGAGCTCGCTGCCTCGGGCTATACGCGCCGCCTACCCTCCGACACCACAGAGTACTTCGCACCCGATGCGCAGGTCCTGCTATCCGATCTTTTCCTCGATGATCACTGCTTCCGGGTCGTGGAGGGCGGCGGCGAGACCTCTGGTATGATCGGACTGGGTTTCGAGCCACTCGTCGAAACCGACCGAACCGACATAAGCGGCGTGCTGTGGCTCGATCGGTCGACCGCTCAACTTCAGTTCATCCACTACAGGTACGAGAACCTGCCGTCCGGTGTCGAGTCAGACGAGCTGGGCGGTCGCGTCGGTTTTCGCCGCCTTCCCGACGGCGCCTGGATCGTCAATGATTGGCATATCCGCATGCCAGTGCTCGAAGAGATCACGGTGATGGAAAGGACGGGTCCAGCGGTTCCCGGAAACCCTCCCAGAGCGAGACGGAGGATCAGGCTTGGCGCGATCGTGGAACAGGGCGGGGAGGTGCTCATCGTCGCCGATGCGCAGGGGCGGATCACCGTGGCCTCGGGTGGGCTCACGCCGGGCCGCGGAGCGCTCTCGGGTCAGGTGTTCGACAGCACCTCGAACGCGCCGCTCGGCGGCGCTACGGTCTCCCTGCTCGGCACGAACCTGCGAACGACGTCCGACGCCGAGGGACGATACTCACTGAATAACCTTCCGGTCGGAGAGTTCTACTTGACCTTTTCGCATCGCCGAGCGAAGGCGCTCCGGCTCGGATCGGTGCTGCAGAAAGCAGTCGTTCAGGAAGGTGAGGTCACCCGGGTCGATCTCGCCGTCCCGCCCGCCTCGGCCTTGATTCCGGCTCTCTGTCCCGCGGCCGTAGGCGAGTCCGGCGAAGCGCCAGAGTTGGAGATGTCGGTGATAGCAGGCACGGTCATGGAGACGGGTACTGGCCTGCCGGTTCAGGGCGCAATCGTCCATCTCTCCACACACGTCCTCGGTGTGCTGGCAGCTCCAGTCGACGTCGAGACGCTCTCGGCTTGGAAGGTCGCTGGGATCTCTGGCCCCGAGTCGCTCTCGCGGTTCAAGACGGTGGCGGACCAAAACGGGAGCTTTCTGTTTTGCGGAATCCCCGCCGGTCTGCGTCTGTATGCCGGGGCGATCGATCCCTCGGGTGAGCGAGGCAGGGGCAATATCGCTTACTTCACCACTCCTGGTGGGATCCACACCGAGAAGCTCGAGATCCCGCCCCTACCAGAAGCCTCGGAAGGCTCCTAGCGAAGATGTGTGGCCGCTTCACTCTCACCACGCAAGCAGCGGAGGTCGCGCGCCTGTTCGAGGTGGACTATTTCGAGCCAGACGCGCTCTCTCCCCGGTACAACGTGGCGCCGACCCAGGGAATTCCCGTCATCCGCTACGACGAGCGGCGCGGAGGCCGCGAGCTGGCGCTGCTCAGGTGGGGACTCATGCCCTACTGGGTTGACGAAGTGTCCTCTTGGCCGACGTTGATCAACGCGAGGGCCGAAACAGCGCACACCAAGCCCGCCTTCCAGGACGCGTTCGCGGATCGTCGCTGCCTCGTGGTCGCGGACGGATTCTACGAGTGGAAGCGCGAGGGCGGTCGGAAGCAACCGTTCTATCTCCAACGACCGGACGGGCTTCCGTTCTGTTTCGCGGGTTTGTGGGAGCATTGGGAGCGCGCCGGAAAGACCATCGAATCTTGCACCATCCTGACGACCGATGCGAACGACCTCGTTGCTCCCCTGCACGACCGGATGCCGGTCATTATCCCGCCCGACGATCATCGCCTCTGGCTGAGTCCCGGAGTTCGGCGGCACGAGGATCTCCGGAAGCTCCTCGTACCGCTGGCAGAAGAGCATCTAATCGCCATACCGGTATCAACTTACGTTAATCACACGGACCACGACGACATTCGTTGCATCGAGGCAATCACGCCGTGACCCCCGGACTTGCCCGCCAGCGACAGAACCTCGCGCCCGAGCCTCGCCGGAACACCTGGGCACCAGCCCGGGATCGTGTCGGCCTCGCCACAGATGCCCGCGGGCGCCTTTCGGACCGGCGACGAACAACCCGGTCCGCCTGAGGAGTGAGCCTCGTAACAGGTTTCCGCAAGTAGACTTACCGTGTGTCTACCTCGGGACGGTGGCGCATGTCGGTCGAGGGCCTGCTTCTTGTAGCGTCGCTTTGGGGCGCGCTCCTCGTGTGTGGGTCGCCGGGGGGTCACGGGCTGTAGCAGGTTCTGGAAGGTCAGCGGTTCGGAAAGCAGTGAGTCTTAGTCTCTCCATCAACGATCGGTGCGTCGCCTGCATGGCGTGCGTCAGGGCATGCCCGGTCGAGGCGATATCGGTGCGAGGAGACGATCTCGAGATCGTCGAGTCGACCTGCACGGAGTGCGGCTTCTGCGTGCCGGCCTGCCCCCACGACGCAATCGATGTGGTCGGGGATACCAGAAGCGTCGAGGGCGCTATCGAGGGCGGTCGTGCCCTCCTCATCCTCCCCTCCGAAGCGATCGTCGGCTTCTATCCGGCAACTCCCGAACAGCTGGTCAACGCCTGTCTCTCTGCTGGCTTTCGTTCGGTCTTCTTCGACAACCTCGGCGACGAGCTGGTGGCCGCCGAGTACCTTCGGCTCTGGAAAGAGAAAGAGGGGCCGGGTACGTGGATTCGCTCGACCAGTCCGATCGTCGTCGATTATGTGCGGGCGAGATATCCTGAGCTCGTGCCCTACCTGGCCCCCGTCGTCACGCCGACAATCGCGCTCGCGCGCTTCCTTCGAGACGCCTTCGGAGACTCGCCTATCGTGTACGCGGGTGTGCATTCGGCGGGACCTCAGGGGGACGACGAGGTCGACGCCTCGCTGTCCCTCGCCGAGCTCGGCCGTCTGCTCGAGGAGCGAGATGCGACGCCTACCGACCAGCTCCAGACGCTCAATGTCATTCCACCGGAGACTCGACGATACCTGTCGGCGGCCGGAGGACTGCCGCGTGCGATGCTGGATGAGCAGCGCCTCTCATCGCGCGCTCTGATGAAGCTCCGGGGCCTCCATTCCCTCGAGGCCGTCGCTTGGGCGGTCAACGAGGGTAAGGTTTTGGGCTTTATCGACATCCTTCCTTTTGAAGGAGCGCTCGATCATCCCGCCTTGGGCCCACACGACCAGCTCTTCTGGCGCCGAGGCATCGTCGAGCTGACCGAGCGAAACAGGGCTCTCGCGCCAGTAATCGAGCGGCCTGCAGGTGTTGACCTTTCGGCGACTTATGAGCCTAGGGCGGCGCTCCCCGCTCTTCAGGAGGCCAGTGTCCAGGGCGTGCTGGACCAGATCGGAACGGCTCCTGGAGGCGAGCCCTGGGACTGCGGCGCCTGCGGGCACATGACCTGTACATCGTTCGCAGCGGCGGTCGCTCGGGAACGAGCCACCCTCACGATCTGCCCGTACTACATGATTCGTCAGTACGAGGGCATGGCGCGTGACGCCGCGCATGATGCTCTGACGGATCTTTACAGCTATCGAGCCCTACAGGATCGACTCGGGGAAGAGGTGGCGCGAGCCAATCGAACAGGCTCGACGCTCGCGATGCTCTTCCTCGATCTCGACGGCTTCAAGGAGGCTAATGACCAATACGGGCACCAGGCCGGCAACGACTTGCTGCGCTCCGTGGCCGACGCCATCCGAGACAGCGTTCGGTCGACGGACGTGGCTGCTCGTTTCGGAGGCGACGAGTTCGTCGTGCTCCTCGTGAACGCCGAGCTCGAGGGTGTCGAGCGCGTGGCCGACGAGATCCGTGACCGTATCTCCAAGATCGCCCTGCCTGCTCCGAACGGTACGGTGGGAGTTACGGTAAGTGTTGGGATCGCGTATCATATCGGGGCTCGCGACACCGTGTTGGCCGCCGACGACCTGCTCGCCGAAGCCGACGCAGCTGTCTACATCGCGAAGGCCCAGGGTGGCAACAGGATCCATCCTGTCCGCAGAGGGGAGTACGCTCGATGATGCCTGAAGGACCAGAGGCTATGGAAGACGTAGCCGGTCTCGATCCGTGGGGCCTGCGGCGAATCGAACATCTTCTCTCCAGCCTCGAGGGCGTGGACGCGATCAAGCTCGTACCGGACGGAAGAGGCGGGATCGAGGAGATCCATGTGCTCTCGAGCTCCGGCCCCGGTGCAAAGCAGATCGTCCGAAACATCGAATCCGCGCTGATGGCCGAGTTCAGCATGGAGATCGACCACAGAAGAATCTCCGTGGCCCAGGTTCAGGAGCCAGACATTCCTCAGGCCAAGCCACAGCCGGTTCATGCACCCGCACCCGCCGCGGCCGTTGCCGAGTCGGGTGGCAGGGAGGTGTTACTCGAGACCTTCGATATCGAGCGACGGGGTGGTCAGGCGATCTGCCGCGTCAAGCTCCAGAAGGAAGAGTCAGAACACGTTGGCGAGGCGGAAGGCGCGGACTATGCAACTGTACGCCTCGAGGTAGCAGCCAGCGCCGTGCTGCGGGCCCTGGAAGACGCGTACGATTCCAGGGTGCGATTCGTCATTTCGGACGTGTCGAGCACACAGGTTGCCGGCCAACCTCTTGTGATCGCTCTTGTTAGGGCGTTTGCAGGCAGGCGGTCGATGACCTTGCCCGGCGTGAGTCGAGTGCACGATTCGCTCGAAGAAGCGGCGATTCTGGCGTGCCTGGACGCGACCAACCGATGGGTTGGGGCGTCCCGCTGAGGCTTTCTGCGCCGGTATTAGCGCAGTTTGCCTTGCGCCGGCGGGTCCTGAGTCCTCTTTTTAGAGGCCTTTTAAATTGTCCCGCCTGAAACAGGAGATGGCTGAATAGACTCATTCTGCTGACAACGGAGTAGCGAACGCCCCCAATCTTGGCCGCCTAGCGACCGAGCTGAGCGAATCCTCCGAGCGGAGACGAAGCGCAACCTCTTAGCGG
>JBDGZR010000025.1:0-37196 GCA_039588495.1 Gemmatimonadota bacterium | reverse complement strand
CCCGGAGCTCCGGGTTGAGGGCGCGCGCGATCCTGACGGCCTGGTCGAGAGTCACCTGACGCACCGAATCCGACCCCACGACCGTCACATCCCTATCCTGGCTCGACGCCGGAACGGCCGAAGCCAGAGACACGGCCGCAAACACGGCGGCCACGAACCACTCGCGTTTCATCTCTTCCTCTCCCTAGACTCTCTCAAGACTCTCTGACGGACCTGCCGGGCGGGTGCCGGCTTCCCGCTCCTTGCACACCCCGGTCGGGGGCCGGCTTCCCCTACCGTCTCTCCCGACATGCTGGACGATGCGGCCTCGTCGTGCAAACGTTGCGTTAACGTTTAGCCGTCCTGCGCCGTCCAACGATCGACGGGCCCGTGGGTACGCTGGCGGCCCGCGGAACCGTACAGGTCTTTCTAATGGCTGCGACAGATGCTAGACGAGCCACAAGCGGTCGAGCAAGCACGCCGCGGCCACGAGGAGGCCTGGCGGTATCTCTACGAGGGCCATGCGGGTTTTGTTTTCCGCCTGGCGGTGCGCACGACCGGAGATAGGGCGGCGGCGCTGGATGTGGTGCAAGAGACGTTCGCGAAGGCGGCGGCCGGCATCGGCCGCTTTCGGGGCGAGTCGAGCTTTCGGAGCTGGCTCGCCCGGATCGCCATCAACGAGACCACGAACTGGGTCCGCCGGCAGGCGCGGCGCCGGGAGCTGGCGATCGAGAGGGCCGATCACGTCGTGGCGGGGAACCGGCCCGATGAGGGGGTGGCGCGCCGCGACATGGCCGAGCGCGCCCTGGTCTTCGCGCGCACGCTTCCCCCTCAGCAGCGAGATGCGTTGATCCTCCGCACGACCGAGGGGTTAACGTACGGTGAGATCGCCAGGGCGCTGCGAACGAGCGAGGGATCGGCGAGGGTGAGCTATCACCATGCCATCCGTAAGCTCAGGGAACATTTCGGAGTGGAGACCGCGGCCGAGAGACGCGGCCCCGAGCACGACGAGGAGTGCAATGAGCTTGGAGGATCGGAGCGTTAACGAGCTCCACGCAACGGACCGGCTGCCGGAGTACGTGAGGGGCCGGCTCTCCGACCACGAACGGGCGGATGTCGAGGCCCACCTCGCATCGTGCGCGGCGTGCGGGGAGGAGCTCGAGATCCTGGAGGCACTGCTGGCGGCGCCCGAGCCCCGCCTGGAGCCCTCCGAGGCGGAGCGTCTTTACACGCCTCTTCCGCCCCCCGGCCGCACGGCGTGGCGTGCCGGCCTGTGGCGTGCCGCGGCGGGCATCGCGGTCGTGCTCGCGAGCTATGCGGTCTGGCTCGCGAGCCGGACGAACGGAGAGGTCGAGGGCAGCTGGTCCGCTGACGAAGCGCTCGCCGGTTGGGAGACGGATCTTGCCGAGCTGCATCCGGGCGAGACGGATCTTCGTGCTGCGCTCGGAGGGGCCGGTGGGCCGGCGTGGTTGGATCTCGAGGGCGAGGACCTGAACGATCTGGACGGACTGGACGGACCGCCCGAGGAGCTGGAGCTGTGATTCGGTTTCGCGGCGTCGCTTTCCGAGTCCTGACGGCCTTCCTGCTCCTGGGCGGCCAGGAGGCCGGCCGCGCGCTTGCCCAGGAGGCCGGCCAGGGAGCCAATGCGGCCGAGCTGACGGATCGCTTCTCCGAGAGAGTCGCTCAGGCGCTCCATCTCGATGAGAGCCGCGCCGAGAGGCTGAGGTCGACGCTCCAGCGAAGCCGGGAGGAGCGCCAGGGCCTCGCGGCGCGTCGCCGTACCCTGTTCGGCGAGCTTGCCGAGGTGGCACGGGGCGACCGGGTGGACCAGGAGCGGGTGGCGCAACTGCTGGACGAGGTGATGCGAACGCAGGTCCAGGAGGCGGAGATAAACGTGGACGAGCAGCGCCGGCTCTCCGAGTTCATGGCGCCGCTGGAGCGGGCGCGCTTCCTGTGGCTCCGGCAGCGCTTCCTTCAGCAAGCGCGACAGCGCGGCCAGGACTTGCGCCGAAACAACCAGATCCCTCGGGACCGCCGGCCGCCTCCCGCTGCCGAGCAGCGGACTGTTCCCGACCGGACACCGCCCCGGCCATAGGCGCGAACGCGCGACCGATCGCTCGAGACCCGTCACTGCCGCCGCTCGGAGCTCACGTCTCGACGGCCGGTGGGCTCCAGCGGGCGCCTTCTCGCGCCGGGCGGCTCGGAGCCGATGCCCTTCAGCTGTTCACCAAGTCACCACAGCAGTGGGCGGAGCGCGTCCTGACGGCGGACGCCGTCCTCGAGTTCGATCGCGCTCGCCGTGAGGCCGGGATCGTCGTGGCCGCCTCTCACGACAGCTATCTGATCAACCTCGCGACGCCGGACCGGCTCCTTCGGGACAAGTCGGTGCGAGCTTTCCGAGCAGAGCTCGAGCGCTGCGAACGATTGGGCCTCGACTTCCTCGTCACCCACCCCGGCAACGCGACCGCCGGAAGTCGCGACTCCGCCCTGCGGCAAAACGCGGAGCTGATCGGACACGTGGTGCGGGACGTGCCCGGCCGGACCCGCGTACTCCTCGAGACGACCGCCGGAACCGGTTCGTCGCTCGGCTGCCGCTTCGAGGAGATCGCCGCGTTGATCGACGGCCAGCCGCCGGAGGTTCGAGAACGGCTCGGCGTATGCTTCGACACGGCACACGTATTCGCGGCCGGTTACGATCTCCGAGGTGATTATGACGCCGTCGTGGAGCGCTTCGATGAGGTGATCGGCCTCGGCCGACTGGAGCTGATCCACTGCAACGACTCGCTCGGCGCGCTGGGGAGCCACCGTGACCGGCACGCGGACATCGGCGCTGGTGAGCTCGGAGAGGGGGCATTCCGCCACCTGATGCAGGATCCCCGTCTCAGCTCGGTTCCGCGAGTGCTGGAGACGCCGAAGGGTGAGGATCCGGTGGCGGCCGACCGACGCAACTTGGCGACCCTCCGACGCCTCGCCGGACCTTGAGCTCTCTTCGCCGTGACGCTGCGCCGGCTTCTCTCTCCGGCTTGTTCTCCCGCGACCCGACCTTCATCTTCTTCGGACTGATCGATGGAGGTCACAAGGAGAACTCCGATGCCCGAAGACGCACAACTCTCCGCGCTCCCTGAAACCGCTCTGCCGGAAGGCGGAATGCGGATGGCGGCCGAAACCCTCGTCACCGAGCGACTGCGCGCACTGAGACGTGCCCTGGGACGTAACGTCGGGCCGCGCGACGTCGTCGTTCGCGGAACGAGTCCGGCGTCGCGGAAGCACCTGTTCGAGGAGGCATGCGAGCTGTACTGGAACGAGCTGAGCTGGGAGGAGACCACCGACGAGGAGATGATCGGTGATCGCGAGCTCACCGAGATGGTCTTTCCCGGTCTTCTCGCATTCATAGACGCGCTCCTGCCGAGCGGCGAAAGCGGCGAGCCGGACCGGAAGCGCGAGCACCGGGACGTCGCGCATGATTTCATGCTCTGGCTCGCGGCGCGGCTCGTCGGCCTGCGCAACGCGAAGATCTCGGGCAACGGCCACCACTCGCGCATCCGTCGCGAGCTGCAGGTAACGGACGAGATGATCGATCTGATCGCCTATCGTCTCTACTCCTTGACCTCTGAC
Source organism: Gemmatimonadota bacterium (assembly GCA_039588495.1). Taxonomy (GTDB): domain Bacteria; phylum Gemmatimonadota; class Gemmatimonadetes; order Palauibacterales; family Palauibacteraceae. Next base: position 33,602 of record JBDGZR010000025.1, on the reverse strand, counting down.
GAGATCGAGGAGATCCAGATCCTCTGACTCCTCGGCGCAACGACGCAGACACCATCGAAGACGCAGACACCATCAAAGACGAGCGTGCCGAAACGTGAAGTCGATCGTTTGCATCAAGCGTGTCCCCGACAGCGAAGCGCGAATCCGGATCGCCGGAGATGGCGCCGGCATCGATCCGGCCGGTGTGAAGTACGTCATGAATCCGTACGACGAGATTGCGCTCGAGAGGGCGATCCGGCTCAAGGAGGAGGCGGGCGACGGCCTCGTGACGGTACTCTCGGTGGGGCCGGAAGAGTCGAAGGAGATCCTGCGCACCGCCCTTGCCATGGGAGCGGACGAAGCCGTGCTGCTCACCTCGCCTGAATCAGCGGACGGGCTCGTGATCGCACGGGCTCTGGCGGAGGAGATCGCCGGCCGGGAGTACGACCTGATCCTGTTCGGCAAGCAGGCGATCGATGATGACAACATGCAGGTCCCGGCCATGGTTGCGGAGCTGCTGGGATTGCCATGCGCCAGCGTCGTCGTGGAGCTCCAGATCGAGGGGCGGCATGTGGTGGCGCACCGGGAGATCGAGGGCGGGCACGAGATCGTCGAGTTCGACCTCCCGGCGGTCGTCGGTGCCCAGAAGGGGTTGAACGAGCCGCGCTATCCCAGCTTGAAGGGTATCATGGCCGCGAAGAAGAAGCCCCTCGAGGTGAAGGATATCGGCTTTGCCGAGGCCAAGGTCCGGATCGTGTCGCTGCAAGAGCCGCCACCGAGGGCCGGGGGGGAGATCGTCGGCGAAGGTCAGGAAGCGGTGCCGGAGCTGGTTCGCCGACTTCGCGATCGGGCACTCATCTGAGGCCGAGTTCCGGTCAGGCTCCAATCAGGGTGATATAGGATGGCAAGAGTACTCGTTTACGCCGAAACACGGGACGGAGAGCTGCGCCCGGTGGCGTCCGAGGCGGTGACGGCCGGCGCAGATCTGGCCGAGCAGCTAGGCGGATCGGTGGACGTTTTTCTGCTCGGTCCGCCCGGAATGGCCCAGCGGGCACCCGATCTGGGGCGATACGGGGCCGATCGAATCTTCGTGGCCGAGGACCCGGCGTTCTCCAGCTACGCGGCCGACGCTGCGGTCCGTTTCTGCGAGGATCTGGTCGGCCGGGACGCGTACGCCGCCGTGGTCTTTCCCGCTTCGGCCCAGGGCAAGGACCTCGCCCCGAGGGCGGCCGCTCGGCTCGATCGCGGGCTGGCGACGGAGGTGGTCTCGGTGGGCGTCGACGACGGCCGGCCGGTGGCGACTCGACCGATGTTCGCCGGCAAGGCGATCGCTACCGTCGCGTTCTCGGAGCTGCCGGCGTTGATCAGCGTTCGTCCGAACGTCTTTCGACCAAGAGAACGCCCCGCCGGCGGGTCCATCGAGGTCGTGGAGATCGCCAGCGAGCCCGCGGCTCAGCGGGTGACGGGGATAGAGACCGGGGATCGGGAAGCCCTGGATGTTTCGGAAGCGAACATCGTCGTCTCCGGCGGGAGAGGTATGAAGGACCCGGAGAACTGGTCGGTCCTCGAAGATCTCGTGGAGGCGCTGGGCGACGATGCGACGCTGGGAGCCAGCCGCGCGGTCGTAGATGCGGGCTGGCGCCCGCACTCCGAGCAGGTGGGACAAACGGGGAAGGTGGTCTCGCCCAGCTTGTACTTCGCCGTCGGAATCAGTGGAGCGATCCAGCACCTGGCCGGCATGAGGACCGCGAAGACGATCGTCGCGATCAACCGCGATGCCGAAGCACCGATCTTCAGCGTCGCGGACTACGGCATCGTCGGCGACCTGTTCGAGGTCGTTCCCGCGCTGGCGGCCGAGATCCGCCGGGTCCGCGCCGGGGGATGACCCGCCGCCGCGAGCACGTCGACGGCCGCAGCGTGGCCTGCTAGAGCCTCTCGACGACCTGCCGCGATGAGCAGGATGAGCCTGCTGGAGGTCCTGGAACCGCTCCAGCGCTGGAGTCGGGAGGGAGTGCCGGCCGGTCTCGCGACGCTCGTCCGAGCTCAGCGATCCGCCCCTCGCCGGCCTGGAGCACGCTTCGCCGTGAACGACGCCGGCGAGTTTGCGGGCTCGGTTTCGAGCGGCTGTATCGAGGGGGACCTCCACGAGCACCTGCGGCAGATTCTGGCCGGTGGACAGTCCCGCCTGCTCAGCTACGGCATCACCGATGAGATGGCGGCGGAGGTCGGCCTCGCCTGCGGCGGCGAGATAGAGGTCTTCGCCGACAGGTACGTCGCCGACGATCCGACCTGGGAGGCCCTTCACGAGGCGCTGGAGCGCTCCCGTCCGGCGATACTGATGACCGGCATATCCGGACGGTTGGAGGGTCGCCGCCTGCTTGCCGCCGAGGGTGCCGCGCCCATCGGGACCCTCGAGTCCGACCTGGGCGGTGCGCGCCTCATCGAGCGTGCCAAGCCTCTGCTCGACTCCGGGTCAACGGGCATTCTCGAGGTCGCCGACGGAGGAGAATCCGCCGCCGTCTTCGTGGAGCCGGTGCTCCCGCCGCCGCGTCTGGCAATCGTGGGGGCCTCCCCCGTCGCGGCTTCTCTCTGCCACCTTGCTGCCTTCGTGGGCTTCGAGGTGTTCGTGATCGATCCACGCGGCGCCTTTCTATCGCCGGACGCTTTCCCCGACGCGGCTCGAGTCCTCGAGGCGTGGCCGGATGAAGGCCTCGAGGAGGTAGGTCTGGACCGATTCGCGAGCGTCGTCGTCCTGGCTCATGACCGTAAGCTCGATCTGCCCGCCCTCGAGGCCGCCTTGCGCGCCGGATGCCGCTTCGTCGGCCAGATCGGTGGGAAACGGACCCAGCGGCTCCGTCGCGAGGCACTGGCCGATCGGGGCATCGAGGAGTCGGAGATCGCGAGGATCCGCGGGCCGGTTGGTCTCGATATAGGCTCGGATACTCCCGAAGAGATCGCCCTCGCCATCCTCGCCGAAGTCGTTGCGGTTCAGCACGGTATAACGTGAGCGATCGGGGCCTCATCGCTGGTCTCGTGCTGGCGGCGGGCGCCTCCCTCCGGCATCCGGGCGGCTCGAAGCTCCTTCTCCCCTTCGATGGCATCACGGTCGTTCGCGCTTCGGTGCGTGCCGCGGTAACGGCAGGTCTCCGGCCGATCGTGGTCGTGGTCGGTCATCGGGCCGAGGAGGTCAGTGCGGCCGTGGGCGAAGAGGAGGTCGAGCTCGTCGACAACCCGCGTTACCAAGAGGGAGTCGCCGGCTCGTTGTCTGCGGGGTTTCGCCGCCTGGCGGCCCGGTCCGACGTGGAGGCCGCGGTGATCCTCCTCGGCGACGAGCCGGGCGTGTCTCCGGCCGTCATCCGGCATGTCGCCGACGCGTGGCGCGGTGGAGAGCCGGTGGCGCGAGCCGTCTATCGCGACCGCCCCGGGCACCCCGTCATCGTGGATCGCTCGCTCTTCCCCCTCCTCCAGGACGGCGAGGGCGACCGAGGGCTCAGTGCGGTTCTCGACCGCGGGGGACTCGGTTTCCTACCGGTCCACATCGACCTGAAGGCTCCGGTGGATATCGACACGCCCGCGGACTACCGCCGCGCGCTCCGGGACCGAGTCGAGGATGAATGAAGAGGTGGGGAACGTGGGCCTGTTGAGGGTCCTGCGGGTGGGGATCTCGGTAGCGGCGCTGTCCGTGGCCAGCGGGCCCGGCTGCCGGCCGGTGGTCGGCGAGAACGATGCAGTGGACGTGACGTACGCCGCGTCGCTCACCGCGACGATGGCCGAGCTCGAGCAGGGGTTTCGTGAAAAGAGCGGGCGGGCCGTGCGCGGAGACCCGAGAGGCTCCGTGGCCGGCGCCCACCTCATCCGCGAGGGCGTGTGGCGCCGCGACGTGTACATCACGGCCGATCCCGCCACCCTTCAGCTACTCGGTCCCCATGACCCGGGCTGGGCCGTGGTCTTCGCGCGGAGCGAGATCGTGATCGCCTACTCGGCGGAGAGCCGTTTCGCGTCGGCACTGGACAGCGCGGGGCGCGGGGAGCTGGCCTGGCACGCGGTGGCGTTTCGCGATGGTTTTCGGCTCGGCCGCACCGATCCCGACCTGGACCCCAAGGGCTACCGCACGCTCTTCGCCTTTCGGCTCGCCGAGCAGCATTACCGGCTTCCAGGGCTGGCGGGGGACCTACTTGCCGGGCCGGCCGGGAGCGAGAGCGTGTTTCCAGAGGAGCATCTGAGTGCCAGGGTTCAAACCGGAAGCCTGGACGCCGGTGTCTTCTACCTGGCAGAAGCGAGGGCGCACGACCTGAGAGTCGTCCGGCTGCCGCGGAAGCTCGGCCAGGGTGATCCACTCGATACGGAAGCCCTGGGCAGACTGCAGCATCGAACCGCTGACGGACGTGACTTTCGAGGCGTCCCCATCGCGTATGCCGCTACGGTACCGCTCAACGCACGCGACTCGGCGGCAGGGGGCGAATTCATCGCCTTCCTGCTCGGCGATGAAGCAGGGGAGATCCTGACGGAGGACGGATTCGTGACGGAGAGCTGGCCCCTCGGCGATCGAGAGCGGATGCCGACGTCGCTTTCGGCCCGGCCTTGGCCGCCGGGCCTCTAAATCGCGGCGGAAGAAGCGTTCCGACGGAACGCTTCGAGACTCTGGCGTGCGCCCTGAATCTCCTCTTCAGTGAAGAGCCCGGCTTTCTGAGCTTCAAGGAGGTCGTCCAGCTGCGCTTCCGTGATGTAATCCAGCTCGATCGCGATCTCGCCGAAGCGCTTTTTGGGAAACTTGCGCTGCTCCTCCAGCACTCGAGCCACCTTTGCCGGATCGAGGGCGCGGCGAATGATCGCCACGGTCCCGAGAGCGAACTTCCTCGGAATCGGCAATTCGGCAGCCTCTTTCACGTCGGAAGCCCCCTTCGGGGCTACGAAATCCGGCATCGTCACCTCACTGTCGGCCGGCAGAAACTCCGGTTCTCTTTCCGATCTCGAACCCTGGACCATCCAGGCCGAGTCCTCCGTTGCAGGCTTCTGTCGCGACGGTATCGAAGGCTCGCCGATCTCCCGCACGAATCCCGACTCTCTCGAGAAGAACACGGGGCCATCGGCACTCTCGACCTCTGTCGCATCGCTCGCGTGGACTAGCGTCTCGCTTGCCTGGGCGACTACGTCGAGCGGGCGGCGGGCCGGGCTTTTCGGCTTCGCTCCGGATTCCGCCAACGCCGGCCTGGTCCGGGCGGCCTCGGGCGTGCCGGCGGATCGCTTCGATCCGCCCTCGGTCGCCGCGTTGCGGGTCAGGGCACGCAAGCTGAGCAGGTGCAGCATGTACAGGCCGAAGATCGCTACCGCCATGGTGATCATGCTGTCCTTACGGACCAGCGCGATGCCGCCGACGACGACTGTGACGGCCGCGAATACCAGGGAGTAGGGTCCGCTGTACGTAGCTCTTTTTTGCATATCGCTATCCGGACCGTCCACGTGCCACGCCTCACGCCCGCGCCGGGAAGACGGCAAGACCCGCGCAATGCCGCCGGAGACGCCCCGAAACCCGGTGTGAAGGGCTCGATCAGGGAGAGGAAGGCAGCAAGCGGTGTGCCTAATCGTGCGCGGCGTCCGTGCGGCACCTTCAAAGAGCCTGGAAGTCGGCCTGCTTCAGGTGATAGGAGGCTGGATCGCAGGGCGTTCCAGGGGGCGTTCGCGGCCTGACCAGATCTGCCATCGATTCACGATGTCGTCGCCGCTAGTGACCCAGTAACTATCAAACTGGTATGCAGTTAGACAGGAGTGATTCGGGAGCAGGCGCAGGCGCGTACCGAGCGGATAGCGTGTGTTGATGATTCCGTGTTCCTGGGAGAGGGAGACGACTCTCGATCCCGCCGCCAGTCGGCCTTGAGCGTAGTCCTCATAGATCTCGCCCATGCTCGGTGGGGCCGCTTCCGGGCCCGGGTCCTTGGAAAGCGCGAGAGCTCCCGCATCGACGACGGAGTGAGCCGCGCCCGGCTGTGAGGAGACCACGCTGGTGAGCACAGTCAGAGCGGCGTCCCGGTACGAGCAGGATCCGAGCCACGCCTGATCTCGGTCGTAGAAGGCGTAGTTGCCGGGTCGAATCTCCGTAACACCCAATAAATCAAGCACTTGTGACATCACTGGCGTCGATCCGACGCTCACTCCCGGGACCTCGATTCCCGTATCCCTCAAGCGTCCGGCCAAGGTGCACATGACCGTCCGCTCATGCTCGGCAATGACACCGATCTCGGCCGGAGAGCCGGCGTCGTAGGCCTGTCCGGAGTGCGACAGGAGTCCCGCAAACGCCAAACCCGTGGCGGCCTGCAATGACCGAGCGATCTCTTCGGCCAGCGGGCCCTCCGGATCCACGCCGGCCCGGTGATAGCCGCAGTCCACCTTGATCCAGACCGGAGCCCTGATGCCGTCGTTGAGGAGCCACTCCGCCGCCTCGAGGGAGTCCACCAGGACGCCGAGCCGGATCGAGTCGCACAGCGGCGCCAGTTCGCCCATCCGACTCGGGTTCAGCGGGAACGCCCAGGTCTGATCCGAGAACCCGTGGCTCGCGAAGACGGCTGCCTCGTAGAGCGTCGATACGGTGATTCCGGACGCTCCGAGCGCCTGCTGCCGCTCGGCGACTTCCACGCACTTGTGGGTCTTGATGTGGGGACGAAGGGCTACGCCGAGCGAGCGCGCGCGCTCGGCCATCCGCCGGAGGTTCGACTCCAGCCGATCGAGATCCAGCAACAGCGCGGGTGTGGGCAGGTCTTCGATGCGCACCTGGTCGACTCCGGCAGAGGGTATCGAAGGTAGGTTGGCCGGCCGGCCGGCAGTTCGCAAATCGCGGGCTCGCACACCCTCCGGCGAGCGAGGGTGGCTGGCGAGGCGCCCGAACGGCATCCTCAGGGCATGGCGGAGAGACCGGCTCGCCGCGCACCCGCGTGGAGTACGCTACAAGCGACGTTCGCCGTGCTGGCGGGCGCGCTCCTCGCGGCGTTCCTGCTTCCGCTGCTCGCTTTTCTGCCCGACGTGGACGGAGGGGAGCTGGCGCGGCAGGTCGAGAGGGCGGGGCTGGCCAGGTCGCTCGCCGTTTCCGGGGCGAGTGCGACGCTTGCCACCCTCCTCGCCGCGCTCGGCGGCGTGCCGCTCGGGTACTTGCTGGCGCGCGATCGGGTGCGGTACCCCTGGCTGGTCCGAACGTTGGTGCTCATCCCGCTCGTTCTGCCTCCAGTGGCGGCCGGTGTGCTCCTGCTGAACGTGTACGGTCCCGGTGGTCTGGTCGGCGGGATCCTCGACAGCGCGGGCTGGACCCTGGTCAACGCGATCGGCGGCATCGTCATCGCTCAGGTGTTCATCACCGCGCCCTTCGTCGTTCTTACGGCCGAAGCGGCGTTCCGCGCCGTCGATCCGCGTCTGGAGGCGGTCGGTGCCACGCTGGGCAGGACGCACGGCGAGGTATTCCGCAGGATATCCCTGCCGCTCGCGCGCTACGGGCTCCTAGCCGGTCTCGCGCTGGCCTGGATGCGCGCCGCCGGCGAGTTCGGGGCGACCGTCGTTCTGGCCTACCATCCGAGATCTCTCCCCGTTCACCTGTGGGTGGAGCTGACGGGACGGGGGCTTCGTGCCGCGCTTCCCGTCGCCCTCGTGGCGTTGACGCTGGCAGCGGCGATCCTGCTGCTGGCCCAGCGCTTCGAGGCGCAGACGCGAAACGGTCGAAACGTCGCACGGCTCAGGGGCCCGGCACGCGACGCGCCGGGTGGTGCCGGAACGGCGACCGACGTCGCTCCGGAGGCGCCGCGCGCCGAGGGTCCGCTGATCGAGGCAGGGTTCTCCCTCCGGCTGGGTGATTTCCTGCTCGCCGCCGATCTGGATGCCCACCAGGAGATCCTCTCCCTCTTCGGGCCGTCGGGTGCCGGCAAGAGCACCCTTCTGAGGGTGGTCGCCGGGCTGCTCGATCCCGACGAGGGTCGATTGAGCCTGGCCGGCGCCACGGTCTTCGGTGAAGGGAAGCTGGTGCCCCCGGAGGAGCGGCCCGTGGGTCTGGTCTTCCAGGAGCCCAGCCTGTTTCCCCATCTCTCGGTCGGTGAGAACGTGTTGTTCGCCGGGGACGGCCCCGACGCGGCCGGCCGCTTCGAGCGACTTCTCGAGGTGACCAGGCTGGGGGGTCTCGAGGATCGATACCCGAGCGAGCTCTCGGGTGGGCAGCAACAACGGGTGGCCCTGGCTCGTGCTCTCATGCAGCAACCGCGCATCCTCCTGCTGGACGAGCCCTTCTCTTCCCTGGATACGAACATGCGGGAGCGTCTTCACGAAGACGTGAAGCGCATCCAGGCGGCCTTCGGCCTCTGCGTGGTATACGTCACACACGAGCTGCGAGACGCCTGCGCGATGGGGGATCGGCTGGCCGTGATCGGTGATGGCCGCATCGAGCAGGTGGGCGATCCTCTGGCCGTCATTCGCCATCCGGCGACGTTCGATGTCGCGCGCTTCGTCGGCGTGAGGAACCTGTTCGAGGGTACCGTGCGCGAAGTCGCGGCCGGACGGGCGGTGGTCGCAACAGGAGACCTGGTTCTGGAGGCCGCCTGGCGAACGGGGGTCGAGACTCCAGGCCCGGTGTGGATCTGTGTCAGGCCCGAGAATTTCATCGTCTCGAGGGCGCCTTCGGAGGAGAGAGAGCTCGCCGGTAACTCGGTCCTGGCCACGTTGCTCTCTCGACAGCTCCGCGGCCCGACGTTCACATTGGAGGTGGAGGCACGCGGATCATCCCGGGAACTCCGAATGGAGATCGAGCTACCAGTGCGCACCTATGAGAGGCTGGATCTGACGGTGCAGGAGGAGATTGTGGTGACGGTGCCGCCGGAGGCGGTCCACCTGATCCCGTTCGAAACCCGGAAGGCCGGTCCTGCAGCGGGCCCTGGGTGTGACGACGGCCCCACCCGGGTCGTCTTAACGGCGGAACGGAGAGTTAGATAGACCGACAGGGCGAGGAGCGCGCGTTTGGTCGCGAGCAGCGTTCCGAACAGAGCTTCACGGGCCGGTCCGAGGCACAGTCACCGGGCGACGCAGAGGCCGTCAGGGCGGTGCTAGACGGCCGACAGGATCAATACGGCGTTCTCGTGCGTCGGTATCAGGATGTGCTCTTTCGGTACGCCGAGCGCATGACGGGGCGGCCCGACGAAGCGGAAGACATCGTGCAGCTGACCTTCGTGCGCGGCTACCGGAGTCTCGCGAGTTGCCGAGACCCGGATCGCGTCGGCGGCTGGCTGTTTCGGATCGCCGCGAACCTGTGCAAGGACCAGGTGAAGGGTCGACGTCGGCGCGAGCAGCCGCTGGACGAGGTGCGGGAGCTTCGGGTGGATGAGCCCGGCCCGCTCGCAGTGGCGGAGCAGGCCGAGATCCGGCGACGAATCGACGGTGCGCTCGAGCGGCTCGCCGCCGATCAGAGAGAGGCGTTTGTGCTCAAGCACATAGAAGGTTGGTCCTACCAGGAGATGTCGGAGCAGCTCGAGGTCTCGGTACCGGCGCTGAAGATGCGCGTGCACCGGGCTCGTGAGGAGCTGCAACGTCTCCTGGAGAGCTATTATACCCAGTGAACCAATGAGCCGCGGACCCCGTGGTCGGCGGCGACGAGGCGTGTCGTGAACGAGATGAGATCACCAGAGATGCATGAAGATGTCCAGCGCTATCTGGATGGCGAGCTGGCGGTCGAGGAGCTCCCGGATCAGCTGCGAGCCGAAGTGGCCGCTTGGGAAGCGCTGCTCGAAGACGTGCGGATGACCGCGGTCCACGGCGCTCCGGCGTGGCTAGCGCCGCGGGTGCTGAAGGCCGTGGAGGTCGCGAGCGTCCCGGCGTGGCGACGAGGCTTCAGGTGGCTCATGCAGCCGCGGACGATCCGCGTGGCGCCGGCGCCGGCTTTCGCGGCGCTGGCCGTGCTTGCGCTGGCCATCGCCTTTCCGTGGACCGGCGAGCTCTCGGGCTCCCCGGAAGACGATACCGTGTATGTGCAGCTCTTCCTGGAGGCGCCTTCGGCCTCCTCGGTCGCGATTGCCGGTGATTTCAACGGCTGGGCCCCGCTGGAGCTGGAGGACGCGGACGGTGATGGCGTCTGGGCGGCCCGGCTGGCGGTCAATCCAGGCGTTTACGAGTATATGTTCGTGCTCGATGGCTCTCGGTGGGTGACCGATCCGCACGCCGAGCGGTACTCGGAAGATGGGTTCGGGAATCGCAACGCCGTGCTGGCCATTCTCCCCGAGGGAGGCCGCACCTGAGCTTGGAGTGCTGGCGATGAGTACCTCTTCGAAGGAAACCCCGTCCGGTGGGGCCGGAAGAAGCGATCGACTTCGATCGCGTCACGGGTTCGGCGCGTTCGGCGCCATCCTCCTCCTGCTGGCGCTGCCCGCACCGCTCCGCCCGCAGACGCCCGATCTGGATGAGATCCTCTCCCGATATCCAGCGGCGGATGCGGCCNNNNTCATCATGCAGCCGCGCTGGGACGGATTCCCGACCGAGCTGCTGTTCGAGCATACCGCGGAAGGGGCGGTGAAGGGCGTGAGGGCCGATCGTCTGCTGGCGGCGCTCGACGAGTACGCCGAGAGAATCGACCAGGCCCACGAGATCCTGGGCCGGCGGGCGACCATCACCTCGCTCGAGGCGACGGCGGACGTGTTGGGCCGCGGCGTTCCGGAAGACGTGGTCCGCACCGTGGCAGCTGTGAACCCGAGAGACGACCACCTGACCGCATCGATGGTGGCGTTGGGCGATCTGGTAGCCGCGGGCGTGCCGCCCGACGAGGCCGAGAGCCTCCTCCTCGATGCCGCGACGCGCCGGCATGACAACGACGATGTTCTGGGGCTTCCGGCCCAAGTACGCGGCTGGATAAGGCAGGGGTATCAGCCTACCGATGCCGCGGCGGAGGTGAGGCGGACGATGGACTTTCCGCGCCAGCCCGACGGGATGCCAGACCGCTACAACGCGCCCCAGCAGAAGCCACCCTTCTAGCGCGGTCATCCGCTGGACGTTCGAGCCGCGAGGCGCTCGCGCCGACCGTCAACCCGGGCTTCTCCCCGGCGGCTCATTTGAGCCCGTTCGGATCCGCCCCTATCTTCGCTCGGAATCCGCTGCGCCGTTTCTGCCCGGTACGGCGCATCCCGAAGCCTCATCCACGGAGAAGGACGGCGAGTGACGAGCGCGCCTTTCGTAGTGAAGGTCGTCGGCACCGGTAGCTATCTGCCCGACAACATCCTCGACAACTTCCGGCTCTACGAGCAGGAGGGGATACAAGGCGCCTTCGATGTCGAGCGGGCTCGCGCCGCGCTGCGGCAGGTCGAAGACCCCGATTCCCTGTCGCCTGCCGAGGTGTTCGACGCCTGGTCGATTCAGGTCACCGGCATCAGTGAGCGCCGAGTGATTCCCTGGGAGGAGGACGCCACCACCGAAGATCTGAGTGCGGAAGCCTGCCGCCTGGCGCTTGCTGACGCGGAGATGCAGCCCGAGGAGATCGATCTGCTGATCGCGTCCTCCGTATCGCCCTCCGACACCGTTCCCAACATGGCCTGCACGATCGGATCCATGCTCGGTATTCCCAAGGTGACCGGCTATACCGTGAACGCCGCCTGCGCCGGCTTTGTCTACCTGATCGCCAACGCGTACGCGATGATCAACAGTCGCATGGCCAGGAACGTCCTGGTCGTATCGGGCGACGCGCTCTCCAGGGTCACTGACTACGACGATCCGAAGACCGCCGTCCTGTTCGCGGATGGGGCCGGTGCGGCCGTGCTGACTCCCGGCTCCGATGGCGACAACGGGCAGGTCATCACCCCGCCTTTCCTGGATGCCGACTACTCCTACGAGCACCTGAACATGCGGAGCGGCGGTTGGGAGTGGGACTGGGAGGGAAGCCCGAAGCTGCGCATGGGCGGTGGCCCCCATGTGCTCCGAGCCGCCATCAACGCGATGGCGAACGCCGCGAAGCGGGCCGTGTCCGAGGCGGATCTGGATTGGGATCAGATCCACTACGTGACACCTCACCAGGCCAACCTCCGGATTACTCGCGGTCTCGAGAAACAGCTCAACCTGCCGAACGGGCGCGTGGTCCACACGATCGATCGGTACGGCAACAACTCGGCGGGCTCCGTCGGGATCGGCTTCGACGAGGTCCTTCGAGGGAAGCACGGTCCTCTTCCGAGCCCCACGTACGTGATTCTGACCGCCGTGGGCGGTGGCTACACGAGCGGGGCGGCGATCGTCCGCTGGCATCCGGAGGAGCGCGGCTAACCTCGTCCGCAAGAGCTCGAGCGCTCAGTCGAGGGTGGCCGTCACCGAGAGGATCTTCGGGAGGTGGGCGGCGATCGCCGTCCAGGCCTGACCGTCGCGGCTGGCGTAGAGGTGGCCCGTCGACGTGCCGAAGTAGACGCCGCACGGATCCAGGCCATCGGTGTCCATCGCCTCGCGCAGGATCGACACGTAGGCGTGTTCCTGGGGTAGCCCGGACGCGCGCTCGGTCCAGCTCTCTCCCGCGTCGACGGTCTCGTACACCCGGAGCCGAGCGTCGCACACCGATCTCATATGGCTGCTCGCCTCCGGAATGACCCAGACCCGATCCGGGTCCAGCGGATGTATCCCGATCACGTACCCGAAGTCGCTCGGAAGGCCCTCGTCGATCTCCTCCCAGCTCTCTCCCCGATCGTCGCTCCGGTAGGTGCCGCAGTGGTTCTGCTGGTAGAGACGGTCCGGCAGGGCAGGGTGCAGCCGGACGCTGTGTACGCACTGGCCGGCCTCCGGATAACGTTCCGGAAGGAAATCCGCACGTACCCCCCGGTTCACCGCCTTCCAGGATAGCCCGCCATCATCGGTTCGGTAGGAGCCGCCGGCCGAGAGCGAGACGTAGACGCGGCGCGCGTCCCGGGGGTCGACGAGGATGGAATGGAGAGCCAGACCGCCCTTTGCCGGCTGCCAGGTGGATCGGCAGGGATGGTCGTCGAGAGCCGAGTTCCACTCCCACGAGTCGCCCCGATCCGGGCTCGCGAACAGAGCGGCGGGCTCGACGCCTGCGTAGACGGCGTCCGGCGACTCGGAGCCCCCCGGAGCGACGTGCCAGATCGCCTTCACGGCGTGTCCGCTCCCGGGCGGGAAGGCCGGACGTGCCGCGGCGGGCTCCCAGTTCGAGCCGCCATCCTCGCTTCGATAGATGTGGCTTCCCCAGACGATATGGTTGGCCGCAGCGTATCCGCGGGAGGGATCGCGCGGGTCCAGGATGGCGTGGTACACCTCGTAGCCTTCGATGAACGGCCCCTCCAGCTCCCAGTCGTCCCGCCCGTTGCTGGAGGTGGCTCGGAAGAGCCCCTTCCTCGTACCCACCAGCAGCTTCACGCGGCTCACGGGCCGGGGCTCCCCCGGCCGATCCGTGTCTTTCCGCCGGAGCCGGCGTCGAGTGTGGCGTTGGGCGGCGGGCCGAGCGGGATCGTCTCCGCTACCATTCCGAGCTCGAGCTTCTCGACTCCTTCGGGAACGATCAACAGGGCGTCCGCCGCCGTCATCGAAGAGAGAATCCCCGATCCCTGCGGCCCCGTGAGATAGGCGTCCGAAAGTCCATCGGGCGAGTGCTCCAGTCGCACTCGGAAGAAGTGCGTGAGATCGGCCTTGGAGACGACGGGTTCCTGCACTCGGGCCGATCCGCGGACGTGAAGACGCGCGTGGCCGGCGAGCTTGCGGATCGCCGGGCGAACGAAGGCCTCGAAGGTGACCATCGCGGAGACGGGGTTGCCGGGAAGGGCCCAGAACGGCTTCCCCGACAGAAGGCCGAAGGCGATCGGGCTTCCGGGCCGCATCTTCGCGCGCCAGAAGATCCGCTCCATGCCCATCTCGGCCAACACCTGCTTTACCTGATCGTGCTCGCCGACGCTGACTCCCGCCGTCGTCACGATTCCGTCGCAATCAAACCCGCTTCTGAGCTTGGCGATGGTGTCGTCGCGGTCGTCGCGCGCGATCCCGAGGAGCACCGGCTCCGCACCGGCTGTCCGCAGCAGCGCCGCGAGTGCGTGGCTGTTCGAGTTCATCACCTTCCGGCCTGCGACGGCCTCTTCGATCTCGTCCAGGTCGACCAGCTCATCGCCGGTGGCGAGGACCGCGATCCTGGGGCGACGGCCGACCGCCACGCTCGCGTACCCGGCCAACGCGAGGATCCCGATCGCCGCCGGCGTGACCTCGGCTCCTTCGCTCATCACCGGGATGCCCACCCTCACGTCCTCACCTCTCCGCCGGATATTACGGTTCGCGTCCGATGCCTCCCGGATCTCCACCGCTCCGTCGGCCGCACCGTCGGCCCCTCCGTCGGTGTGCTCCACACGGACGACTCCGGTCGCGCCATCCGGCACCGGAGCGCCCGTCATCACCTTCACGGCAGTGCCCGGCCGGAGCGGTCCTTCCGGAAACGCGCCGGCCGGAACCTCCTCGGATACCGGAAGTCTCACGGATCCTTCGGTCGTCATCGCGTCGAGATCCTCCGCCCGAACGGCAAACCCGTCCATCGCGCTGTTGTCCCACGGCGGATGGTCCACCCGGCTTCGGATCTCCTCGGCCAAGGCGAAGCCCAGAGAGTCGTCCAGCGGGATTCTCTGCACGCCGAGGCGACCACATCGCTCCAGCATGCACGCCAGGGCTTCGGCGTAGGAAAGCCAATCCGCGGTGTCGCTCATCTCAGTTGGCGCTCCTTCGGAAGAGGGCCAGTTGCTCCACGATAAGATCCTCGACGGCCCTCGCCGCCGATCCAGGCCCGTCGAAGCCGTTCACGAGCAATGTGAAGATCAGCGTCTGCCCATCCCGGCTGCGCACGTACCCGGAAAGAGCGCGCACCGCTTCCAGCGAGCCCGTCTTCGCCCGGGCGTTGTTCTCGGCGGCCGTTCCTCGCATCCGCCATTCAAGGGTCCCATCCACTCCCGCGATCGGGAGCGCCTCGATCAGGGTCTCGCGTGCCGGGTGGTGCCAGAGAACGATCAGCAGGCGATTGAGGGCGCTCGGCGCAACCTGGTTGTAGCGTGACAGGCCGGATCCATCCGCCAACTCCGTCGCCTCCCGATCGACTCCCCACCTGTGCAGGACTCTCTCCACGACCTCGAGTCCAGCCTCGGCAGATCCCTCGTCCGCCGCTTCGCGACCGATGGTGCGGAGGATCGATTCGCCGATCTGATTGTCGCTCGGCTTCAGGAACTCCTGGAGAACGAGTCCCAGGGAGTCGGAGGTCATCACGCCGAGAGCGGCGCTTGCTGGCGGCACTCTCTCATCCCTCTCCGCGCGTCTCAGTCGACCGCCCACCGCAATTCCTGAGTCCGCGAGCACGCTTCCCACGTAGGCGAGGGCGTACAACGTAGGATGGGCGGGGGCAAGCGAGAGCTGAAAAGACCGCCCGCGTGGCAGCTGGCCGACGATCCGTTGCTCCCCGACATCACCACCGGGCAGAGGCAGCACCTGCAGTTCCACCTCCGATCCGGATGGGCCCGTTCGCACATCCGACAGGATCGGGAGACGAGGTCCCGGCTCCAGGTATCGAAGAAGCGCGGGCTCGCCGACCCTGCTTCCCGCGATCAGACGCGCCAGCACGTCGTTCGGACTCAGCTGAAACCCGCTCACGCCGCCGGAGAAGCTCACGTGCAGATCGTCCCACATCCACCCTCGTCCCCAAGGCGCCTGTTCGAAAGCCCGGTCATCCGCGACTACATCGCCTTCGATCTCCCGGATTCCCCCCGCTCGCAGGAGCCCGATGATTCCCCTGATCTCCTCTCTAGAGAGATTTGGATCGCCGCTACCCACAATCCACACGTCTCCCTCAAGCCTGCCCTCGACCACAGGCCCCGCCGCGACGACTCGCGTCTGCCAGCGATAGGCGGCTCCCAGCACCTCGAGCGCTACGCTCGCGGTCGCCAGCTTGACCGTGCTTCCCGGCGTGAAGCGCTTGTCCGAAACGAGCTCGTACAGCGTCTCGCCGGTCTCTGCGACATGCACGATCAGACCGACGTGAGCACGGCGGAACGGAGGTCGGGCCAACAGGTCGTCCAGTCGCGCCCGGAGGCGAACCACGCTGGCCGTCGGCACTGCAGCGAACTCGGCCGGTGGAGCTTCGCCGACCGCCGTCGGCTGCGCGGGCAGCGCGGACGCGGCCAGAAGGAGAAACAGCGCGAGGGGCCGTCCCAGGCCCGGGTCGGCCTGGCGGTAGCGCCGGATTTCCCTCACCCTTTCGCCGCCGTTCTCCCCTCGGGGAAGCCGGCGATCAGGAGTGCCTCCGCATGCTTTCGATCTTCGGGACGGTTGACGTTGAGGAAGAGGAGGCCCGGGTCTCCGTAGGCCTCGACCCTCTCGAGGGGCATGATTCGTGTCTCGACGTTGACCAGTGCCGCGATCACGGCTCGATCGCCTCGGTCAAGCGCAAGCTCAAGCGCTTTCCGGCACCCGACTCCGTACGCCGCGCAGAGCGGCTCGAAGCCTCGCGGTCCCCGGCTCGCGGGCAGCGTCACGGCATCAGGCTCGGCTCGTGTCGCGAGCTCTCGCAGGAGCGACGAACTGAGAAAGGGCATGTCGCAGGCTACCACGAGTGCGGCTCCGCAGCTTTTCTCGGCAGCCCATGACACAGCGGTAAAGATGCCGCCCAGCACCCCGAGGCCACGGATCAGATCCGGGCGAACCTCCAGGCCGATCGTCTCGTAGAGCCCCGAGTCGTTCGCCACGAGCGCCACCTCATCCACCGCCGCGGAGAGGGCGTCGATGACGCGGTCGATGATGCGCTCGTCGCCGAGGATCTCCAGGGCCTTGTGGCTCCCGTAGCGCCGGTTCTCTCCACCAGCCAGAACGACGCCGAGCACCTCGCTCAAGACGAAGCCTCCCCGTCTGGCTCGTATACGTAGGGTGATCCTCTGAGCGATCGGCCCACCAACCAGACGCCGGCCCGCCGAGCGATGTCGCGGGCGAGCGACGTCGGCACCGATAAGGTGGCGACCCCTCCTACCCCGCCGCGCCATGCCTTCACGGCGATCTCGGCCGATATCCTCGCCGAGATCAGGATGACGGAGCCACACAACGGCAGGCCCTCCAACATCGCGGCGCCGATGATCTTGTCCGTCACGTTGTGCCGGCCGACATCCTCGGTGACGCACAGGACCTCGCCGTCAACCAGAAGGGCGCCCGAGTGTAGGCCGCCGCCTGAGGCTCTCAGCGGACACTGCCGATACATCTCCTGAAAGGAGTCCCGAAGCTCGCCGGAGGCGATGAGCAGAGCCAGATCGGGGACCGGCCGCGGCGCTTCCTCGTGGATTCGCTCCAGGGAAAACGAGGCGTCGTCCGGCCCGGACGCGAGCGTCTTTTGCATGGCTAGGAGTTCCCGAGCGATTCGAGCCTTCACCCATGGACCGTCCGCGTCGACCTCGAGTTCGAGGAGCTCCCGTCGGTCGGAGATGAGCCCCTCCCCGTTCAGCCAGCCACATGTGAGAGCGTCGAGCATCGACGGTGTGCACAACCAGGTGTACGACGGCCTTCCGTTGAGCTCGAGCCAGACCGGAGTCTCGGTTGGGGACGGGCGATCGAGTTCCGTCATCGGAAGCTGGTGACCGCCGGAATGACCCGGGTCATGCGGCGGAGCCGCAGCCTCAGGGGTAGATCCAGAGGCTCAGGCTGAACTCGACGTTGTTCGTCCACTCGCTCTCATTCGGTGCCGGGGCTCCGCTCTCCAGGATGATCTCCAGGATATCCGGATCGAAGAACCCTTCAGGAGCCTTCAGGCGCCAGATGTGGTCCCGGACCTCGAAGCTCAGGCCCACCGTGCGGGAGATCAGCCACTCGACGCCTCCGCCGGCCAGGAAGCTGGGCGCCGACCCGATCTCGTACACGAACCGCTCGATTTCGAGCTCTTCGACGAACGGACTCACCTCCTCGCCGAGTCCGAAGATGCCTCCCCCGCCGAATACGAGGTAGGGCTGGATCCCGTGCCACGTCCGGGAGCCCGTGAAGGTGAACTGGACGGCGGCTTCCGCTAGCAGCCAGTTCGAGTTGACGGTATCGATGACGGCGGGGCCGCCGAGCGCGAACGGGTTCACGATGCGGCGGTCGGAGTTACCGTACGTGACATTGATGCCGACGGAGAGCGGATTGCTCACCCGGATGCGAAAGCGTCCCGCGGCGGTGGGCGTCGGTCCGGGGCCCAGACCGAGGCTGCCCCGGCTGGTCAGGATGTACCCGGGAGAAACGCCGAAGCGCATCCCCTTCTCGATCCACCGATACGGCGTGTCGATGCTCGGCTCCTGGGCCCGGAGAATCGGGGCAGTGCCGCTCAACATCGCCAGAAGTGGAAGGACCACCCGCCATCCGACCGCGCTCGAGCCACGGCGCTCGTGAGTTCTCAACCCGGTTCCTTCCGTAGGGGTCGCCCGTCGAGGCGGCGCGAGTGTCGTGCAACCGATAATTTAGTGAAGCTTCGGCGGTTCCTATTATCGAGACCACGACAGGTTCCGGAATGAATACTCGTGTGGCGCGACCCGAGCCAGGACCGGAAGACCGGCTGCAGCTTCGGCGGGGGCGGCCTCTTCGGACGTGGTCGCACCTCGCGCTGTGGATTGCCGCGGCCACACTTGGTTCGATTCCTCTCGCTCCGCCCGTGTCGGCGCAGAGCGTCCGCGCGACCTCGAGCACCAGCTTTCTCCAGACGGCAGGGGGTCGGCGGCTGGGCACGGTCCGGCCGGGCTCGGCACTCGATCCGACCGGCCAGACCTCGGGAAGCTGGAGCGAGGTCGTGTTGCAGGGCTGGATTTGGACCGGATCGGTCGTGCGCACGAGCCGAGGCGGCTTCGACCTATCGGTTTCGGTCGCCGGCGGAGAGAACCTCAGAGACGCTCCGAGCACCCAGGGTGCGATCCAGGCCCGGCTGCTTCAGGGGTTTCTGCTCGAGAGGCTCGGCGAATCGGGTCGGTGGACGCAGGCGCGCCGGACCGGCTGGGTCTCCACTTCCGCACTCGCGACGGGTGCCGTGGCTGCCGACGATGCGGATCAGGTTCCGGATCAATCGTCCTCTCAGAGCGCCGGCCCGACCGGCGCCTCAGCGGAGGGTCACGGGACCGAGGAGGAACGTCTTCGGGTCGGGGGCACGCCCGCTCGTCTGCACCTGTCACCGGAAGGCGATACCGTCGGGGTGGTGCGGCCCGGAGCGGATCTCGCCGTCCTCGCTCGCGAGGGAGGTTGGGTCCGGGTGCGCCTCAACGGTTGGGTGCGGGCGGCTGATCTGCTCCCGACGGACTCGGCGACGCAGCGCAGCACGCTGTCCGCCGCTGATCTGAAGTTGAACCCCGACGAGTACCAGGGCCTTCAGGTTCGCTGGAGCGTCCAGTTCGTCTCCCTGGAGAGGGCCGAAGCCGTTCGCACCGACTTCTATGAGGGAGAACCCTTCATCCTGGCCCGGGCGCCGGATCCGTCCGATGGCTTCGTCTATCTGGCGGTCCCGCCCGAGCTCCTCTCCGTCGCCGAGGAGCTGCCGCCGCTGGAGATGATCGAGATCCTGGCCCGCGTTCGAACGGGGCGCTCGGCCATCATGGGATCTCCTGTACTGGATCTCCTGGCGTTCTATTGAGTTGCCGGACATGAGCTTGGGTGGAGTGGGCCTTCTCCGGCCCTCGTCTTGCGTAATGTCCAAGGGTTCGCGCTTCAGGTACCACGCAGCCGTCGGGGCGGATGACGACAGAACTCACCGAGGGGGCCATGGCCAAGCGGCGACTGCCTGAGCTTCTGCACAGCTTGTCCGCCTGGGTGGGGCCGTCTCGAGCGGAGGCGGGCTCCGAGCTCCCGCCCGAGGACCAGACGGAGGGGTCACTCCATCTCGTCGAGCGGCCCGTGGACAGGTCCGTCCTCTGGCTACCCGGCGGTTGGGGCGAGCAGAGGATCGGCCGACCCTATCCTTACGAGCTGTTTGTCGCGTCCGAAGTTCTCGGGGACGTGGAGGACCACGCTCTGGAGGAGATCGAAGGCAGCTATGGGCTGCTCACCGGGCGGCTTCTGGCCTGCAAAGAGACGAGGGTGCCGTTCGTAAGCGTCGAAGCCTCCCATCGCTCGGACAGCCCGATGCCCGTCGGTGAGGACCTGGCGAGCTTCCGGGAGTTCTTCTGGAAGGTCGGCGAGGTGGCCGCGAGGCGCGGGCGGATATTGGTGGGCTGGTACCACACCCATTCCCTTCTCGGCCTCCAGCTATCCGAACGAGACCGCCAGGTGCACGTGGCCCACTTCCGGGATGAGTGGCCTTGCGCCCTCGTGGTGGTCACGCGGCACGGAGCGTCGGAAGGAGGTTTCTTCCAGCGAGACCGAGGCGACATCCTCTTCCGCCGTTCGACGCGTCCCTTCCGGGAATTGATGAGCCAACGGGTCGAGCCCGGCGGCGGGCCCTACGTGACGAGTCTCGCCTGGTCGAACTACTGGACTCACGAGCCCGTCCTCTATGCCCGCAAGCCCGGAGATCTCCCCTCGAAGGGCGGCAAGTGGTCTTGGGGCCAGCGGCCTCGCTTCGGGGCCCGCAGTGGCAAGACGCTCACCGATCTCGCCGCTCGGATATCGGAAGAGTCAGCGGACGACGATTCCGGCGCCGACCTCTCCGGCGCCGACCTCCAGCGGCCGACGGCCGCAGAGACCGGAACCGACGAGCGCCGAGAATCTGCCGAGCCTACGTATGAAAGGGCCATGGGCCGGCCGGTCCGCGAGGACGGTGTTGCCGGTTCAGCGCGACCGATTCCTGCCGGCCCGCCGCCGAAGGAGGCCTGGGACGAGTGGAAGAAGGCGCTGGGGGTCCGACGGGAGCGTGAGGACGAGATTCGGAAGGTCGAGGCCGAGCAGGAAGCTGTCGATGCCGCCAGAGCCGACGCCGAGGCCGAGGCTCGGGCCAAGGCGGCGTTGGCGGCGCGGACCGCTGCTGAGGCGGCGGCTCGGGCAGCCGCCGATGCCCTGGGGATCGGATCCGAAGGTGAAGCGATAGCCGCCGAGGCCATGTCCAGGGCCGAAGCCGATGCCGAGGCCCTTGTCGCGGAGGAAGAGGCTGCCAGGCTCGCCGCGAAAGAAGAGATGTGGAAGAAGGCGGCGCCAGTTGCGAAAAAAGGAAAGGCAAAGGCGGAAGAGCCGGAGGTAGAGGAGTCGGTCGACGTGCCGGTGGGCGCCCCCGAGAGCGATGAGCAGAAGGTGGTCGCCGAGAGCGACGAGGAGGAGGCGGCCGCAGAGAGCGACGAAGAGGCGGCCGCCGGCGTCGTCGAATCGGAGAGCCCGTCGGAAGCCGAGCTCGCGGACGTTGAGGTGCCGGACGTCGAGGTGCCGGACGTCGAGGTGCCGGAAGTCGCCGAGCCGGAACCGGCGGTGGAGACCGGAGGCGAACCGGAGCCGTGGGCGAAGGTCGAGGAGGAGACCTTCGCCCTGAAAGTGGCCGCCCACGAGTCCGAGCCCGACCGGGCCGAGGCAAGGGCGGCGTCGAGAGAGGAAGCTCCGGCAGGAGAGATTCCGAAGGAGCTCGCCAGGCGAGCGGAGGTCGTCGCGAGATCGTCCTTTCGACCGGCGGCTGATGGACAAATGGTCGTCCCGCCGCTGGTGCTTCCGGATCCGCTGCCTCGTGCGAGGCTACGCCGATATGCGGCTTGGCTGGGGATCGGCCTGCCGCTCGCCGCGGCCCTGGCCTGGGTTTTCCTCGGCTAACGGCTTCGACGGTTTGCCTCTCCGAACTCCCTAGCCTCCGTAACTGATCCGGTACACGGCGCCCACCCGGTCATCCGAGACGAGTAGAGAGCCATCGGGCATCACGAGGAGGTCCGAGGGTCGGCCCCAGGCATCCTCTCCCTGCAGCCACCCCTGGGCGAAGGGCTCGTAGCCGATCGCCTCACCACCGTCCAACTCCACGAACGTCACGCGGTAGCCGATCTTCTCGCTCCGGTTCCAGGAGCCGTGCTCGGCGATGAAGATCCCGTTCCGGTATTGCTCCGGGAAGCTCGAGCCCGTGTAGAAGCGCATGCCGATCGATGCCACGTGCGGTCCCAGTCGTTGAGCTGGCGGCATGAACTCTTTGCAGGCGCGTTCCGTTCCGTAGTCCGGGTCGGGGATGTCTCCGCCGTGGCAGTACGGGAAGCCGAAGTGGAGGCCGGCTCGCGGTGCGTGGTTCAGCTCGTCCGGCGGACGATCATCGCCCAGACGATCCCTGCCGTTGTCCGTGAACCAGAGCTCGCCGGTCTCCGGGTGCCAGTCGAAGCCGACGCTGTTGCGCACGCCGTGCGCGAAGACCTCCACTCGGCTGCCATCCGGGTTCATTCGCATGATAGTGGCGAAGCGCTCGTCGTCCGGCTTGCAGACGTTGCAGGGCGCGCCCACCGGGATGTAGAGCATCCCGTCGGGACCGAAGGCGATGAACTTCCAGCCATGAAGCCGTTCCGTCGGGAACCCGTCGTTGACGACGATCGGGTCCGGAGGGTCGGTGAGATGCGTCCCGATGTTGTCGAAGCGTAGCACGCGGCTGGTCTCCGCGACGTAGAGCGCCCTGTCCCGGAAGGCGACGCCGTTCGGGACGTTGAGGCCGCTGGCGATCGTGATCGATTCGTCGGCACGCCCAGTCCCATCCCGGTCGGTCAGAGCGTAGACCTTTCCGGGTTTCATGCTCCCCACGAAGACAGTGCCGTCCGGGCCGAGGGCGAGGGAACGGGCTCCCGGAACGTCCGAGGCGTAGATCTCGATCACGAACCCCGGCGGTAGCTCGATGAGATCGAGTCGCGGATCCGGCCGGCCCGTAAGTCGGATGAAGCCGAAAGCGAGAAGGGGAAGGAGGCCCAACAGGACGAGCGAGCTCTTCCTCGCCTCTTCTCTCGTCTTCGTTGTCGGCGTCTTCTTCTTCGACTTTAGCATGGCGCTACATACCCTCTTGTCCCCCCCGGATCCGTGATGCTATCTTTCGGTGACTTTCGGGTTTTATTCGGTTATTGTTCACGGAAGCTCGTTCAGGGCCCGTGAATTCCAGACTGCAGGTGCGAGGAGGGGAAGGTGTCTCGTGCGGCCGCGCTTCAGAGCCTGGAACAGAGGATCGAGGCTGTAGAGAGATGTCCGTTGGCGGATGTGGAGTCCGTACCGACGGGCCTCGCCCCCCTGGATGCCTTGTTGCCGGGAGGAGGGCTACCGCGCGGACGGGCGACCGAATGGTCGGGTTCACGTTCCTGTGGCAAGATGGCCCTCCTGCGCCGGACCCTTCACGAGCTTCACGATCTCGGAGAGCCCGTGGCGGTGATCGATGCTCTCCAGACGCTGTACGCCCCGGACTGGGTGAACCTGTCGGAGCATGGCTCGGCCTTTTGGATCGTTCACCCGCCTCCGGGTGAGGCGGCCTGGTGTGCCGACCTGTTGCTCCGGAGCGGGGCGTTCGGTGCCGTCGTACTGGATGCGGCCGATACCTCGCCGGCCCTGATGCGGCGTGGGGTGGGTGTGCGACTCCAACGTTTGGCCGAAGAGGCGGGTGCCATCCTGATCATGATCGCGGAGCTCCCGGTCGCCGGCCTTCGATTACGCTTCAGGCCAGGTGACATTCGCCCCGAATTCGATCCTTCGTTCGGTCCGTTCATCCCACCCGTGCGCCTAGTGCGAGTACGGGTCGGGAAGGGGATTTGGGTGGAGATCCCGGTGGGTTGTCCGACGCCGATCTCCCGGGACCCGGAGGCCGGAGCGCTCATCCGGGATCGGAAGGGCCCGTTGTGAGCCGAGTCGCTTCGGTTCGGGTGGATTTATCCGATTCGGTCTCTCGAACGTCACGATCGACGAGCCTCATGGTTCCGCTTCTGAGGGGGAGTCCTCGCATCATGGTCGTCGGTCCGGAGCTGGGGCGGGTCGATGCCCGCGGGTGGGAGCGCCTCGGAGGCGAGAAAGCGCTCGGTCGGGTGTTGCTGGAAGCGCTGAGGGAAGCCGGGATGCGCGGCATCGGCATCGGGATCGGGGATGTGGCGGTGGTGGCCGATGCCGCGGCCCGGCTGGCCGATCCCGGCCCGATCATCGTTCCGCCGGAGAAAGGTAGGGAGTTTCTGGCGTCCTTGGCTCTGGGGTACCTGCCGATCTCCGAGGAGCTGCAGGAGGCGTTTCGTGCTCTGGGGTGGGGGAAGATCGGCCAGCTCGCGGAGCGTGACGCGAGCGAGCTGGAGGCACGCTTCGGTCCGGCCGGCCTCGAGGCGCACCTCTGGGCACGGGGAGAAGACGAACGTGCCTTTCACGCCCTCCCACCGCCCGAGCGCCGAGAGGTTTCTCTGGAGCTCGAGAATCCGGCGACGGCCCTGGAACCGCTGTTGTTCGCCCTTCGCCACCTGCTGGCCCGGATGTGCGCCGACCTGACCGGGGGGCTCTGCGCGTCCGAGCTCCGGATTCGTTTGACGCTGGATGGGGACAGGTCTCAGGAGGCGACCGTCCTGCCGGCGCGACCGACCCGTCGTGAATCCCTGCTGTTCGATCTGTGCCGGGCGGCCTTGGAGCGATCGGAGGGCGGGGGGGTGCTGACGGCGCCCGTTTCCGGTCTGGCGCTCGAGCTTCGCGAGACCGCACCCGCAGAAGCTCGCCAGGGAGACCTCTTCCGCCATGGCTGGCGAGTGGGTGGAGGGTGGGACGATCCGCTCGGTGCCGCGATCGCCCTGGCCCGACTACAGGCCCGGTTGGGAGAGGAAGTGGTGGTGACGCCTGCCGTCCGTGCGGATCACCGGCCCGAGAGCCGCAGCGTCTGGATGCCGGTTACGCCGAAGGCGCTCGCTTCATCTTCTGTGCCGGGCGGTTCGGCGGGGCGAGGTCCAACGGAGCTCGCACCTTACTCGAACGGCTCGAGCTTCTCTCTCGAGAACCGGGCGAGCCCGGGTGAGACTCGCGTTTCCAGCGCTCTTCGGTTGCTCCCCGAGCCTGTCGCCATTCGGGTACGGACAGAGGGGGGCCAACCCGTCGAGCTGCAGGACGATGGAGGGTGCCACGAGCTGGTCGCGGCGGAGGGGCCCGAGCGACTCTCGGGAGATTGGTGGAAGGACCCGTACCGGCGGGAGTACTTCCGCGTCTGCACTTCGGCGGGGGAGCTGCTCTGGCTGTTTCGTGAATATCGCCCGAGCGGCGAACTGTGCTGGTGGCTTCACGGATGGTGGGACTGAGGGAAGGGTGTGCCGCGCTCGACGCTTGCCGCGAGCTCGCTCCCCTTTCGTTCGTGGAGTTGACGGCGCGCTCCGCCTTCTCGCTTCTGATCGGAGCGTCTGTCCCCGAAGCTCTGGCCCGGCGGGCTGCCGAGATCGACATGCCGGCGCTCGCGATCACCGATCTCTTCGATCTCGGCGGGGTCGTCCGCTTCACACGCGCCTGCGATCGGGTGGGGGTGCATCCGATCGTCGGGGCCGAAGTTCGAGTCACTCCGCCAGGCCCGCCCTCCACCCCGCTGCAGATCTTCCTGCTTTGCATGGGGCGAGAGGGTTACCACAACCTCTGTGGGCTCATCACGAGGGCGCGGCTCTCGAACCCTCGTGGCCATCCGCTGCTGGATTGCGAGGCTCTCGAAGGACACACAGAGGATCTGATCTGTCTTCTCGGAACGACGGATATCCCGCATCCGCAGGAGCAGCGCACGGCCCTCGAGATGCTCCTTGAGAGATTCGAAAAAAGGTTCCCTCGGAGATTCTACCTCGCGCTCGAGCACCACGGTCTGCCGAAGGATGCCCGACGGTGCTCGGCCTGGCTGGCTTTCATCCGGGAGGTCGAACTTCCCTGGGTGCCCACGAACGGTCCGCGGTACGCTAGGCCTCCCGACCGCATCGTGCACGATGTGCTCACGTGCATCCGCCACGACACGACCCTGGATGAAGCGGGCGATCGTCTCCTGCCGAACGGCGAATGGTATCTCAAATCGGCCGCGCAGATGGCGCTCCGCTGGTGTGCCGAGCAGGCCGGGGCATCGACTCCTTGCAGGTGTCCGGGCTGCGTGGGGTTGCGGCGGACGGTCGAGATCGCCGCGCGCTGCGCATTCCGGATCGAAGGGCTGAAGCCTCCCCTCCCCACTTTTCAGGGCTTCGGCGAAGTTCCGAAAGACGAGTCGGGAAACGAGCCGGAGGGTGATGCGCCCCCTGCTTCGGGCAAACCCGTTCGCGATTCCCACGCTCTCCTGCGCGAGCTCGTAAAGGAAGGAGCCCGGGGTCGGTACGGCGATCGCTTCGGTTCGGAGCACCGGCGACAGCTCGACCACGAGCTGGAGATCATCGGTCGCCTTGATCTCAGCGACTACTTCCTGATCATCCACGACATCGTTCGCTTCGCCAACGAGCGGGACATCCTCGTCCAGGGACGCGGCTCGGCCGCCAACTCCGCGGTCTGCTACTGCCTGGGTATCACGGCGGTAGATCCAGTGGGGCTGGACCTCCTCTTCGAGCGCTTTCTATCGGAGGAACGCGACGAGGCTCCGGATATCGACCTCGACATCGCGCACAACGACCGGGAGGAGGTTCTTCAGTACGTCTACCGGAAGTACGGCCGCGACCACTCGGCGATGGTGTGCGAGACGATCACCTACCGAGGGCGAATGGCCATTCGGGATGCGGCCCGGGTTCTGGGCTTCTCGGTCCGCGAGGCGGATCGACTGGCGGCGGAGGCTGACCGGAGCGAGGCGGCGGCAACGGCCGATCGACTGGCCGAGGGCGGCGCGGTCAGGGCGGGTCTCGACCCCCGGCACCCCCGCGTGTCAGCGCTGATCCGGGCGGTGCGCGGCTTGAACGAGCTTCCCCGCCACCGCTCGATCCATGTCGGCGGCTTCGTACTCTCGGCCCGTCCGATCGGCGAGGTGGTGCCGGTCGAGGCCGCCTCCATGCCCGGGCGCACCGTGATCCAGTGGGACAAGGACGACTTGGACCTGCCCGGCCTCATCAAGGTCGACCTCCTGGGACTCGGCATGCTCACGGTTCTGCAGGCGGCGATCCGACACATCCGGTCGACCCGTGGGAACGAGCTCGACCTCGCGCAGCTGCCGCCCGACGACCCGGCCGTCTACGACATGATCTGCGCGGCGGACACGGTCGGTGTCTTCCAGATCGAGTCTCGCGCCCAGATGAATACGCTGCCCCGCGTCAAGCCGCGCTGCTTCTACGACCTGGTCATCGAGGTCGCGCTGATCCGGCCGGGGCCGATCCAGGGTGACATGGTGCACCCGTACCTGAGACGCCGGAACGGCGAGGAGCCGGTCACCTACCTGGACCCGAGGCTCGAGCCGGTGCTCGCGCGGACGCTGGGCGTTCCGCTCTTCCAGGAGCAGGGGATGAAGGTGGCGGTCGTCCTGGCGGGCTTCACGCCGGCGCAGGCCGACAAGCTCCGCCGGGCCATGGGCTTCAAGCGCTCCCACCAGGCGATGGCGGAGGTCGGAGAAGAGCTGGCCGAGGGCTTACGGGCGAACGGGGTGTCATCGGACGTCGCCGCCCAGATCTTCAAACAGCTCACGGCGTTCGCCAACTACGGCTTCCCCGAGAGCCACTCTGCCAGCTTCGCTCTGCTCGTCTATGCTTCCGCCTACCTGAAGCGCTACTACGCGCCGGAGTTTTTCGCCGCGATGCTGAACGCGCAACCGATGGGCTTCTACGCACCCTCCACGCTGGTCCGAGATGCGCAGCGGCACGGGGTCGAGGTGCTTCCGGTAGATCTGGCCCGCTCCGATTGGGACTGCACCCTGGAGGAAACCCCGCAGGTGCGAAGCACCCTGGAGGCTCCGGAGGAAAAGCCGGCGTCTGGCTGCGAGGGACGAGCCCCCGCCCTCCGGTTAGGACTTCGTCTGGTCCGCGGACTGGGGAGTCGGGCGCGCGACCGACTGCAGCGCGCGATCGAGAAGGGAGCGTTCGCCTCGGTGGAGGATGTCGTGCGCCGCAGCGGTCTCGACCGCGCAGAGCTGCGCCTGCTGGCCGAGGCGGGGGCATTTCAGAGCCTGTGGCCGGGCCGGCGTGAGGCTCTCTGGGAGCTACTCCGCCAATTCCGTGGCGACGCCGGTCCGCTGGCGCCTCGCCGATTTCCCCGCCGCAGAGGTAAACGGCTCCCGCGTATGAGCCGGTTCGAACGGGTGCTCGCCGACTACCGTACCCTCGGCCTCTCGGCCGAAGGTCACCCGATGGAGTTCGTTCGGGAGGCGCTGCGAAGCCGGGGGGTGCTGAGCGCCGAAGAGGTGCGGAAGTGCTCCGCCGGCACCGAGGTGGCCGTGGCGGGGCTCGCGATCACCCGGCAGAGGCCGGGCACCGCGAAGGGCATCATGTTCATCACCCTGGAGGACGAAACGGGGCTGGCGAACTTCGTCGTGATGCCGGATGTGCAGGCTCGCTACAGGGATGCGCTCATGGCCCACGTGCCGATCCTGAAGGGAGTCGTGGAAAGCGAGAGCGGCGTCGTGAACGTCCTCGTCAAGGGCGCATCGGTCCTACAACTGGGCGACCGGACGCCGACCGTCCGAAGCCGGAACTTCCGCTGAGCTCCGTCCTCGATACGCGCCGATTCCGCCGACCAGCGCCTGCTGGCAGCACCGACCAGGTTCGACCGTTTTCGAGCCAATGCTAACCTTCGCGCGCGAATCTGATTAAGATTCCCAGATGAAAAACACAGTCGGTCAACCCGAGATCGTCGACAAGCCGTGGGGGCGAGAGATCTGGTACGCTCACACGGACAGATATGCCGGCAAGGTGCTCGAGGTGGACGAAGGTCATGTCCTTTCCCTCCAGAAGCACGAGGTCAAGCACGAGACACTCTACCTACAGAGCGGCCGCATGCGGTTCACTCTGGCAGATCAGGTATTCGAATGGCTCCCGGGTCAATGCGTCGAGATTCCGCCGGATACCGTTCACCGCATGGAGGCTCTGGAGGACAGTGTCATCCTCGAGACGAGCACTCCCGAGCTCGAGGATGTCGTGCGGCTGGAAGACCGTTACGGCCGTGCCTGATCGGAGCCGTTCTCTCCCTTGATTCCCGACCTCGGTGAAACGTCGCTCCTCGGCGCACGCCGGTACCCCCAGACGTGGTTCCTTTTGGACATCGTGGGTCGGGAGCCCCGGCTCATTGGCCACGAGGTCGTCGACCTCTCGCCCGGCGCCATCGAATTGCGCTCCCTCTCCCGCATCCTCCGAGAGCGAGCCGAGGGTCGCGAGCGGTGGATTCCGTTCCGGGACGAGAGGACGCTGGACCGTCTGGCGGCCGACCACCTGAAACGGCTCTCCTTCGGGCCGGAAGTCGGCTACTGCATCGAGCACGATGAATCGCAGGGTATTCACGAGGGGCAGCCGGTGCGCCACCTCGCGGTTCGCATCTCTTCACGGGTCCTGACGCCGGCCACCGCCGCCGAGATCGGCGTCTACTTTTACGGCCGCAGACCCGCCACCTTCGCGTTTACGGCGGCTGACGAGGTGCACGGTTACATCGGCCTGGAGTGGGAGCCCGTTTCTTCGGACGATGTAAAGGTCTTGCTTTCCAGGGAGCTCAAGTGAGAACTGGCGCGGAGCGGTCCGGCAGGGGTCGATGAGAGAACCCCCTAAGCCACGGGCTGACTGCGGGGATAGGATCCGAAGGTAGGAAACCGTGGCCTTCGGGGGTCTTCTCTCTCTCTACAACGCACTCGGGGCCGATCGGGTTCCGGTCGAGCAAGATGACCACCACACCCATGTCGCACTGAGCGTCCGCTGCCGCCTGAGCTTGCCGCGACAGGAAGGAGCACAAAGACAGTGACCCACGGCAGCCAGGGGGATGGAGAAGCTGGTCGGTTCGGTTCTGAGCGTGGCGCGCCGAGCGATCCCCGGAGTGTCCTGACGGCGATCTACGCCGCGTTTCTGCTGGGCATGGGAGCGCTGGCCGTGGTCTTCTACCTGTTGGGACCGGCAGCGGGGAGTGCGCTCGATCGCTCGCTCTTTCGCTGGATCTGGTTGCCGGCGGCTGTCGTGTGCGCGGTCGGCGCGGGTGTGGTGCGCGGCCGAGCGAGCTCCCTGACTCCGGACCCTCGTGCCATCGTTCCGGCGGCCGCGGTCGTCTGGTCGCTTGCCGAGGCCCAGGCCCTCCTGGCGGCGGTCGGGTTCTTCCTGACGGGTGACCTTCCGCTTCTGGTGGCCGGTCTGGTACTGTTCATCTTTCTCATGGCCCGTCACCGCCCCGCCACCTTTCTCTCCCGTTCCTAGGATGCCGCCCGGGGAGGACAAGGAGGCACCGATCTCCGGGCTGGTCCGGGCGCTGTCGGTCCCCGCTCGCCGTGATCCGAGCCATCGGTCGGAGATGATCACCCAGTGGATCTGCGGTGAACATGTCCGAGGGTTGGAGCGACGTGAGGGTTGGATCCGGGGCGCGGGCGAGGACGACTATGCGGCCTGGGTTCCCGAGAGCGCCGTGATTCGCTCGGAGGAGGCGGGTTCGTGGGTGGCTACTGCCCGCTCGCTGGGAACGGAGATCATCGGCTCCGGTGGGCGCCCGGGATACCTGCCCTGGGGTGCCCGCGTAAGACGAATCGAAGGAGCGAGGCTGGAGCTTCCCGACGGGACCTCCGTTCGGGCCAGCGACCCGGTCAGGATCGTGGGCGTCTCCGAGCTGTTGCTGCGGTTTCCGCCCGATGCGGACCGCCTGGTCGACACGGCGGATGGTTGGGTGGGCGTGCCGTACGTCTGGGGCGGCCGAACGAACACGGGCTGCGACTGCTCCGGCTTCGTTCAGGCGGTTCTCGCCGTCCATGGGGTGGCGCTGCCCCGAGACAGCGACCAACAGGCGGAGGCGGGGCCGACCATTTCCGGCTTCTTGCCCTCTACTCCAGACCTCGAGCCCGCGGATCTCGTTTTCTTCGCGCCCGAGGGGAAAGGCATCACGCACGTCGCGATATCGACCGGCGGGACGGGCATCGTTCACTGCTCCGCCACGCGCGGAGCGGTGCAACGGGCCGATCTGGCATCCGGCGGTGAGCTCGCAACGCTACTTCGCGAGAACGTCGTAACTGCCACGCGTCCGCTGACGAGCATCAGCCGCGGCTGACGCCCGCCGCTGCGCCTCAGTCTCGGGGCGCTGCGGCGTCCCCCAGCTCCATCGACATCCACCGGCCGAGCCCGG
This sequence comes from Gemmatimonadota bacterium, assembly GCA_039588495.1. Lineage (GTDB taxonomy): Bacteria > Gemmatimonadota > Gemmatimonadetes > Palauibacterales > Palauibacteraceae. The sequence goes on along the minus strand of JBDGZR010000025.1, from coordinate 2,564 downwards.
CTCCTATCAGGAGTCCTGCTCCGCAGAACACGAAGGCGATGGCCGGCGTCCCGACGAGCGGCGTGATCAACGGAATCGTCAGTAGGCCGATGGCCGAGATGATGACCGCGACCGCGCCCGGGGCGTCCCGCCGAATCCAGTAGCCGAGTGGGATGTAGAGCAGCGCGAGCCAAAGAAAATCGAAGAGTGCCGGCACGCGAGATCCAAGCCCCGCCGAAGCAAGGAGCTGCCACCCGCTCGCGACGGTATAACCGACACCGCAACGCATTCGCGGCAAGTCCGAAGCTCCGGTAACGGCGACCCGTAGACAGTGGCCGTCGCCGTCGGGCACCACCGAGATCTCGAGCTCATTCCCGATCTCGACGTCCTCAAAGGCGTTTGGGAAGGACATTGTGGGGGTGTTCAGCCTCAGTCGCGCCGCGTGTGTTCCAAGCCTGAATGCGAGCGTCTCTCCTTCGGCGCCGAGCACGAGGATCTCCTGCTGGCGCTCATCATACATGCTGAAGATGGGAGCGAGCCGGGCGGGCGCGGCGCCGGCGATCGCCTGCACGGCCACCCGAGCGTCCATCGAGAGCAGCTGCCGGACCTTCTCCGATTCGGTCAGGCGTCCAGAGGGAATGGGAAGATCGGCGATCCTCGCGTCGACGACTCTCCCGCGGAAGACGTCGAAGTGTCCCAGCTCCGGGGTCCACTGACCGTAGTACGTCGTTTCCGGGAGGTCCGTCTGGAAGACGGCCCCGGCCGCGCCGATCACGAGCATTGGCGCCGCCGTCGCCGCCACGACGAGTCGACGTCGCGCTCGCGGTTCGGGACGCAGCCAGGTCGAGGCGCTTCGGGCCGCAAGCACGCCGATGACGCCGCCCAGTGTGTTGAAGATCAGGTCCCCGGCGCTCGCGTCCCGGCCGGGTGTTCCGACCTGGCCCATCTCGACCAGCAGAGAGATGCCTGCGGAGATGGCGGTTGCGAGGAAGACGCTTCCGGTAGCCAGGAGTGCCGTCGCACCCAGTGGGAGGAACAGGACGATGTTCCGGATCGCATCAGCCGTCCCATGCTCGCCGCACAGCAGGCACCAGCCCCCCATCGTGGACCCCGAGCCACTCGGCAGCGTGGCCACGGCCACGACGAGCACCGCGAGGGCGAGTGCGATCCGGCTCGGGCGGCCTCGAACAGGTATGCGAACCATGGGCCGAGAATACGCGTCAGGACGACGCGCCGCATTGCACGTCCGCTCGGAGAGCGCTGGAGAAGCCGACCCTGGCGGCCTTGATGGTCGCCGTGCACGCGATCCAGCTCGGGCGGGCGGCCCATCAAGATGGTCGCTTTTGAGAGGTACCGTCCCGGTTGCTACACGATGGCCCGAACCTCGATGTGGTCGGGGAAAGGGTCGATCGAACCGAGGTCGTGCTCGAGTACCGCGACGCCGTCTCCTCTACCCACCTCTCTGAACCCCGCGAGCTTGAACGTCAAATACATCATTCGATTACGCGCTGTTCGTATAAACTCGGCCCGGACCGGTCTTCCTTCGGCGGCCGCCAGGAGGAGGATATGGCTCAGCATCACGGTTCCGACGCCACGCGCCATGACGCGGCACGACATCAGGAGTAGCTTGATCAGCCAGTTCTCGTCCCGCATTTCCACCAGCGCCACTCCCACCTTCCCGTAACTTCCGTAGCGGTCCTCCAGGCCGGCGACCAGGATCTTGTGTCGGCCCGACTGCCGTAAGGACTCGAGCTCCTCGCCGGAGTAGGTGTAGCCGGTCGAGTTGAGCTGGTTCGTTCGGACGGTGAGCTCTTCGATACGAGCCAGGTCGCCTGGCGCAGCTTCCGCGACCGTGAAGACCATCCGCAATGACGCCAGGAACTCGGCGGGAGGGAAGGCCGCCTCCGCCTCCTGGCGCCTGATTTCCGATCGGTACATGGAGCGCCGGCGGCCCGAATCCACGGTTAGGAAAGCCGGGGTCATCTCAGGCAGGTCTCCCAGCGTATCCAGATCGGCCGCATCGATGCAGAGCACTTCCGGCAGAGCAGACGCTACTTCGTCGCGCTCGAACGGGTCGTCGTCCACGAATGCGATCGTGTCCGTGCCGACGTTGAGGCTGTCGGCGATGGCCCTCACCGACGCCGATTTCGGTGCCCATGAGATCTGCGGATACAGGAAGTACTCGTCGAGCCCGAACTCCCTGAGCCGGTTCATGGCCAGATCGTGCTCGCCACGGCTGGCGATCGACATCAGGATGCCGCGCTCGTCCAGAGTGCGGATCAGTTCCGGGACGCCATTGCGTAGACGCCCGCCTTCACCCTCGAGGAGAACGCCCTGCCAGAGGGTGTTATCCAGATCGAAGGCGATGCACTTGATGTCTCTCTTTCGACCCTTCACCGATGGAACCCGTGCTCACTCGGAGAGGTATGCAGGCCGTTGGTACTCGGCTCGACCATGTTCGGCGATCATGATCTGGTGGATCTCCGAGCTCCCCTCGATGATCGTCATGGCCCGCGCATCCCGGAAGTGCCGCTCGATGGGCCAGGCACCGCTCACTCCCTTGGCGCCGTGGATCTGAACGGTGT
>JBDGZR010000024.1:0-23259 GCA_039588495.1 Gemmatimonadota bacterium | reverse complement strand
CGCGCAGGCGATCTTTGTGACGGCGTACTTCAACATGTTGAACCGCATTGCCGAGGCGTTTGCCCTACCGCCGGATGTGGATCATCAGTTTGAGTCCGCGCCGGAGTTCCCGTTCCTGCATTGTGGAGCCACGTAGACTGTGGGGGCGGTTCCTTCGGGGCCGCACTCGTCACATCTGAATCTAGCAGTGCCAGCGACAGTGCCAGCGCCAACGCGCGCCCACCGGCGCTGACGCGCGCACGGGAAGGGAATCGGCGCGGATTCCGGCGCCCACCAGCCGCCCACGCGCGCCCGTCATCGGCTTTGGGAGCAGGGGGTCGCCGGTTCGAATCCGGCCGCCCCGATTGATAAGCCTCTATCCGGCAGTCTGATAGGGGCTTTCTTTCAGGTGAGTTCTAGGCTCTCTTGTAGAACCAGCGTCAATAACAGTGACAAACAACCGGCACCAGCCCAGGGTGAGGAGCGCAGTTCCGGCCACGGCTGCGAGCATACGGTTCGCCCAAGGACGCATCCCACTCTGCCTCATCTCGCGCCGAATCACTGGGAGGCGACGAGCGCGGGCTCAACCGTGTATACCGCCTGCATCCCAGCCATCAGGTGGTAGGACACGTGGCAGTGGAAAAGCCATATCCCTGGGTTGTCCGGCACCATCTCGGCAATGGTCATTCCCATCGGCAGGATCTCCGCTACGTCCGTCCGCATTTGTCGGATCGTGACCGTGTTCCCGTGCCAGTGGGGCGCGTGGGGCTCGAAGTTGGTGGAAGCCATGATGTACCAACGCACCCGCTCGCCGACGCGCATGCTGAGTCCCGTAAGGTGGCCGTAGATGAGCCCGTTCATCGACTCCATGAAGTTCTTCCCCCAGTCGATGCCGGCACCCGCCAGCACGTCTCCGAACGGACCCCGATAGATCGGCACAGCGTCCGGATTCCCAGCGTAGGTTCGGATGTTGTCCTCTATGTACCAGCTCTCGTTCTCGTTCATTTCGGCGAACGCTACGACGAACTCGCGGTCCACATCGGTCTGGCGTCCGTCGGCCGTCAGGGTCCCTGCGGCACTCACGATCATGGGACCGATAAGACCCGCGTTGACGTCTTTGATCTCTTCCGTGTGGGAGTGGTACATCCAGAAGACCGAGCTTAGATCTCCTTCGGCAGGACCTGCCCGTTCGGGTACGGGCCAGACATAGACATGCGTACCGCCGGTAGGCACACCGTCATCAAACTTGTCTCGCTCGTCGGTGGCATCCGCGTAGGGCGTGCCCTCCGAGTCCTTGTTGTAGAACACCCCGTGCGGGTGAAGGCTAGTGGGGAAGTGCACGTTGTTTCGGTACACGATCCGGATCGTGTCGCCGACCTGGGCGCGTAGGAGAGGACCGAGTATGCCCAGGTGCTCCCATTCGGGAGGTCTGGGCTTCAGCGTCGAGAAAGTGGAATCCGTGTACTCGCGGTAGATGGCTTTCTTATAGACTTGGCCGATGCTCGTCGGGCCTCGTTCGACCCAGTGAGCCTCCACTTCGCCAAACGGCTCATCGGTAAGAAGGTTCTTGCCGCTAGGGGCGTAATCCCACACCACCTCGTCCGCCGCGATGTAATACGTTCGCGTGGTCGGCTCCGGCACTGAACCCCGATTCGCTCCAAGTGCATCGCAGCCTGAAAGAACGGAAGAAAACAGCAATACGGCGGGCACCACGATCCGGTCCGTCAAAGGGTCCTCCCTGTGGCATGTTCTCAATCAAGCGTCTTATTTAGTCACTGGCACGCCGGACTTCTACCTACGCCTGCGTATGGAGGAAAGGCTTCACTAGGTGCCGGAAGGCGAAACGAGGCCTCTGGGCTTTCCGTATCCCAACAGCCCCAACAACATACCCAGCCTCGCGAGGCCAGCCTTGCCGAATCACTTCGCCGAGGGCGGAGCCAGACTACGTCGGGCGGTAGGCAATTGGAAACCGGAGAGGGCCTGTCCAGTAGGCCCGGTGCTCGTTCCTCTTGCCTTCTAGACTTGCATCTGTATGATCGACCAATTCAATCACGTAGCCCGGGAGCGCCGTGCTCTTTAACTCGCTGACCTTTTTCGCTTTCTTCGCCGTGGTGCTGGCGCTCCACGCGATGCCTTTCCCGTGGCGGGTGAAGAAGGTCAATCTCCTCGTCGCGAGCTACCTCTTCTACGCCGCATGGAACCCGCCCTTCGTGGTGCTCCTGTGGGCCTCGACGTTCGTCGACTGGTTCGTCGCGAGAGCGATCTACCGCGCTGAAGCGAGGACGCGCCGCCGTTCGCTTCTCCTCGTCAGCATCCTCGTAAACCTGGGGATCCTCGGCTACTTCAAGTATGGCGGGTTCCTGCTCGAGAACTGGTCGGCGCTGATGGCGGCGGTGGGCGTCGACTGGACAGCGCCGGCGTGGGACATCGTGCTTCCGGTCGGAATCTCCTTCTACACGTTCCAGACGATGGCGTATTCGCTGGACGTGTATCTCGGCCGCTCGAGGCCGGCGGACTCGTTTCTCGACTTCGCGCTCTTCGTCACGTTTTTCCCGCAGCTCGTGGCCGGGCCGATCGTGCGGCCGACCCACCTGATCCCACAGTTCGCCGAGCCGGTGCGAGCGAGTCGGAGCCAGCTCCTATGGGGGCTCGCCCTCATGACGCTCGGCCTGTTCGAGAAGATCGTGATCGCCGACGGGGCTCTCGCGCCTGCCACCGAAGCGGTATACGGGGCCACGGAGCCGCTGGTCTTCGCCGACGCATGGCTCGGCACCCTGGCCTTCGCGGGCCAGATCTTCTGCGACTTCGCAGGCTACTCGACGGTGGCGATCGGGGTGGCGCTGTGCCTGGGGTTTTCGCTTCCGGACAACTTCCGCTACCCGTACGCGGCGATCGGCTTCTCCGACTTCTGGCGGCGCTGGCACATCTCGCTGTCGACGTGGCTGCGCGACTACCTCTACATCCCGCTCGGCGGCAACCGTAAGGGTAACGGCCGGACCTACGTCAACCTGATGTTGACGATGCTGTTGGGGGGGCTGTGGCACGGCGCGGCCTGGACGTTCGTCGTGTGGGGCGGGCTGCACGGCATCTACCTGGCGGTCGAACGGTGGGTGGGGGAGCGGTTCTCCGGCGCGAGGATCGGCGGGAGGACCTGGTTTCGGATCCTCATGGCCCTCCTGACGTACGTCCTCGTGAACATCACGTGGGTCTACTTCCGGGCGCCGGACTTTGCCACCGCGTGGCGGCTGACCCGGTCCATGACCGGCCTGACGACCGGCGGTGCGGTCGCGCTGTCCACCGACTACGTGACGCGCGTCGTCGTCGTGACGATCGGCATGCTGATCGTGCACTGGACGATGCGGAACCGCAGGCTGGAGGACGTCGTGTCCCGCACGCCGTGGTGGTTGGTGGCCGTTGTGTGGGGGGCGATGCTGTTCGCGATCCTGATCACCCAGGGGGCGGGCGATGCCTTCATCTACTTCCAGTTCTAGCGTGGGTTTCTAGCGTGGATCCCAAGGTTCCCGTCCGCGATGTGCCGCGCGTGGCTTGGAGCCGCGCGGGCCTGCTCGCGATGATCCTGGTCGTCTTGCCGCTCGGTGGCTGGGAGGCGTACTGGAGAGGCCAGCAGTTCCGGCCCAGCACGCGAAACAGCGACGGCCTGTGGGCCGAGGCGCGGCGCTGGGTCGACCGCGCCGAGCCCGAGCAGACCGTGCTGCTCGGATCCTCCCGCGTCCTGTTCGACATCGATCTCGACGCATGGGAAGAGGAGACCGGCGTGCTCCCGGTCCAGCTCGCGCTCGAGGGCACCAACCCGCGGCCCGTCCTCTCCGGCCTGGCCGAAGATCCGGACTTCACCGGCCTCGCCATCGTCGGCGTGACGCCCGTGCTGTTCATCATGCCGGAGGCCGGGTACCGGCAGGCGGCGATCGAACGGTACACGACGGAGTCCCCGTCCCAGTGGCTCGGCCAGCGGATCTCGATGCCCCTCGAGCAGACGTTTGCGTTCTACAACTTCGATACCGCGCTCTTCGCCGTGCTCCACCGGCAGACGTGGTGGCGGGAGCGGCCCGGCCTGCCGTTCCAGGAACGCGAGGTGCGAAAGCTCTCCAACATGGACCGGAGGCGGGAGGCGGACCTGTGGTCACGGCTCGACGACGATCCCGCGTACGCCGAGCTGGCGAAGTCGATCTGGAGCGACTTCCTCGACCATCCGCCGCCGCCGCCGCCGGAAGCGGAGGCCCGAGCGCAGTTCGAGGCAATGCTCGAGGAGGTTAGGCGGGACATCGAGGCGATCCGGGCTCGGGGTGGCGACGTCGCCTTTGTGCGCCTACCGTCGACCGGCCACTTCCGCGAGGTCGAGGCCGCCGCGTTCCCGCGCGAGCGGGTGTGGGAGCCGATCGTTGCGGCCGCCGGTGCGGTATCCGTTCACTTCGAAGACTATCCCGAGCTCATGGACGTGCGGGTACCCGAGTGGTCCCACGTCAGTGCACGGGACAAAGGCCGTTTCACGCGAGACCTCGTGCGGATCCTGAGGGACAGTTTCAGGGCGCGGGGCACGCTTCGACCGGAGCTAGAGCCATGAGCATAGTGGTGGCGCTGGACTTCTCCGAGGTGAGCGAGCGTCAGCTGGGGATCGTCGTCCGGCTCGCGAAGGACAGCGATAGCAAGGTGTACCTGCTCCATGTCGCCGAGCCGGAGCCCGACTTCGTTGGCTACGAGACGGGCCCCGACGTCGTGCGCGATCAGGTTGCCGAGGAGTACCGCCGCGAGCACCGCCGGCTGCAGGCGTTGGCCGAGTCGCTCCGGGTTCAGGGCGTGGACGCCGCCGCACTCCTCGTCCAGGGCGCGATCGTCGAAACGGTACTCGCGCAGGCGGAGTCGCTCGACGCCGGTCTGATCGTGGTCGGATCGCACGGCCACGGCGCCGCATACGACCTCCTGGTCGGCAGCATCTCGGCCGGGCTCATCCGTAAGGCGGAGGTGCCGGTCGTGGTCGTGCCTTCCGAGAAGCCGGACTGAGGCACATGTCTCCTGCTCGTCAGATACCACTTGCACCACGGGTCCTCGGGGAACTGGTCATCGTCGTTGTTGGCGTTCTCATCGCCCTGGGGGTGGACAATTGGAACGCAGGCCGAAAGGAGACGGACCAAGAAACGACGTATTTGAGCGGCATTCTCCTCGACCTTCGAAGCGATAGCGCTGCGTTGGCGTACCGCAGGGCGACCGCGGCGCGAGGGCTCGAGGTTGCCGACCGCCTCATGGAGCTGCGACGCGATCCTGAATCCATGGCTGCGCCAGATTCGCTGGCGATTTGGTTCTTTCGCACCGCCTTCATCGACAACTTCCAGGTTCTGGATCACACGTACCGTGAGATTCTCGGTGCCGGTGGACTCAGTCTTATCCGGGATGGAGAACTCCGGCGAAAGGTGGCTGACTACTATCGAAGCATGGAGTCCGCGGAGTTCTTCACCGAGTACTACAAGGGCGAGGAGTCGGACTATTGGGACCTCCTTGAGGCTCGCCTGGCCACAGATGACTTTGAGGCGATCTCTCGCAGCGAGCTCGGCCCCGGTAGACTGGATTCGGCCAGACTTCTTGATCAGTTGAGATCGAACGACGAGATCGCGAACGCGATCCTCATCAACCGGCACTGGTCGCAGCTACGCAGTGAAATCACGGAGCGCCGGATTCGGAGTAACCGAGAGCTCAGCGAAACTCTCAGTCACGAGCTATCGGAGCGATGATCCGTCAAGCAGTGCCAGCGACAGTGCCAGCGCCCACGCGCGCCCACGAGCGCTGACGCGCGCACGGGAAGGGGATTAGCGCGGATTCCAGCGCCTACCAGCGCTGGCGCGCGCCCGTCATCGGCTTTGGGAGCAGGGGGTCGCCGGTTCGAATCCGGCCGCCCCGACTGATAAGTCGCTGTTCGAAAATCGGATAGGGGCTTTTCTTTAGGTCGGTTCTAGGTGTAAACTCAGGGGCAGTGCCAGAAGCAATGACAAGAAACTGGGACTGTCCGACTTCAATTCCGCGGTACCAAAGGCCGAACAGCGTAGCGCACCTGCCACTGGCCCAGACGCGCTACTTACTTGGCACTATTACCGACACTGCCGGCCGGATCGCAGCGCTCTGAGCGGGCGGCCCCCTGCCTTCTCAGCAGGAGACTGCGCTATTAGGTTTCAGCCCATCCGGTCGAACAACGCTGCTTGGCTGGCCAGGACCCGGCGGACGGCGCTCTCGTTCGGCTCCGTCGACCACACACCGCGTTCCCAGGTGCTGCCGAGGAGTATTCCGTCACGTCGGGGACACATATCTCCCGAAATGTCGGTGATGTAGTCGACCTCGGGTTGAGGCAGAAGGACAACCAGCTGGCCCTTCGCGGGCACGAGCTCCTCGTCTCCGAAGAGCGCTCTCGCGCCAAGTCCCGTGCAGTTCACCATCAGCGGTTCCGGCAAGGCAACGAGAGAGGCGATGTCCTCGAACTCTCGGACCACAATGCGCCCGCCAGCCAGTAGGAAATCTCTCCGCAGAGCCTCCAGGTACACAGGCGGCTCAATGAGCATCTTGCGCCAAGAGGCTACGGTGCGGGAACCGAAGGGGTGCTCCCCCTCAGCCAGCACTTCGTATCCTGGAAAGAACTCGCCCGGCGCTTCGGAAGAGAGGCCATCGGAAGCGTTCTCGAGAGCCGAGTAGTTCGGCAACCACTGCACTCCCATACGATCGCCCACGAGACCCTGGAAATACTCGTAAGAAAAACGGTTCGCGCGACGATACTGCTCGCGCAACGCTGGTGCGGCGCCCGACGGGGCACGCGACTCGTCCCACATCGCGAGTGCCACGTTCGAGGTCGTATTGGGTGGAAGGTCTCTGGCGTAAAGGGTGACCTCGAAACCGTGGGCCTGGAGCAGGCGCGCGGTAGCCAATCCCACCACGCCGCAGCCGATCACCGCGGATCGCCTATGCACCGTCCGCAGCGCCTCTTCTATAGCCAAGCGCGCGGTTCCCCATGAGAGCGAGACACCCCTCCCGCCGTGCCCGTAGTTGTGGATCACCGCTTTGTCGTCGATCTGCTCGGTGCGCACTACGAAGCCTGCTCGACGATACGGTCGGAGGCCCACGACAACTCGGACCACGCGCTCCGGCGAGACGATGACCCTGGCGAACTTCCGCCTTGGCTGAACGATCTCGTAGTCGAGGGCCTGGCGCGCGCAGCCAGGGGCTGCGGCGACTCCGAGGGTCGCGAGTCCCGCGGTCTTGAGGAAGGCTCGGCGTTCAATGGGCATTCTCATGCTCGCAGCGCTCTCCGTCGGTATATCCGGGGACTCTACTCCAAGCATGGTATCCCTGCGCAACCGTACGACGCGAGAGCGAGACCAAAGCGTCATGCACTCTTACGTCAGGCTCGCGCTGTCCAATGAGTTAAGAGAGTCTCGCCTACGCCCTCGATCTCGGCTCGTCCGCCGAGTCGAAACTCTAGCGTATGGTCTGGCGGAGCCTGTAGCCTGCCAAACACCCTTACCAAGTACAGAGCGAGGCCACGAGGCTCTATAGAGCCGACTTAGTTACTTGCAGCGTTCTTGAGTCCTTCAGCCAGCCCACAGGTTGCTCATGGCTAACATCTGCCCGGTTGCTCTAGGCCTTTCACTTGTAGTAGGACTCCCTGCGCTCACGTCTGCCCAGGCTACAGACGATGAGCGGCGGGAATGGATGTATCAGCAGTATCAGCGGCTCGAGCAGTACGTCCGGGGTGGAACCGTCGAGCCCCATTGGCTCGAAGACGGCGAAAGCTTCTGGTACGTGCAGCAGGGGATCGAAGAAGAGCCGGTCTACTTGCTGGATCCGCGCAAGCGTAGCCGGCGGCACCTTTTCGACCTTGCTTCCATCAGAGAACACCTGCAGCGAGTCCTAAGGGAAGGGACGTTAGCTGACGGGCTCTCGCTCCGTGGACTCAGCATCCAGCCCGGCAGCGAGGAGCTTATCGAGGTGAGCGTGGGGCGTAGAAGGATCGAGCTCAACACGCGATCTGGACAAGTCCGAGTCTTGGCAGAGTCAGCGTCCCCTGCGCCAAGACCTGGAGGTCAGGAAACGATCTCGCCCGACGGTAGGTGGGTCGCTTGGATCGGGGACCATAACGTCTGGATGCGCTCAATTGGGCAACGGGATGGACAGCCATTGACGATGGATGGGACGGCGGACCAGCCATGGGGGGGACCGGGGGACAGGGGTTCTCGCGTCGTTTGGTCACCCGACGGATCGAGGCTGGCCGTCGCGAAGCAGGACCTTCGAGAAGTACCCAAGATTCCGATCGTGTCTCATTTGACAGAGCAACTCGAGGTTGAATGGGTGCATCTCTGGGCGGCCACCGGTCCGTTTGACAGTGCGGATCTGTTCATCATAGAGGTCGGAACCGGTGAACGAGTCAGGGTGGACGCGGAACCGCTCGGCGAGCATCCAGATATGTTCTACCTTCTGGGTTGGCTGCCGGACGGGTCCGAGCTGCTATTCGCTCAAGTCTCAAGAGACTTCAAAACGCTTCGAGTCTCCGCGGCTCTGCCAGAGACCGGGCAAGTTCGCAGGCTGTTCCAAGAGGAGCGGGATACGTTCTTCCACATCCCCTTCTATCGCCCTCTCAGGGCAACGGTCCTCGCGACGGCCAAGCAGTTCCTGTGGAAATCAGATCGAGACGGGTGGCATCAGCTCTACCTCTACGACTTCGCTGGGAGCCTGGTACGACGGCTCACCGATTCGCCTATCGAAGTCATCGAAGTCGTTGGTGTGGATGAAAACGAGGGCTGGGTCTACTTCACTGCCCATTCGGACCCCGCGCGGCCTTACGACACGCACCTATGCCGCGTTAGCCTGCACGGTGGCGATGTGCGTCAACTCACTGCTGGGCAGGGGATTCACGTGGCCGTCTTTTCGCCTCAAAAGGACTACTTCCTTGATACCCGCACCAATGTTGATCTCCTACCGGTCGTCGAGCTTCGGTCGGCCGATGGACAGCTCGTGGACACGGTTTCGGTGGCTGTGCTCGACGCCCCTGATGAGTTCAAGTGGGCCGAGCCGGAGGAGTTTGCCGTGAAAGCGGCGGACGGAGAGACGGACCTTTATGGTGTGCTTTACAAACCATACGACTTCGATCCAGCGAAACGGTATCCGGTTGTCGAGATCATGGTGGGTCGCCCGACGGTTTCGGTGAACCAGATTCTCCGAACGCGCTCACTTGGTGGTCAGGCACTCGCTCAATTGGGATTCATTATTGTCGCACTTGACGGCCGCGGCACCCCGGAGCGCGGACATGCGTTTCATGCTAAAGCGTACGGCTCCATGGGCCGCCACGAGATCCCGGATCACGTCGCAGCGCTGAATGGGTTGTTCGAGGCGCATTCGTACATGGATCGGAGCCGAGTGGGGGTGATCGGCCACTCATACGGCGGTTACTACGCCATTCGTGCGATGCTGCAGGCGCCCGAGACTTACCATGTCGGGGTGGCTAGTGCGCCGCTGGATCCCCGCATGGACGCCGTGATCGCCTATATGGGACTTCCTGAAGAGAATCCGGAGGGCTACGAGCATGCCTCGAACCTGCCGCTGGCCGGTCAACTGAAGGGGCGGCTGATGGTCCAGCACGGTTCAGCGGACGAAAGTGTTCCACTGTTCTACACCATGCAACTGGTCGAAGCGATGATGAAGGCCGGCAAGAAGCTCGACCTTCTGATTCTCCCCGATGAAGGACACGGGCTTAGGCCGGCGAGTGGGCAATATCGACGCGAGGTCGAGAGGCGGTACCTTCAAGAGCATCTGCAGACTGGAGGGGTGGATTCCGTAGGTAGCGAGAGCGGCCCTGTCCTTCGCGGCCCGAGCCTGGCAGTGCCAGCGCCCACGCGCGTCCACCGGCGCTGACGCGCGCACGGGGAGGGAAGTAGCGCGGATTGAAGCGCCTACCAGCGCCGGCGCGCGCCCGTCATCGGCTTTGGGAGCAGGGGTCGCCGGTTCGAATCCGGCCCCCCCGACTGATAAGCCTCTATTCTGTAAATGGATAGGGGCTTTTCTTTAGGTGGGTTCTAGGGATTCATCGAAGGCCAGTGACATGAGTTTGTCACTGGTGGCACTAGGCTGGTGGCACTCCTATACCGCAAGTCGCAGCGGCTTAGGCTCCAGAGAGCTGAGCAGTGACACAGTCTTGTCACTGTCTTGTCACTGTTTCCGACACTGTTACGGTGGCACACCTGCCTCCCCGGACGCAGTTCGAGATTTCCTCTTAGCCCCCCACGCGTCTGATTCTTCTCCTCCGACCATGCGCGGCTTCTATCGCTCACGCGCCAGGGCATTCACCCGCCAGAGGCTCCGGATCTACTCGCAAGTCACACTCCAACGCACGCGCCGACAGACCAATAGACGACCGCGTGCTATTGGCCGCTCGGCGTACAGGCCGGATTGCCGTCCGTCGGTCTGCTGCCAGAAAAGGAGGATCGCATGAAAACCAGTCTTCCGGCTACAGGGTTGGTCGCGATGCTGGGCCTCATGATTGGCCCAGTGGCGTGCAGCGACAGAACGCCAGCGGGACCCGAGATTCGGCCAACATCCCCACAATTAGCCAAGGGACAGGGAAAGGGAAAGGGGACGGTCGAGCCCATACCCCTTCAAGCCGTATTCCGGGATCTGGAGACGGATCTACTGAGAAGTGACGCGGAGATTCCCGGCTGGGACGGCAACAGCGTCTACGTGAATGGGGCGCCAGCCGGTGTTTATCTGATGTCCAACGGGAACTTCAAGTTTGATGTTGATCCTACCGACTGCTGGAAGCGAAAGAGATGCGGCGGCCACAGGCTGTACGTCGTGGATCTGCCCGACCTCGTCGAGTTCCCGCATGTCCATGGTTACATGACGACCAGCCGTCCTGAGTTGGAAGATGGTTTTCGGGCGCTGATGCCTGGCGAGAGGATGGCCACGCACTTCTTTGTGTATTTTGGCCATTACTGGAACGGGAGCGAACTGGTTCAATTGGAGGACGGCTACAGTCTCCAATATGGCGGGGCCTGCGGCGCGGACAACCCTCACCCGCAGCATCGCGTTTTGGTCACGGCGGGCAGTGACACCGACGGGGATACGAAGCCCGATTCCTGGCTGGTCGAGGCTGCGCCGATCGACGATGGCGCCTTCGATCTCGACGGGCGCGCTCTGCTTTGCACCGGGTCCCCCTGGGCGGAGGTCGCGGAGGTCGAAGCACCCTTCACGATGACATTGACCAAGATTGACTAAGCCGCTGAGGGACCTCGATGGTTTTTCCGACTGGCGGCCGGAGCCCCAACTTGGCCCGACTGAGCTTTGAGTTGCAGTCGAGTATTCGACAGCAAGATCAGGGGCGGTTCCTTTGGGGCCGCCCCTCGTGCATCCCTAGGCTTTCGCCCAGGCCTCAGTGAATCTGGGCCTCGCCAGAGATCAGCGGATTCGGGCAGCCGTTTTTCATCGCTTAGCGGACGTCGGCCAACGGATCGGCAAACGGTCCGCAGCGCGGAGAATCTTAACCCACAGCATCGCCTTTCGGTCACGGCGGTCAGGCGCCGCCGCGGTGTGGGGGATTCCACCACACGGCCTTCACAGGTTTTCCTGATGGCGGACAAAGTGGCTTTTCGGCCACTCTAAGATTGAAGATGTGAGCTGCTCCCTTTTGTGGCCCATTGGCTCAACGAAACGGGCAGCTCATTGTGGGCCGGCACGCGTCGGCTCAAGTCTTGTTGCGCCGGTGGGCTAAGGGTGTCGGAAGAGTCGCCGAAGCTCGATAGCGAGGTTCTCGACCGCCTTCAGACGGGCCTGCGAATCGTTGCCCTGCAGGAGCTGAGTGATCCCGTCACCGCCGAGGAGGTCGTTCAGGAAACGATCGTCCGCGTACTCTCCGCTCTCCGAGACGGCCGTCTCAACGACCTCGCCAAGCTGGCCGCCTACGCTCATAGTGTGGCTCGGAACGTCATCGCCGATGAGTACCGTTCCCGGGCTCGGTCCTCGAGCCTCAGGTCTCGCCTCGGACAGCAGGCGAACGATCCACCTGGGGCCCTCGAGACTCTTATCTCCGCCGATGAGCGGACAAGGTTGCGCTTCGCCCTACGAGGGCTCAGTGGGCGCGATCGTCAGATTCTCCGCCTGAGTTTCGAGGAAGGACTTTCCTGTGCCGAGATCGCCAGGCGGCATTTGGAGCCCGCTGCCCGCATCCGGAAGCGAAAGTCCCGGGCCGTCCAGCGCCTGCGTGAGGCTTTCTTCGCCCGAAGTCACACTACAACTGCAACAGCGACTTCTCACATGGGTGCGGATGTCTCCAGCGAAGAGAGGCAGCAGATGAGTGAGGCCTCGGAGCACAGAGCGGGATGACCGGGATGTCGGAGATCGGCTGCGAGAGAGTCGCCTCGGATGAGTTCCTGGAGCGCTACGTGGCAGGCGCGCTCGGAGCGGACGACAGGGACCGTCTCGAGCGACACCTGCTACTGTGCGATCGCTGTCAGCGAGAGGCCCGCCTCGCGCTTGCCGTCCGGCACGAGTTGGCGCGCGAGCGAAAGCAAATGCACCGCCCAAGCGGAAGATGGATCGCAGCGGGCATCGGGACGGCGGCCGCCGCTGTTCTTCTTGCTCTGCTGATACCGCAAGTGGTGCTGGAGCGAGAGGTTGACACTCACCGGGACGTCCCCGCGGTAGATACAGTCCGGCCAATTCCGCTCGCGCCCATCGGACCAGTGACGGGTCGTCCGTCGACCCTCATATGGAGCCGTGTCGCGGGAGCCGATCGCTATCGGGTCAGCGTACTAAGCGCAGGTGGAGACGTCTTGTTGGAAGCAGAGACGGCCGACACCGCACTCGCCGTCCCTGACGGGACTAAGCTGGATTCGGAGGGCTCGTTCTTCTGGAAGGTGGACGCACGGATCGGTTGGGACCGGTGGGTAAAGTCCCCGGTCGTTGAGTTTGCCATCGAAACAGCTCGTTTTGAGAACGAGCCCTCAGACCGATGACCGGCCTATCGGCGCTCTTGTTCACCCTGGCGGTGGCGTCGAGTGCGACCCAACAGGAAGCGAGCGCCGCCGAAGACATCGTGCGGCTGGCCGAACGCGCCGACGCCAGCCAGTTGGGGCAAGCGGTCCAGAGGGCTCCCAACCAGGCCCGCGAGGCGTTTCGGAGTCTTCTGGCAGCATGCGTCCAGGCCGAAGCTGAAGCGGATCAGGGGCCCGGGTCGTCCTCGTCGGCCTATCTGCGCTCGGTGGGTGCAGCGGATCAACTTGCACGAGCTTATGCGGAAGTATGGACCGATGACTTGCTGCTTCGGGAGCTGGGACTATTTCGTTCCTGGACGCCGACAGAGCGGCGTCGCCGAGTCGCTGCCGATAGTCTAAGGCGTGCCGGGTTGGACGCTTATCTGCAAGTGGGCACCGGAGGAGCGATCCGGCTGTGGAGAGAAGCAGCGGACCTCTCGAGCTCGATCTCCGATACCTGCGGTGTTGCCCGAGCCTTGGGCAACGTGGGCGCCGGGTTCTACGCGGCGGGCGCGCTCGACAGCGCGTCGTACTACCTGGACCAGGCCTATGACCTCGCCGTGCAGAGCGGCGATTTCCTGACCGCGGCAAACGCGACTACTAATCTCGCCAACGTCAGCCAGGACCGCGGCGAGCTAGCTCGTGCCGCCTCCCTGTACCGCCGATCTCTTTCGATGCGGGAACGGTCCGGAGACCATCGCGGCTTGGCGTCGGATGAGCACAACCTCGGCCTGGTGAGCCTGGCGCTCGGTGATCACGAGGGCGCCCGACGCCAGTTTGAGACGGCACGAGAGATCAATCGCCGCTCCGGGGATCTGACCGAGGAAGCGAACAACCTCATCGGGTTATCTGACCTCGCCGTTACTCTCGGCGACTACGAACGCGCCAGAACGCTCATTGCCACCGCGTCTGCCAAGTACCGAGACGCGGGAGATCGGTCGGGGAGTGCGGTTGCCTTCCACCGTGCGGGTCTCCTGGCGCTGCGGAGAGGGTTGTATCCGGAAGCGAACGCGGCGCTCAGCCGGGCCGTAGCCCTGTTCGAGGCGATGGGAAGATTCGCCGACGCTGCGGAAGCGAGGCTGGATGCTTCGGCGTCGCTCAGCGCGATGGGACATTTGGACGCAGCCGTTCTGGAGCTCGACCTCGCAGAAACGAGTCTGCGCGCGGACGCAGCAAATCCACGTCTGTCGGGTGATCTCGCGTTGGCGAAGGCGGACGTTGCACTCCTACTGAACGACTACGAAGAGGCAGAGCAGCTATTCGGGCGCGCCCAGACCCTGTATACGCAGGCTCATCACGAGCGGGGACGGGCCGAGGCTTTGCTGGGCGCGACATACCTCCTCATGGCTCGCCAGCGACACGCTGAGGCGGCCAGCCGCCTCCGAACAGCGCTGGCGGCCGGCTCATTCGGCACAGACCAGAGGGCCGTCGCGCGCGTTCAGCTCGCGATCGGTTACGCCAACGGAGAAGCCGGCGATAGGGAAGCGGCTCGTATCGCCTTGGGCCGGTCTGTAGAAATGTTCCGGACGCTTGGCGACGTCGTTGGAGAGGCGGTCGCGATATCTGCGCTCGGCGATATGGAAATGGCTGCCGGATTCCCTTCCAACGCTGAGGCCCTGTACAGGGACGGCCTGACGCGGCTGGCAGACAGAGTTGCTCCGGAGGCTTTGTGGCGCCTTCATGGCGGGCTCGGAGTCGTTCTCAAACGGCTAGGAGAGCTGGACGCGGCCAGACAGCAACTGCGCGCCGCGGTCGAGCTGATCGAGGGTGCTGCAGCGAGTACGGTTGTGCCCTTCCGGCGGTCTGCGTTTCTCGCCGACAAATGGGAGGTGTACGCTCTGCTCGCCCGTGCGCAGCACGAGGCCGGCCGCCCGGACCTGGCGTTCGAGACGAGTGAAAGGATGCGAGCGCGTCGCCTCGCGGAGCTACTCGGACACGGCCGTTTCGGACTCGGAAGTGAGTACGGGTCCTTCGCCCGCGCTCAAGACCTGAATCGGTATATCGAGCACCTCGTAGGGCTCCAGAATCCCACGGCCCGGAGGTCCGCGAGCATGCGCGACCCGGCGGCTGCTCCGGCGGAATTCCTGGCCGACCGGCTTCGTGCCACCCGAGCCGAGAGGGCCGAGCTGCTGGAGGAGCTAAGCAGCGAAGAGCCAGGAATGGTGACTCTCGTTGCTCCGCCGGTCACGACCTGGCGGGAGACGGCGACAAGGCTCGATAGTGGCACGGCCCTGCTCGAGTACTTGATCAGCGACTCGACCACCTTGGCGTTGGTCGTGACGAGCGACACCATAGCGACGGTGGATCTCGGTGTCAGCCGGACAACCCTGCGGGCTCTGGTCGATTTTTCCCGCTCGGCCCTCACCCCCGATGGTTCAATGGCCAAGCGTAAGCTCTGGCGCGCTCCATTGGCGCGACTTCACAGCCACCTTATCGCGCCTCTCGAAGTCCGCGGGCTGCTCGAAGGAAAGCGCCATCTGCGTATCGTCCCTCACGGGGAGCTTCATTACCTGCCTTTTCAGGCCCTGGTCAGCTCCGGTGCGCCAACCGAGCTACTCATCGAACGCTACGACGTCTCCTATCTTCCTTCCGCCTCGGTCTGGATGCTTCTTGGTGGCGAAAAGGGCCCGGCCCAACCATCACGCGTACTGGCCCTCGCACCGAGCTACGAGCAGGTGCCGGCCACACGCATGGAGGTCGAGGAGGTAGCGCGGGCGTTCGGAAGCACCGCGACTGTGCTGTTGGGCCGCAGAGCTTCGGAGACGGAGTTCTCCACGCGAGCGCTGCACCAAGACATCGTACATCTAGCCACCCGAGGGTTCGTTAACGTGACGAACCCGTTTTTCTCCTATACAGAGCTCAGCCCCGACGCCGCTTCGGACGGCAGGCTCGAGGTACACGAGGTCTTCGATTTGAAGCTCCGGGCGAGGCTCGTTGTGCTGAGCGCCTGTGAGACGGCAGTCGGGTCGGGCTTGCTCGCCGACGTGCCAGCTGGAGACGACTGGGTTGGGTTGGTGGGTGCCTTCTTGTTTGCAGGCGCTTCGAACGTTGTCGCCTCGCTGTGGCGCGTCGAAGACCGCGCGACAGCCGTCCTTATGAGCCACTTCTACCGCGAGCTTCGTGAGGGCTACCTGCCACCGGCTGCGCTCTCGCGGGCGCAGCGAGCCATGCTAGCCGATCCAGACTTCGGGGAGCCCTTCTACTGGGCCGGCTTTACGATGAGTGGGAGCTCGTAGAACCATGGATACCGAGCCAAGGCGCCCAAGAGAATCTCGTTTCGGCGGTGGCCGTTTAACCATCGTCGGGCTGTTGGGCGTGGCAGGGGCGAGCATCCTTTCCGGCTGTGAGCGCAACGCTTTGGGGCCCGAGCCAGTTCCTGATGGCGTGCCCGAGCCACCGTTCATCAGCGATCCCGTCAGTCGGCCGTCGATCGCTCCGGGAGGTTTCCAGCCCGAGCTGCAAGTGGGCCGCCTAACGGACAGCGTGAGCTACGTCTCATTTCCGCCCGAGACCTTCCCCGGAGGCGATTCGATACGGATCGATAACGTGGCCAATGGGGCGAGTGCGGGCGCGCCACTCTTTGAAGGCGGACTCGACCCGCTTTCGATCGCCGCAAGCGTGGGCGACACACTGCAACTCACGGTTTGGACGGGTGCTGGCAGTCAAGTGATGCTTCGTGGAGTGCCCTTTAGGCACGCAATCACCGTGGTACGAACGGAGCCAAGGCGCGGTCGCACCTCGGTGCCGATCAACCTGAGCGTCACGGTTGTGATGAGCGAGCCGGCACAGCTGACAACAGTGAACCAACAGACCGTGCAGCTCCTCCGCGCTGGCGAGCCAGTGCCCGTAGAAGTGCGGCTACGTCCCGACGGTCTGGTTGTAGAGATCATTCCTGTGGAGCTGCTCGCGCATGAGACGACCTACACCATCGTCGTCACGACAGAGGTTCGGGATCTTTCGGGTGACCCGCTTCCCTCACAGTTCGAGAGCGAGTTCACGACAGCTTCGATCGAGCTCATCGGGAAGCTCGTTTTCCAATCCAACCGCGCTGGCGGCAGCGAGCTTTACTTAATCGACGCCGCAGGTGGAGACGCGACCCGGCTAACGTACCACGTGGGTGGCGGAGTCTCGGAGGATCCGGCGGTGTCCCGAGATGGCCGCCAGATCGCCTTCTCGGCGTTCCTCGACGGTCCGACCGGGCCGATCGTGGAGAGCGAAGTCTATGTGATGAATGTGGATGGGACGGGCCTTCAGAACCTCACCCGTGACCCGGCCTTCGACGGGACACCTGCCTGGTCTCCCGATGGCTCCAGGATCGCCTTCATGAGCACTCGGGGCGGCAGCGCCGATGTGTGGGTGATGAACGCCGACGGTTCCGATCCAGTCCAACTAACGTCGGATCCCGCGTGGGAAGGCACGCCCGACTGGTCGCCGGATGGTTCCAAGATCGCTTTCGCAAGAGACGGAGGACCTGGGATCCCGGTCGACATCTTCGTGGTGAACGCCGACGGGACAGGAATTGAGCAGCTCACTTTCGGTCCGTCCAACGCGTGGCATCCGAGCTGGTCACCGGACGGCTCGAGAATCGCCTGTGAGGGGCTAGGAATCGAAGTGATGAACGCCGACGGTTCCGAACGCGTGACAGTGCTGCCCTGGGATGACTTCCCGGCGGTCGAGCCGGCGTGGTCTCCGGATGGCTCCGCCATCGCCATCGTCAGGTGGGGCGGGGGCATCTACTACGTCAATCCTGATGGAACGAATGTACGAGAGGTAACCGATGGGCGGGGCGACACGTCGCCGGCGTGGAGCCCATGAGCTCAAGGAGGTAGGTATGCGTTGCCCTTCAGGGCTTGCCAGCAAATCAGTGGTCGAGCGGTTACGTGCACTGATCGCGCTTCTCATGTTCACTGCGATGTTTGCGAGTTGCGGTGAGGGGACATCGGGCCCGACGGAGGTCCCCACACCTCCGCCCCCACCACCGGCACCACCTCCATCTGGTGACCTGACCGTGGTCAAGATCGAGGGCGACCAGCAGATGCGCTTCCCCGGCAGCAAGTTGGTCCAAGGGCTATGCGTCCAGGTTACGGACGGGTCCGGCGTCGCAGTAGGCCAAGGGCTTGCGGCGCACTGGGAGGTGATTGAAGGCGGCGGGGTGCTAACCCCAATGTCCGCGACCACCGACCATTTGGGGCGAAGCTTCGCATCGTTCACGCTCGGCGAGGCGGAAGGCAACTACGTGATCGAAGCAAGTGTCGACGGGGTGGGTTCCGTCAGGTTCGCGGCGACAGCCCGCGAGTCGACCGGACCGATCGCGTTTGCCTCCAGCAGATACGGCGGTCTGAACACCAACTGGCATATCCTGACCATGGAGGCGAATGGTAGCCACGTGATGGCGCTCACCGATTCCGACGACGTCGACGCCAAGCCCTCCTGGTCACCGGATGGAACGGAAGTCCTCTTCACTCGCAGCGCAGCTAACGGCAACCAGTCCTTCATCTATGTAATCAACGCCGATGGTACGGGAGAACGCCAGCTCACCGATGACGGCATCTCGTGGACGTCGGGCGGATCCGACTGGTCGCCGGACGGATCCAAGATCGTGTTCGTAAGAGGCGTCCCCAACAACGAGGACATCTGGGTGATGGATGCCGATGGCTCGAACCCTGTGCGGCTTACGAATCAGTTTGTCGATTTCGACCCGCAGTGGTCCCCGGACGGCAGCAGGATCGCCTTCGTCCGTTTCATTGAAGGCGAGGGTTGGCAGAACGACGTCTATGTCATGGACTCCGACGGATCGAATGTCCAGAGACTGACGCACGATGAGCCGATCAACTTCCTTCCCAGATGGTCACCCGATGGCACGCAGCTGATCTATCAGGTGGGACAAATGCCGAGCCGAACCTATAGCATGCATGCGGACGGTTCAGGGCAGCGCTTTCTCACGCAGGGATATCCCGGCTCCTGGTCGCAGGATGGTAGCTACGTGCTCGTGTTCGATTACGGGATCGGAGAGGGTGCGCTCTGGGACGTTTTCAAGGTGGATGTCGAGACGGGCGAGCGAGAGAATTTGACCAGCAATCCGGCCCTCGACAACTGGCCGACATGGAGGTGGTAAGTCAGGTCCTCTTTGAGGTTCGCAATACCGATCGGTAGCCAGGAGACCGTCACCGCAGACGCCGCCAGCGACAACGAGTCGGCGTAGCACCGCTAGATCTTGCCAACAACAAGTGTTGCTCGGCTCTGCCTCTTGGCGGGGCAGCACCTTCGCTACGGGCACAAGGCCCTACCTTCCAGGTCATCCCATACAGTCACACTCTGACCTCGATTTCGACTCCATTAGAGAGAGGAACACACGACGACCACCGATCGAGGAGAAGTCATGAAGCGCTTACAAACCATTTCGTCGATCGTGGCTGTTCTGGTCTTCACGACGGCGTGCAGCGATGTGCCGACCGAGACTGAGCCAACACTGTTGTCGCCACAATTCGGAAAGGTCAAGGATTGCACACCCCCTAACCCTCACCCGTCGTGCCAGAATGCTAACGTGCTGATCGATGTAGCATTTCCAGCCGGGGCGATTGCCGCTGGGTACCGCATCTACGGGGATGTGGCCGACGGCAGCGGTACCTACGTCGACGGAGCGTGCGGGATCGACGCCGAGGTTCTCTACAATTCGCAGGATGCCTGGATGGATCCCGATGCGGAGTGGGAAGCACGCCTCGGTTGTGATCGGCGCTCCGTCCGTTTTGACTATTCGTGCGAGGTCGGCCAGACATGCACACCAGGCACCAACGTCGAAGCCTCCGGCGCTCGCATGACCATCGGAGGGCTCGGCCTTGTTACGTCCTCCGAAACCGACGTGTGGGCCTTCTTCGTTCCGGACTTCTGTTCATCGGGGATTCTCTTCGATCCGGCGGAGGATGCTGCCACAACCTACGCCCGGGCTAAGCTCGTCTCTGCGTCGGGCGCGACCCCCCGCCGGTGGGAAGTCTGGACAACACCCGGGGAGGATGTGGCTGTGTGCCGCGGCAGCAGGAGGGGTAAGAAAGAGACGCCGCCTGTGTACTACCGCTTGCCGTTCTTCCTCGCAATCACCGAGAAATAGCGTGCCGACCCCGCCGGGGGATCCACGGGTGAAAGCCCAATTCATGGGGGCGGTTCTTTCGAGGCCGCCCCAGTAGACGGGTAATGCCTGTACGAGAGAAACGACGTCGGCACCAAGCGCCATTCGGAGGGAGGCACCCCATGAAGCGGCACAGAGAGACTAGACAGCCGTTTGGCAGGACCACGCTACCGATACTTCTGGTGGGAGTCTGCGTCTGGTCGACCGCTTGCGACGAGACGCTCACCTCCGCGAGCCCTGAGCTCCCGGCCCCCCAATTCAAGAAGGGTGGGGGGAAACCGTCACCGCCCAATCTCCAGGGCGCTCCTCTCGATGCCATTTTCCGCGATGCATCCGGCGACCGACTCCGCAGCGATGGTCTCGGCACCTACAGTAGCGGGACGGAGGACACCTACGTGCTCCTGCGCGATGGGTATATCGAGTTTCGTCTGGATCAGGGTGGGGCGCGCAGGTTCTATATCGGTCCTGGTGACGACGCTGACCACCTCACGGATGGTGCCTTCGCAGATACTCTTGCGAAGTATTGCGGAGGTTCCGAAGGAGGAAACCCGTGTACGGGGAAGGGCCTAATCGGCGGCTTCACGCTCTGGGAGGGCAATCAAGAGCTGGAGGGCAGGTTCCTAGGCGTTACCCTCGCGAACTCGGGCCTGGTTACCGCCGAAATGACGGCAGCCTGGGAGGCCGGCAATTACCGGTGGCACCTGAAGTACGGCCAAGATTGTAGTTATGACGCCGTGGACGCGAACCGGCTAACGG
Organism: Gemmatimonadota bacterium; assembly: GCA_039588495.1. Classification (GTDB taxonomy): domain Bacteria; phylum Gemmatimonadota; class Gemmatimonadetes; order Palauibacterales; family Palauibacteraceae. Next base: position 2,385 of record JBDGZR010000024.1, on the reverse strand, counting down.
TCACCGTGTTGACCGGTTCAGCAGGCGAGATCGCGGGCTGGGCCGTAGAGACCGACGGCCCGGAGCCGCCGAAGGCAATCCTCTGCCGGATCCCGCAGCGAGGCAAGCGGGTGGCGGAGAGCATGGGCGAGTTCGTGGCGCCGGTCCGGCTGGAGCTCAGATACCAGACGAATCCGTAGTAGACATTGCGGACCCACGTAATCGGCGTCTCGGCAGTGCCAGCGACAGTGCCAGCGCTCACCCGCGTCTACGGACGTTGCCTGCACGTCTGATTGTCTTGTCTCGGTGGGGATGAAGAGAACCGGCGTCTCTACATGACCTTCTACACGCCGGACTATAGGACGCCGGACAGCAACGACAACATCCGGCTGGCCTCACGCTGCTCGCAGGCGGGACCGAGTTGATTCTGCTTTACATCAATCGCCTAGGAGCGGAAGAGCTGGTCGGGAATCTGACAGTGAACGGCTTCTGGCTCGCCTATGCAGGGGCTCTGCTCGCCTTCGGGTTCCTGAAGGATCTGCGTGCGGTGCGGATTGCGGGCCTCGCGATAACGGGTTTGTCGATCATCAAGGTTGCTCTCTACGACCTCACGCAACTGGAGGCACTCTACCGCGTGGCCTCGTTCTTCCTCCTCGCCCTGATGGCGCTCGGTGCTGCGTACGCCTATCATCGCCGTGGACGCGATAGGCGCGAACGCCGAGACCTCATAGAGATCGCTCGGCTTGCGTCAGATCGGCGCAAGCAGCCGGCAGCCTCCATCTGGCATCGGATAGGGGCGTTTTTGTCAGGCCACTTCTAAGCTCAGTGTTGCCCGCCTGCCTGCCCGGCCTTAGCGCGCCTGCCTTTCCCACAGGCGAGCCCCCTTCGGTCCCTACGCGCTCCCGATCGCCTTCGCTTACTCAAGCCCACGCGCCCGAGGCGACGGGACCGTGGACAATTTTTTGCTAGTCGATACCAGAGCTGTGCCAGTTTCGCCCCACCTTCTTCACGAGGCAACCTCTCCGTAAGTGTAATTAGATAATCGTCTTACACTCCATGTACAGAATCCTTGCTCAATGGTGTAATCCGTGCAGGCTTCTCGACCGAAGCTTGCGCACCGGTCTGGGGAGGACCGTCGTGCGCGCGATCTGTCTAGCAGTAAGGCGGAGCCATGCAGTATCCGGTGAAATTCGCCCTCGCCGCGACTCTCGGGGTTCTTCTTACATCGTGTTCGGACTCTCATCTGCCGACGGGGCCTTCAAACACCTCAGCCGTACCGAGCGTCAGCTCGCTCGAGGCTCTCGAAGCCGATGCCTTGCCCTGTGGGGGAGACGAATCCCTTCTGCTACTTCAGGACATCGTGCCCTGGGAGGAAGACACCGACCTCGCTCTCGGCGCGAACGCAGCGGAGCTAGTCGCGTCGGGCATCGGCTTCTGCATGGCTGGCTCCGAGGCGATCGCGGGTATGGATCTGCGCCGCTTCTCCACCGTCGTGATATCAGCGGCGCAAAACCAGACTTTTTACAACAACGTCTTCGCCTCCGGCAGCGTGCACCCCGCGCTGAGCGTGTTTGTCGACGGAGGCGGAGTCCTCGTGGCCAACCTCGCCGATGTTGCCGCGGGCGCCGGTGGAGGGAACTGGGACGGACAGGCGTTCGTCGGAGGCCTTCGGCGAGTCACGGCCTTTCGCAATCAGAACACGATCGTCGACGGCTCCCATCCGATCATCGTCGGTCCTGCCGAGTGTCCAAGCGGGAACTGCGGCGAGATCCAGGATATCCTGGTCCGCCGGGATCTGGACAACTGGCTGTTCTCGTCCCATGGCTACTTTACCGATCTTCCCCCGGGGACCTCCGTTCTCCTCACCCAGCCCGACGCGACCCTCGACGGCCAGCCCGAACCGGTCATGGTCGAGTACCCTTTTGGCGGGGGCAGAGTGGTCGCGAGCATGGTCACGGCCGAGCGGAGGTATTCCTGGACCCTGAGCTCCCGCAACCTGGAGCTGCTGGCTAACGAGCTGGCACACGCGATCTCCATTTCGCCCCCCGTCGAAGAGCCTCCCCTGACTGCAAGCGAGCATATCGCTGCCATGGCCACGGAACTCGAGGGGCTCGTCGAGGCAGGAATGCTCAATGGCGGAAACGCCAACAGTCTGAAGCGCAAACTGATGGCCGCGGCGCGGAGCCTGGAGGCGGGTCGTATGCAGGCGGCGGCCAATCAGATCCGTGCCTTTATGCTCGAGGTCGAGGCTCTGATGCGCTCCGGTCGATTGAGCGAAGAACAGGGCCAATGGCTGCTCGAGGACTCTAACGTCTTGCTGGCCACCCTGACGGCAGACACAGGCAGCACGGAGGGCAAATGATGATGATCAGGACAGTAAAGTCCCTTCGGCAGGAGCGCGGAGCA
>JBDGZR010000023.1:0-27398 GCA_039588495.1 Gemmatimonadota bacterium | reverse complement strand
CCTCGTGCATCGTCGAGTCGGCTTCGCTCTTGGTGACCATCACCACGGGCAGGCGGGGAGCGCGCCGTCTGAGCTCCTTGAGGACGTCGATCCCCCTCAGCCCGGGCATCTGCTCGTCAAGGAGCACCAGATCGTAGGATTCCGTCCGAAGGAGCTCGAGGGCATCGTTGCCGTTCATGATGGGGTCGACGACGTACCCCTCGTTGCGGAGAAGCATGAGATGCGGCTTGAGAAGGTCGGCCTCGTCGTCGACCCAGAGTATCCGGTCGGGCCGCGCCCCGGCTCCCCTTACCGGCCCGACGCGGCGTGCCGCCGAGCTGGAGGGACGAGCGCGGTCTTCTACTGCCATTCGATCTCTTCTCTCGCTTCGTGATCCAGATTCCGGACAAGCCCTCCGACAGCGGCGGTCGCAACCGGGAGGGGACGGTGCTTGCACGGTCCGGTACCCGCACGCCGCGATCGGGGATCCCAACTCCCCCAGAATACGGTAGAATCATCGGGAACTTCCTGCACGGGCTCGGGGAGAAGGACCCGGAGCACGAGTCGCCCAACCAAGGATAACGATGACGTCTGCGCCCGCCGGCACCGCCGTCGAGGACGCCTCCGAGGACACCTCGCACGACGGGATCGATTCCGGACAAAGGACCCGGAATGGCACCGGTCTCGCCGGGCTCCGTCCTCGAATCCTCTCCAGGTATCTTCTCAAGCTGCTTATCGGCCCCTTCGCTTTCGCGACCGTGCTCCTCACGACGCTGATGCTCCTCAATGAAATCGTGAAGCGCTTCGCCGACCTCATCGGAAAGGGGCTTCACTGGACGGTGATCGCACAGGTCTTTGTGCTCTCGATCCCCTTCATCCTCGCGATGACGCTCCCCATGGCGGTGCTCGTAGCCGTCCTGTACACGTTCAACCGGCTCGCCTCGGACAACGAGATCTCCGCCATGAAGGCGAGCGGTGTGAGCATGGTCCGGCTCCTGTTGCCGGTCTGCCTGGCGGCCGTGATCCTGGCGGGCTTCATGGTGTGGCTGAACAACAACCTGCTTCCGGAGTCCAACCACCGGCTCCAGGTGCTGCTGACGAGCATCTCCAGAAAGAAGCCGACGTTCGTGCTTCGCGAGCGAACGATCAACGAGGTCATCGCCGGTCGGTTGTTCTTGCGCGTGGCCCGTATCGATCGAGACCGAAGCGCCCTGGGCGATGTCGCTCTGTACGACTGGCGGGACCGAGAGCGCCCGCGGCTGATCTACGCCGACAGCGGTTCCATGGCATACAACCCCAGCCAGACGGACCTCTATCTGACCCTGTTCTCAGGCGTGACCCACGAGCGAGAGCAGGACAAGGATGAAGAGTACCAGCGGCTCTACTTCGACGAGCTGATCATGCGCATCTCCGATGTCTCCAACGAGCTGGAGCTGGATGACGTGGGCCGCAGCGATCGTGAGATGTCTGTCGCGCAGATGCGACTCGAGGCGCAGTCAGGCGTGCAGATCGCCGATACGGCGGCTGAGTTGAGCGCCCAGTACACGGCCGCGCTCGTCGAAGTGCTGCTCGGCGCCCGCGGCCCGCCTGAGCTGATCGGCCTCGCCCCCGAGGACACCGCGGGCGCCGACCGAACGGAGGGATCTCAAGCCCTCCAGCGAGCGACGCGGTTCGTGACCGCGGAGGATCCGATCCGGCAGTACGAGGTCTATCAGACCCAGGCCAGAACCGGATTCGAGCGACAGAACCGTTTCCTCGTCGAGATCAACAAGAAGTTCTCGATCCCGGCCGCCTGCATCGTATTCGTCTTGATCGGCGCGCCCTTCGCCGTCCGGCATCCTCGAGGCGGTATGGGCATGGTCGTGGCCGTGAGCTTCGCCGTGTTCTGCGCCTACTACATCTCGATGATCGGTGGCGAGGAGCTGGCCGACCGCTTGATCCTCTCGCCGTTCTGGGCCATGTGGGCGCCCAACGTGCTCTTCGCAGCGGCGGGGCTGGTCACCCTCTGGCGCGCCGTTCACCTGGAGCGCTAAGTGCGCCGTCTCAGGAGTCCGGTAGGCACCGAGGGAGCCGAGTCGTCCGCTTCGGCAAGGCGCGAGGACGAAGACGTAGCAGCGCTACGTCGAGGAAGAGCAACGAAGCCGAGCGGAATGAATCGGCTCCCGAATGACAGCGTGACTTCTGGGACGGTGCACTAGGTGTTCAACTCGCTAAGGATTCTCGACCGCTACGTGATGACGCAGTTCCTGCGCATCTTCGCCGCGTGCGTCCTCGGCGTGCCGCTGCTGTTCATCGTCATCGACCTGGTCGACAATCTGGATGTCTACCTCGGACGAGGCCTCAGCCGACCCGACGTCCTCCTCCACTACGTCTACGAGTTTCCGAACCAGACGCTTCTCGCCTTTCCCCTCGCCTCCTTCCTGGCCGCGGTCTTCACGGTGTCCACCCTGTCGCGGCACTTCGAGGTGACGGCGGCAAAGGCCAGCGGCATCAGCTTCTATCGAGTCACGCTGCCCCTGGTCGCGCTTTCGCTGGTGATCAGCTTCGTGGCGCTCGGCCTCACCGAGATCGTGCCGATCACTACCCGGCGCGCGGCCGAGGTCATCGGGGAACACCAGTCCAGGGCCGACAATGTGCGCCGCAACTTCGTGTTTCGGGGAAACGACGGCCTGGTTTACCGCGTCCGCAATCTCGACGCGCAGAGCGGCCAGCTCACCGACCTGGAGATCAGCCGCGAGGGAACCGGATTCGGCTATCCGACCTTCGTGGTCACCTCCAAAGAGGCGGTGTGGGACACGGCCAGAGCGGCCTGGCGGCTGGGTGAGGGCCGGCTGCGCTTCTTTGGCGGGCCGGCGCCGGACCGTAGCTTCAGCTTCGCGGAGCTCTGGCAGGTGGACTTCCGGGAGCGGCCTCAGGAGCTTCTGGCCGACCCGAAGGACCCGGCCGAGATGCGCTACAGGGAGCTCGGGCTTTTCATCGACGCGATTCAGAGATCGGGGGGCACCGCCCGCGAGCTCATCGTCGAGCGCGCCCTGAAGATCTCGTACCCGTTCACCTGCTTTATCATCGTCCTCTTCGGTGTGCCTCTCGCCCACTCGACGCGCCGAGGCGGGACGCCGGTGTCGTTGGGCATCGCGCTGGGAACGACCATCCTCTTCCTGATGGCGGTTCGCATCGCCCAGGCCCTCGGAGCCGGAGGGATCGTGCAACCCGTCTTGGCGGCCTGGCTCCCGAACTTCCTCTTCCTCGGCGGCGGTGTGATTCTTCTGAGTCGAGTGCGCACCTAGCCGTGACCACCGAAGACTCGGCGGCACTCGAGATCGCGGCCGGTGCCGCCCTGGCGGGTGGGCGGGCGGCCGGTGCCTACTACGGAAGCGACGATCTCGGCGTCCGCGACAAGAGCGCCGGCGGCGATGCCGTGGCTGCTGCGGACACGGCCGACGATCCCGTGACGCTCGCGGACCACGCTGCCAACGATGCGATTCTCGATTACCTCCGCGAGCGTACGGCGGAACCGGTACTCAGCGAGGAGTCGAGGCCGCCGGACGCGGTGTCGGACGCGGAACGTCTCTGGATCGTCGATCCGCTGGACGGCACCAAGGAGTTCATCGCCCGCAACGGAGAGTTCAGCGTGATGGTCGGCCTCGCCGAGCGGGGATCGGCTCTTCTCGGCGCGGTCTATCAGCCGGCGATCGGGCGGCTCTACCTCGGTGACGTGAATCGAGGGGCGTGGCTCGTGCAGAATCCCGACACGGCGAGCGAAACGCGCTCGACCATGCGGATCTCGGGCTCTTCCGGCCAACTTCTGCGTCTCATCCGGTCGCGCTCGCACCCGGATCCGGCGCTGGCCGACCTGGCATAAAATGTGCGCGCATCGCGCGCGACGAGGCCGATCTCTACGTGCACCCGGTCCCGTTCCTGAAGGAGTGGGACACGTGCGCTCCCGAGGCGGTACTCCGGGGCGCCGGCGGGCTCGTCACCGACTGTTCGGGCGCACCGCTTCGGTACGGGAAGCCCGAGCCCGTGCAGCCGCGAGGCATCTTCTGCGGCCGGCGGGACATCCATGACCGAGTCGCGTTGATCGTGCAAGAAGTCGCGCGACACCTCACCGAAGCCTGAACGGGCGACTCGAGACAAGGCAGGATCGAAGTGAGCGAACGTATACGAGAAGGGTCGAAGAACGTCTTCTGGCAGGTGGGCACGGTCTCGCGGGAGGACCGGGAGGCCCGGCGCGGCCACCGCGGATGCGTGCTCTGGTTCACGGGGCTGTCCGCGAGCGGCAAGAGCACGCTCGCCTCTCACGTCGAGCAGCGTCTGTTCGACGAGGGCTACTTCACGTACATGTTGGATGGTGACAACGTGCGACACGGCCTCTGCACGGACCTCGGCTTCAGCCATGAAGACCGGACCGAGAACATCCGGCGCGTGGGGGAGGTCGCGAAGCTCTTCGCGGAGGCCGGTGCGATCGTCGCGACCGCCTTCATCTCCCCGTACCGCACGGACCGGGATCATGTCCGCGAACTCATGAGCCGGGACGGCGACTTCGTGGAGGTTTTCGTGTCCTGCCCGCTGGAGGTTTGCGAGGATCGGGACCCGAAGGGCCTGTACGAGCGGGCCCGCGCCGGCGAGATCCGGGATTTCACCGGAATCGACGCCCCCTACGAGCAGCCGGAGGCGGCCGAGCTGGTCGTAGAAACGCAGGATCGGGAGATCTCGGAGTGCGTCGAGCAGATCATCGGCTACCTGAGGCAGCACGGATACGTCGAGGCGGCGGTCTCGCGCGCCTCTTCCCTCCCGTGAGCTCTCCGGAGGGATCCGGCACCGACGTGAGGGCGGCCGATCTCATCACGCCGTACGGCGGACGGCTCGTCGATCGGGTCGTCGACCCCGCGGCGGCGAAAGCTCTGCGGTCGGAAGCGGCCCGGTTGCCGACCGTGCAGCTGTCCTCTCGCATCGCGACCGACCTCTACCTGCTGGCGGTCGGCGCGCTCTCGCCGCTCGAGGGCTTCATGGACCGCGAGCAGTACGAGCGGGTCCTCAGCGACATGAGCCTTCCGACCGGCTTGCCGTGGTCGATTCCGGTGGTCCTTCCCGTACGGAGCGAGGAGGCGGATCGTCTCCATCCCGGTGGGCGGGCGGCGCTTCTGGCCCAGGACGGACCGGTCGCCGTGCTCGACGTGACGGAGGTCTACAGCCGGAATCTGAAGCGGGAGTGCCTGGCGGTGTACGGCACGGAGGACAGCGCGCATCCCGGCGTGGCGGCCCTGGAGCGGCTGGGCGACCTGTACGTCGCCGGGGCGATCCACTACCTGGGCGGCGATGGAGTCGCCGAGGGCGTGGCGCCCGACGAGGCGCTCAGCCCGGCGGAGACGCGGGCGCGCTTCCGCGAGCTGGGTTGGCGCTCGGTGGTCGCGTTTCAGACTCGCAACCCGATCCACCGGGCCCACGAGTACCTTCAGAAGTGCGCGCTGGAGATGGTCGACGGCCTCCTCGTCCACCCCGTCGTCGGCGAGACGAAGGCGGACGACCTGCCCGCCGATCTCCGCATGACATGCTATCGCGTTCTGCTGGAGAAGTACTTCCCCAGGGACCGGGTGCTGCTCTCCGCTCTTCCTCTCGCGATGCGGTACGCCGGCCCCAAGGAAGCCGTGTTTCACGCCATCATCCGCCGGAACTTCGGGTGCACGCACATGATCGTGGGGCGGGACCATGCCGGCGTGGGCGACTACTACGGCACGTGCGATGCCCAGCGCATCTTCGACCAGATCGACCCGGACGAGCTCGGGATCCGGCCGTTGAACTTCGAGCACGCCTTCTGGTGCCGATTGACGGAGCAGATGGCGACGGCGAAGACATCACCATCGTCACCGGAGGAGCGGGTCTTCCTGTCGGGTACGCGAGTGCGGGAGATGTTGGCGCGGGGAGAGCGGCCGCCGGTGGAGTTTACCCGACCGGAGGTGGCGGACGTGCTGATCGCGGCCCACCGGCACGCATAGCGGAGCGCCGCGGCGCTCGGAGAGCTGCCCTCGAACGCACCGTCAGAGAGGCGTTTACGCTCTCTCCGAGTACCAGCGAACGAATCGCCCGATGCCCTCCTCTATGCCGACGCGGGGATCGTAGCCGAGAAGTCGACGAGCCTTCGAGATGTCGGCGAAGGTCCGCTCCACATCTCCGGGCTGCGGAGGGAGCCGTTCGATCTCGGGCGTGACGCCCAGCTCATTGGCGATCAGGCCGATGAGACGAGACAGCTCGACGGCCTCGCTCTCTCCCAAATTCACGATCTCGTAGGCATCGGGCACCGCCTCCAGATACCGAATCGCCCCTTCGATCCCCTGGACGATGTCATCCACGTACGTGTAGTCCCGACTCGTCCCACCCGCGCCGTACTGCTGGATGGGCCTGCCCTCGCTCAGGAGCCGCGTGAAGCGATGGATGGCCAGGTCGGGCCGCTGGCGTGGGCCGTAGACCGTGAAGAACCGCAACGCCACGACGCCCGTCCCGAAGAGATGGTGGTACGCGTGACAGAGCAGCTCACCCTGCCGCTTCGTCGCCGCGTAGGGAGAGATCGGGCGGGCGGCCGGGTCATCCTCGGAGAAGGGCACCTCGGAGCTGTTCCCGTAGACGGAGGAGGAGGAGCCGAACACGAAGCGCCCGACCTCCATCTCGCGGGCGCACTCGAGAAGCACCTGCGTCCCTCGGACGTTTACATCCTGATAGAGAAGGGGCCGCTCGATCGACGGCCTGACTCCCGGCCGTGCCGCGAGGTGCACGATGCAATCGACCGGCTCCGCGATCGCCTCGCGAAACAGGTCCTCGTCCCTGATGTCGCCCTCGATGAGCCGGAACTCCGGCCGCTCCAGAGCCCGTGACAGGTTCCTCCGCTTGACCGCCGGGTCGTAGAAATCGTCGAAGCAGTCCAGCCCGAGAACCGTCGCGCCTCCCTCCAGGAGCCGGTCCACGAGTTGGCTCCCGATAAAACCCGCTGCGCCCGTAACCAGAATCCGCATCGTCAGCCTCGAGTCTGGCCGGAGTCCTCGTGAGCCGACGCCGGTCCCCGGCTGCTCTCTCCCGTGGCTTGGGAGCCCGAAAGCACCCGCACGTCTTCATCCACCATCATGTGGACCAGCTCCTCGAAGCCGATCTCAGGCCTCCACCCGAGGTCGTGCCGGGCCCTGGAAGAGTCGGCGCAGAGCTGCTCGACTTCGGCCGGTCGGAGCAGGGTCGGATCCTCGACGACGTGATCGCGCCAGTCCAGGTCGAGGCGCGAAAACGCCGCCTCGACGAGATCACCCACCGAGTGCGTCTTACCTGTACCGATGACGTAATCATCGGGGCGCTCCCGCCTCAGCATCAACCACATCGCCTTCACGTAGTCACCCGCGAAGCCCCAGTCTCGCCTCGCATTCAGGTTGCCCAGCCGCAACTCGGAGGCTAGCCCGAGACTGATCGCTGCAGCCGCGTGCGTCACCTTTCGCGTGACGAACTCCCGGCCGCGACGCGGACTCTCGTGATTGAACAGAATGCCGCTCACGGCGAACAGGTCATAGCTCTCACGGTAGTTCACCGTGATGAAGTGCCCGTAGACCTTCGCCACTCCGTAGGGACTTCGCGGATAGAATGGAGTCGTCTCATCCTGAGGCGACTTCGAAACCTTGCCGAACATCTCCGACGACGAGGCCTGGTAGAACCTGATAGAGGCATCGACGTGACGGATCGCCTCGAGCATACGAGTGACGCCCAGAGCGGTGAACTCGCCGGTGAGCAGGGGCTGCTTCCAGGAGGTCGGCACGAATGACTGGGCGGCGAGATTGTAGACCTCTTGTGGCCGGACCTCGTCGAGCGTGCTGACGATCGAGAGTTGATCCAGCAGGTCCGCCTGATGGAGCGTAATGCGATCCGTGAGATGCTGGATCCGCTCGAACCGGTCGGACGAGGAGCGACGGACCATACCGTGCACCTCGTATCCTTCCTGGAGAAGCAGCTCCGCCAGATAGGAGCCATCCTGACCGGTGATACCGGTGATGAGGGCAATCATCAGGTTTGTTCGCCTCCCGTCGACGTGTCGATCCGGACCCGGAGAATCCCGTGTACGCAAGCGCGGCTCGCACTGCAAGGATACTGCCCTTGCAGCATTATGCGCATCCTGCGGCCGGCCGCAATAGGGAGATGGACGGTAACTCATTATCTGATGTGGGTTTGCGCATGCCAACCGGCTGGTCCGGTCCTTGCGCGCCCTGAAGGGAGATGAAAACCGGGATTTTCGGCGAGAACGATGTCGCCCCGGATGGGGCGGCGCGAGACGAGACGACCGGATCCGAGGCCGATGAGAACGGGAGACCGGTAGAGCCGGATGCCCCCTCCCCAGCGAACTCACCGGGCGCGGAGCCTATGGCGTCCGAGGACGCGTGCGTCGACGGGCCAGAGCTGTCTGACGAGATTCGTGCGCTCCTTACCGAGTTCGGCCGCGCACTGCAGCGGGAGGCCATGTACCCGGCCAACCACCCAGCCCTCGAAGGCTCTGCGGCCAAGCTCCGCGAGTTCATAGCCCCGGCTCTGGCTGGCCGGGACGAGATCTCGATCAACGTCGGGCGATGCCAGCTCAGCGTGGACGGAGCGAAGACGAACCCGGAAAACCCGATTCTCGCGTCCCTCGCCGACAGGCTGCACAGCCAGCAAGTCTCGGCAGTGAGCCTCCGAAGCGCCGTAGGGACGGAAGAGATCTCGGAGCTGCTCGCAGCCGTGAACTCCGACCCGGGAGACGCCGTCACGCCGCTCAAGGATCAGGCATGGCGCCACATACGGATCACGTTGTTCCCCTACGAGCAACTCCGTCTGGATACCGAGGCGACCTCGGATCTTGTGGCCGGAGAGCAGACCAACGTGTGGCTGGCCTTTGCGCAGGCTGCGCTCGACGACGACTCGATCGAGCTAGAGGGCTCGATGGATACCGATCGCCTGGTGGAGCGCATCTCGGAGCTCTCCTCGGGCGATGCGTACTGCCGGCGAGTGGTCGAGCGTCTTCTGGCCGTAGAGCAGGCCGTCGCGCGCGATCCGGAGAACGGCTCCGTCGTGGGATCTTTGGCCTCGGACGTCGTGACCACGCTAGATCGGAAAGCGGTTGGACAGCTGCTCGAGCATGCGGGCGGTTCCTCGACGCGCCGGCAGCTCCTCTCGGCCGGGGTGGGATCCCTTAGCGTCGAAGCAGTGCTCAAGCTGATGCTCGAGGCCGGGCGGTTCGAGGAGCGCGAAACGCCCGATGCAATGTGGCTGGTCTTCTCGAAGCTGGCGCAGCGGTCGGAACAAGGGGATGCGGACCGGCGACAACAGGCTTCGGGCCTTGTCCGTGATCAGGTGCTCGAGCTCCTGACCGCTTGGAACACCGAGGAGTTCATGCCGGCCGACTACAGCGCGGAGCTGGCGGCCGTCGCAAGGGCAACGAGCTTAGCAGCGGCGAGGAAGGATCCGGGTTCACGCACCGCGGTCGGGCCTCTGCGAGTGCTTCAGATGGCCACCGAGGCGCAGCAGCCGGGCGAGGCGATTCGTACCTCATTCGACCTGCTGGTCCGGGATGATGCGTTGGGAGCAGCTCTGAACGTTGTCGATGAGGCGGACGCCGACAATCCGGCGGCGCGGCAGCTCGGAGAGCTTATCGTGGAACCGGAGATTCTCTCCTCCATGCTCTCAGGGGAGACTCCTGATTTCCCGCTCATCGACCGGATGCTCGGTGTGGTGGGCATCCAGAGCGTACCAGCCATGCTCGACGCGATCGCCGAAGGCGAATCTCGGGCGAACCGGGGCCGGCTCTTTCGGCGGCTCGTCGGGTTGGGTGCCGGGATAGGCGCCGAGGTCGTGAGCCGACTCGACGATGACCGCTGGTATGTCCGCCGCAATCTCCTGGCGCTGTTGGACGAAAGCGGCGCGGCGCCGGCCGGATTCTCGGCAATCCCGTTTCTGGACGACGAGCACGAAGCGGTGCGCCTGGGCGCGATCAAGCTCGTGCTCAAGGACCCGGAGGAGCGAGAGCGGGCCATCGAGACGGCCCTGGCCTCGGACGACTCGCGTGCAGTCATCCTGGGGCTGGTCGCGGCCAAGGACGGTTGCCCCCCCAGCCTGGCCGAAAGGGTCGGCGAGCTGATGCTGTCCGAAGACCAGTCGCAGGACCTGCGACTTCACGCGATCCGTGCGCTCGCGAGCGTGCGCAGCGACGTCACGTTGCAGGCCTTGATCAGGATCGCGCGGGGCCAGCGCCGCTGGATCTTCTTCAAGAGAGCGGGCCCGCCCACCCCTCTCGAGCTCGAGGCACTCGCCGCTCTTCGCGCCAATTGGGCGGACAACCCTCAGGCGAAGAAAGTGTTGTCGAGTCGGGGAGGCGGGATGGTATGAAGATGTCGGCGGCGCGATGACGGAAGCGACGAAGTTCGCCGCGGCCGGCGAGGCGACCGAGTTCCTGACCTCGCTGGGCAACCTGCTGTCGGTGGCCGGCTTGTACCCCGGCAACCACCCCGCGCGACAACGATCCCTCGACCGCTGCTGGAGTCATCTCCAAGTCCTGCTGGAGCGTGAAGAACCCAGCTTCTCGTTCCTGGATGACGTCGTCCTCCACGGGGCGGAGCCGATGCACAACTTCCGTTCCTGGGAGCTAGGTCTCCGCCTGTACGAGAGCGGGGTAGAACGTATCGAGTTCCGGCGGGGGGTCGATCGAGAGGAGCTCGAGGAACTCGCGGATCATCTCCAGGAGAAGCTAGCGGGCTCGACCGGCAACTCTACCGAAGAGGGAGAGGACATTTTCCCGCACATCCGCGTCGGCGGGGTCGCTCTGCGTGCCAGGTCCCGCGAGGAGGGAAACGCGGCGAAGACGGATGCAGCGGTCCCCCTCGACGAGGAGGTTGATGTCGTCAGTTGGATCTACGGACAAACGGCCAAAAAAGATCGGGTTCCGGCCGCAGAGGTGCGCCTCGCCGTTGCCTCGCTTTCCCTGATGCTCGAGGACCTGAACAACTGGGGCGCCGGGATGATCGCCATCAAGTCACACGACCAATACACGGCCATACACTGCGTCAACGTCGCCATTCTCTCCATGACGTTCGCGGAATACCTCGGATTCCTTCCCGACGAGGTCCGAATCATCGGGGAAGCAGGTCTCCTCCACGATATCGGAAAAACCAGGACCCCGGACGAGGTGCTGAACAAGCCGGGCAAGCTGACGGCGGAGGAGAGAGCCGTGATCGAGGAGCATTCGGTAGATGGTTGCCGGCTCGCGCTGGAGCCGCCGCTGGAGCACTGGTTGGCGGCGACCGTAGCCTACGAGCACCACATGGCGAGCGACGGGAAGGGCTACCCGAGAATGCGCTACGAGCGGGATCCACATCCGGTCAGCCGGTTGGTTCAAATCTGCGACGTGTACGATGCGCTTCGCACGCGCCGGCCTTTCCGCGGACCGGTGAGCGGCGAGGATGCGCTGACGTTCCTGAAGGATCGGGCCGGGAACCTTCTGCACGAGAGCCTCGCGAAGGAGTTCGTGAAGATGGTCGAGACCCCGGAGCTCGATGTCCCGCTCCTTCTGCCGGAGCCCGGCTTCAGCGACGCCTGCGAGCGCGAGGCCGTGAGCACCGGGCGGCGCAACGACAGCGGCGGCGAGGACTCGAGCTCGACGCAGGACGCTCTCGCAGCTCCCGAGCCCACAGCCGTCATCGACTGGCTGGGGGTCCTCTGAGCGTATCGCGACGTCACGCCACTGGCACTGGAAAGCCCCCCACGTTCATTTAGCACGGTCCCGCTGTCCGCCGATCCGAACCGGACGACACAGCCCCGAATGCCGCGATCCTCGCCCGTTCCCGGATGGGTGCCTCCTGATCTTCCGACGTCGCCGGGCATCTACCGCTTCCTGGGCGAGACGGGCGAGCCACTCTACATCGGGAAGAGCGTCAACCTCCGGCGACGCGTGCGCGGCTACTTTTACGGCGGCGGCCCGACGGGACGCCTCGCCGACCTGGCCTTTCTGGCGCGTGCCGTCTCCTACCGCCGGACGGGCAGCGACCTCGAGGCTCGCCTCCTGGAGGCGCGAGCGATCCTGAATCACCGCCCGCGCTTCAACCGGGCGATCAAGAACAGATGGCGCGGGTGGTACCTGGAGATCGACCAGGGCGCGCCCTTCCCACGACCCCGGATCGTCCGGGCCATCCGAAGTCCTTCAGCCCGCTACTTCGGCCCCTATGCCGGCCGGTTCGTTCCGCTCGAGATCTCCCGGCTCGTCGAGGATCTCTTCGGGCTGCGCAGCTGCGCCGGCTCGATCCGACCCGACGTGGACGGCCCCGCCTGCCTCCGCCACGAGATCGGTACGTGTCCGGCTCCCTGCATCGGCGCCGAGGGGGTCAACGACTATCGGAAACGCGTCCGCGAAGCGATCGAGCTCCTCACGGACGCCGACCGCGCCCGGCTGCTGCGGTCGCGTCTCGTAGCCGATTCCCGAGGGGCCGACGAAGAACGGGCAGGTCGCGAGCCGTCGGCCGCGCGGCGCCTGGAGTGGTTGGACGAGCTGGAGACCTACCGGAGCGTTCTCGAGCGCCCCTCTCGCCAGCCATCGCTCCTCGCGATCCTGCCGCACCCCGAGCCGGAGCGCAGGGTCTTCCTGCCGGTGGCGTCCGGACGCGTCCTGTCGATGAAAGTCGCCAGCACCGGACCGCGGAGATGGCGAGACGCCGTGTCGGACGCCTGCTACGCCGTCCGCGTGCGAGAGCTGCGCATGGATTCGACCCTCCAGCCCGACGAGATGGTGATCAGCCTGATCGTCCGCCGCTGGCTGGAAACCGGGGCACCCGATGGAACGGTGTACGACCTGGGCACGATGACCGACCGGGAGGTTCTGCGATCCACGATCGCGGATGGCTGCCAGGCCGCCGGGTCCCGGGACCCTGAGCCCACCTGAGGGGCGCGGAAGCGATGGACGCGGCGGGCTGAGAGGCGCGGGCGACGGGCAGCGTCATGAATCGCGGTCAAGGGGACGGGCAGGACCCGCCTGTTCGGCCGGGAGCAGCGCCCGGACCACGCCCGGCTCGGTCTCCCACGCATCGAACTCCTCCGCATAGCGCAGACCCCAGCGGCGGCCGACCTCCGCCAGCCGCACCTCCAGCCACTCCGGGTGGCCGAACCCGATCCGCTCTTCATAGAACCGCCCGAGCTCCAGGACAGGACCCAGGTACGGCTCCACATCCACCACGACGGCGGGAAGGCCCGAGTGGAGCCCCCGGTAGGTGAACAAGGGGGTCTCGCCACGGTGAGGCTCCACCGGCTCCACGATCCTCTTGATTCGGGCCAGCGTGATCGCGTCCCGCACGATCCGGCCGCACGCTCGATGGTCGGGATGACGCATGCCGCGGACCCACGCGTCACCCCAGGTGAGAACACCATCCGGACGCACGTCGGCGATCACCGAAGCCACTCGGCGCGCCGCCTCCGGCGTCGCGTCCAGGGCGGCATCCGGGAAGTCCAGAAAGAGGATCTCCGCGCCGAGCAGCTCACCCGCGGCGCGGCCCTGCTCCGTTCTGAGCCTGGCCACGTCCGTGACGGAGGCCTCTCCCAACGCGTCGGTCATCTCCCCTCGCGTGAGCCAGAGGATGACGACCCGATCTCCAAGAGCACGCTGGGCCAGGATGGTGCCGGCGGAGCCGAGCTCGTCGTCCGGGTGCGCCAGCGCCACCAACAGGGTGCGCGGATCAGGCACCCACCACCTCGGGCGCCGGGCCCACCTCGGCTTCGATCGCCTTGAGCTCTCGGCGCGCCGCAGCGGTGATCAAAACCACCACGCTCACCGTGGCCGCAAGGCCCAGCACGCGAAGCGTCGTCGCCCCCCAACTCGCCGCGCCCGTGGCCGCCGAGGCCAGCTCGACGCCGGCCGCACCGATCGAGACGTAGAGCAGCGTTCCGGGCAGCATGGCGATCCACGACGCCAGGGCGTACTGGAGGAACGGTACGCCGGTGAGCCCGTACGCGTAGTTCTGCAGGTTGAACGGAAAGGCCGGGGAGAGCCGCGTGAGCGCGACGATCCTCCAACCCTGGTGCTCCACCGCCCGGTCCACCGCCGACAGGCGCTCGTGATCCTTTACCCAGCTCTCGACCCTGCCACGCAACAGGTAACGGGCGATCAGGAAGGCGAGCGCGGCACCGATCGTCGAGGCCAGGGAAACCAACACCGTGCCGATGCCGAGCCCGAACGCCACGCCGGCACCTATGGTGAGCGGAGCGCCCGGAAGAAAGAGCACCACCGCCAGCACGTAGGCGAGCCCATAGATAAGCGGGCCGGCCATCCCGAAGCCGGTGACCCAACGCCGCAGCCAGCCAACCATCCCTTCCGCCCCGGAGCGGTCGCCCTCGTCGGCAGCGTCAGGAACCGGTGGCCGGAGTGCGTTCAGCGACCAATCGTATTCCGAAAAGCGAACCCCGCTGATGCCCGCGGAGTCGACGGCCATAGCAACCTCGGGTCCCGCGTAACGTGCTACGAAGAGCGGGATGGTCTCTGCCCTCGGCGTCCAACCATCGGCCACGAAGTCGTCGCCGTACCAGTCGAAGTAGCGCGACAGCACGAGCTGCCCTCGCTCGATCCGAGCGTTGTCGGGATCGGAGAGGAAGAGGCGAGCACGCTCTTCCAGCTGCTCCTCGAGGGCATCTCCGTCGAACGCCCAGCCGGGGAGCGGGGCGCAGGACATCGAGGCGCAGTTGACGGCGAAGTGGATTCTCGGATCGCGGAAGAAGGGGCGCAGCAGGTTGTGTTCGATCTCGTCCAACGTCAGGTCGTGCCGGGCCACACGGTGGCGCACGCTGGACCATACCCCGTCGATCTGCCTGATCGACGTGACCCCGGGATTCCCGAGAATCGATCGGATGGTCAGGGCGTTGTAGGCGTTGATCAGCAGTGCCTCGAGGTGGGATGGGCGGAGGTCGGCAGCGTTCGCTTCGGCCACTTCGGCCAGATAGGCATCGAGCTCGCCGGCATGATCCTGAAAG
Source organism: Gemmatimonadota bacterium (assembly GCA_039588495.1). Classification (GTDB taxonomy): domain Bacteria; phylum Gemmatimonadota; class Gemmatimonadetes; order Palauibacterales; family Palauibacteraceae. The sequence continues at coordinate 12,419 of JBDGZR010000023.1, read as the reverse complement.
TACGGGTAGTCGACGAGACCGTCCTTCGTGCCCTCGGCAAGCAGCCGATCCCAGACGCCATGGTCGAAGGTCCGCGAGCCACCTTCCAGGGACGCCCTCACGTCCTCGGCGACCCGGCCCGTCGCCGGCTCGCTTTCGGGGGCCCCGCACGCAGAGACCCCCAGCACCAGAAGGAGCCGTGCGGCAACCCTCGAGAGGTCCATCATCCGAACGAAGACCCTTCTGTCCTCGAGCTCACTCTTCCGTCGCCTCCCTGTTTCCGGCCGGTTCGTCCCGCGCGGCTCTGCACGGCAGCCCGGCGTCGGCGCGCCCATCCTACTCGGGGCCGCCGGATCTTGAAACACCGCCGCCACGGGCGTTGTTCTGCCCCGCCTCGTCTTGCCGTGGCACCGGGGAGGCCCATTATCTTGCGGCCGACTCCCTGGTTCCGAGACCGACCACGCCGCGGCGTGCTCCACCCTATTACCGGCCGGCCACCGAATGTCTGACGCGGCAGCGTTCCTCAACGAGCTTGCGGTGGCGGTTCAAAAGCACGCGATGTACCCGGTTGGGCATCCCGCGCTCCGGACCGTGTCGGGAGATCTCGCCTTACGGCTCGAGGAGATCCTCGCTGATGACGCCGCGTTGAAGATAGGCGTCGCCAGGAACCGATTGACGGTGGGCGAGCTCGTGATGGAGCCTGGGCGCCCCCTGATCGATTCGCTCGCCGCCCACCTGCACGGCCACCAGATCGCCGCGATTCACCTGGCGCGCGGCGCGAGCACCGAAGAGCTGGACGGCATGCTGCGAGTGCTTGCCGTGGACGCCGACAGACGCGGGCGACCCATCGGTCTGGAGCCGTTGGAGGATCTGCCTGCCTGGCCTCACATTCGAATCCAGCCCGTCGAATACGAGGCGCTCAAGCTCGGTGAGGGGGCAGCCGAGGATGCCGAAGATGAGGCCTTCGCGGCCCCGACGCCCGAGAGCGAGGCGGAGGTGGAGCGTGCCGTAGCGGCGCTGGCGGACGTGGAACTCAGCCCGGAGTTGCTCGAGCTCGTCGGTGAGCTCGACGCGTCGTATGCGGATCCCGAGACCGTCGTCGTGCTCTCCAATATGCTCAGGGAGATACCACCCGAGGAGTTGAAACGGATCCTCGACTCTCAGGACGCGGCGTTCAGCGCCAATCTGATCAGGCAGTCGACCTCTCGTCTGAGCCCGAAGGCGGTCGTCGAGCTGGTCGAAGCCGCTTCCAGCAGGGAGTCGCGTCCGATCGGACCGTGGTTGATGCGACTGCTGACCAAGCTGGCCTACTACGCCGAAGCCGATTCCTCGGGGCAACAGGCGGAGTCGGATGATACCCTTCGAGCGGTCGTTCACGAGCTGGTAGACGACTGGGAGCTCGAGGATCCCCGCCCCGCGGCCTACCGAAGCGCGCTCGGACATCTGGCAAGAGAGACGGTCAGGTCCGATGAGGGAACCCGCCCCTTCTTCGGCGATCGCCTGGTCATGATGGGGCTCGAGCTCAAGATGATGGGACGGATGGTCGCCGTCGCCCTCAAAGACTTGCGCGGACAGAACCTCAGCGAGCTCATCGGGATTCTGGAGGCGACATCCAAGGACAGTCAGGTAGGCGAGGTGATGTGGAGACAGGTCGCCACGCGGGAGACGCTCGAGCAGCTGCTACGAGACGAGGCTCCGGAGTTCGACACGGTTGATCGCCTCCTCGGACGAGTCGGGCTTGGCGCCACCGAGCCACTCCTGGACGCGCTCCAGCGAGCCTCCGACCCGCAGGTCCGCTCGGAGCTGGTGGAGAGGCTGACTCGGCTCGGCCCGGTCATCGCCGGAGCCGTGATCTCGCGGCTGGACGCGGAAAAGCCGGAGGCGACGGCGCACCTTCTCTCGATCCTGAACGAGCTCGACATCCAAACGCCCGGTCTGTCGGTCGCTGCCTTCCTCGACCACCCGGACCCGGATGTTCGGGGTGAAGCCTATCGGCTGGCGGTGCGACACCGCAGGGATCTCGAAGCGGCAGTCCGGGCCTCGCTGGCCGAGTCGGATCCGCGCCTGCTGGCTATCGGCCTTACTGTCGCGGAGGAGGCGCACCCACCGGGCGCCGAGGCGTTGCTGCGAGCACACGTCCTGAACCCGGTGCTGCCGGTCCAGCTGCGTGTGAAAGCCGTACGTGCCCTCTCGGGCTACCGGACCGAAGCGGCGCTGGACGTTCTGGTCAAGGGCGCGACGCAGCGTCGGTGGCTCCTTCAGCGGAAGATCGCGCCACCCAACGCCGTGGTGCTCGAGGCCCTGGCGTGCATTCGGCAAGGGTACCAGCACTTTCCCAAGGCCCGAGATGTTCTCGATGAGGCCGGGGGCTCGGCCGAGCGGTCGATCCGGGTCGCCGCGGGCGTCGAGCCAGGAGCTTGACGCGGTGAGCGCCGAGGCCGATTTCCTCATTTCGCTTGGGCAGGTCCTCTCCGCGGCCGGCCTCTATGGCAACCGTCATCCGGCCTTCCGCTCGGCCGCAGATGGAGCCCTGAACTCCCTTGACGCGTTGCTCCAGGTCGACGCCAATCCACGGTTTTCGTTTCTGGACGAGGAGATCATCTTCGCGAAACGCCGGCTGCGAGAGCTCAGGGACTGGCAGTGGGCGGGAACACTCGCGGAGTGCGGAGCCGAGCGGATGGAGTTCACTCGAGGTGTCGGCGGTCAAGAGTTCGACCGGTTCCTGTCGAGCCTCCTCGGCGCCATGGATCGCTCAGAGGCTCCCGAGGAGGCCGTCCTACGCCTGGAGCTCCCGCACATTCGTGTCGGCGCCATCGCGGTCGAGGAAGTCGAGCGGCTGAGGAGAATCGACGATACGGAGGAGATTCTCGCCCGGCCAGAGGTGGACGAGGAGACTCAGGCCGTCGACCACCTGTTCGCGCAGGCCCAAGCTCGCGGCTTGATCTCCCTCGCGGTGGCGCGAGCCGTCATTCAATCTCTCTCGGTGGTGATCCAGTACGGGAAGCCGCTGATGGAACTCCTGATCCCGGTCCGTAACCACGACGAGTACACCACCGTCCATTCGCTCAATGTGTCGGTCCTCTCGATGTCGCTGGCCGAGGCCGCCGGAGTGCCGCGCGACGATCTCCGAGACATCGGCGAGGCAGCTCTGCTCCACGACGTCGGAAAAGCCCTGATCCCCCTCGACGTCCTTCAGAAGCCGGGCAAGCTCTCGCCGGATGAATGGGAGATCATCAAGAAACACCCGGAGGATGGCGCGAAGATCATACTTCGCTCCGGCGAGGGAACGGACTTCGCGGCCGTGGTAGCGTACGAGCATCACCTCACGTGGCAGGGCGGCGGATACCCCAAGCTCCAATACCCCAGAAGACCTCACCCCGTCAGCCAGCTCGTCCAGATCTCCGACATCTTCGATGCCCTTCGCACCGAGCGGCCGTTCCGCGGGCCGTGGCCGGTCCCGAGGATCCTCGGCTACTTCGACGAGCTCGCCGGAACGGACCTCAATCCCGACGTCCTGGCCGTCTTCCGGGCGATGCTGGAGGGCCAGGGCATCGGGCCCGTTCCTGCCGGGGAAGGCTCGGAACCCGAGCTCGAGGCAGCAGGAGCACCGGTCGGGGCCGCCGACCGGCTGGCCGGCACCTCTGGCGAAGATGTAGAAGGGGACCGGGCCGACGAGGGTGACGCGGGAAGCTCGGGAGGCTCGGGAGGCTCGGGAGAAAACTAGGTCACACGTTCGGCAGGGCCCTCGAGCCACTCCTCTATGAGCCTCCTGGCGATCGAAACGTGCCGTGGCAGCCTCACCTGACCGGATGCCACCCGATCTCTCAGATCCTCCCTCCCGAACCAGCGCGCCTCCTGGAGCTCGTTCTCGTCCACCTCCGGCTCGCTGCGAAGTGCGGTCGCCGTGAACCCCAACATCAGGGAGGACGGGAAGGGCCAGGGCTGCGAGGAATGATACGCCACATCGGTCACCGTCACACCGGTCTCTTCCCTCACCTCGCGAGCCACGGCCTCGCGGACACTCTCCCCAGGCTCGACGAATCCGGCCAGCGTCGAGAATACGCGAGGCGGCCACTCTGCCTGCCTGCCCAGAAGGCAAGCATCCGCCGACGTGACGAGGACGATGATCGCGGGATCTGTCCGCGGGAAGTGAAGGATCCCGCAGTCTTTGGAAGCGCAGCGACGCACGTGTCCGCCCTCGATGCTGGTTGTTTCGCTCCCACAGCGCCCGCAGAAGAGGTGACGCCGGTGCCAGTGCACCATTCCGCGTGCGTAGGCCAGGAGCGCTCCCTCCGCGCGGCCGAGCAGCGCACCGACCTTGTGGAGGTCCTCGAACACGGCGCCCTCGACCCCCAGTTCCGCCAGAGGATCGTCCGAGTCCGAGAGATCCATGGCGAACCGGGCCTCGTCTCCCTCCATGCCGAGGAAGATCGGCCCGACGCGCCCGGCGGGGTCGCGGGGCGGAACACCTAAAGACAGGGCGCTCGGGGGGTCTTCAGACGTCACCAGGCTTCTCGCCCGCCAGACCGGGATCACTCGGCTTCGCGGATCGTGCAACCGCTGCTCCAGCCATCGCGGATCACGTCGACGATCGGGGACGCGATCCAGCTGGACGTCAGCGAACGGGTTGGACCGTCTCCTTGGTTCGGTCATGCCGTGGCACCGCTTCGTGTCTGGTAGGCAACATCGCGATCTCCGGTTACGATGCAGCACGCCGACGCCCAGCGCGATTCCGACCCGCTCAAAGCACACGAGAGGCGAGCCATGCCAGACCAGCGGGAACCCGAGCTCCGGTCCGAAGCCATGCCGGAGCTCGTCACTTTCGACTGCTATGGCACGCTCATCGACTGGCGATCGGGGATCGCCGACGCGTTCGACGAAGCGGTCCCAGGCTCCGATGATCTCCCCCGCAGTAGGCTCTTCGCAGCGTACGCGCGGGCGGAAGCGGAGGTGGAGAGCGGCCCCTATCAGCCGTATCGACACGTTCTGACGCAAGCGGCCGGTCGAGCGGCAGAGCTGCTGGGCTTGAAGGTCCCCGAAACTCGCCGATCGTTCCTCGCCGAGAGCCTGCCGTCCTGGAGGCCCTTTGCCGACACCAATCCAGCTCTCCGGAGAATCGCAGACCTGGGACCCCGTCTCGGTATCCTCTCCAACATCGACGACGACCTCCTCGAGGGGACGCTGGAGCAGCTCGCCGTTCCCTTCGACCTCCTCATTACGGCGGCCGGGCTACGTAGCTACAAGCCGGCGCCCGCACACTTCCTGGCGGCCATCGAGGCCTGCGACGGCCGCCCCGGGGCGATCGTGCATGTCGGCGAGAGCTTCTATCACGACGTCATGGCGGCACGCCCTCTGGGGATTCGTACCCTTTGGGTCAACCGGACCGCCGCATCCCCGTTGGAGGGCGTCGCGCCCTCCGCCGAGTTCCGAGATCTGGCGGAGGCTTCCGCCTGGATCGAGGCACTGTAGTCCGCTCGTGAAGCTTGAGATAGGGAATGGGTTTCGCTATAATTCGAATAAGATTCGGATTCCCTTCCAGGCTGTGGCAGGAGGTTCCTGAGAGGTGCGGCGCGTGATCAGGGACGACCAACGGCGCGAGGGCGGTCGGCGGCCGCCTGTGCAGGCGAGAAGCCGGCGAACGATGGACCGGATGGTGCGGGCCGCCGAGGAGCTCCTGGAGGAGCGACCGCTCGCCGCGGTCAGCGTCGCGGAGATCGTGCGCCGCGCGGAAACGTCGGTCGGTTCCTTCTACGCGCGGTTTTCCAGCAAGAGCGATCTCCTCGCCGCAATCTACGAGCGCCGCTTCGGCGCAGAGGCCACCGAGAAGAGCAGGACGTATCTGGCGCAGTTCGCGGCTCGCCAGATGCCGCTGCAGCTCAGGACGCGGGAGGTCGTGAGAAACATGGCGGCCTACTTCCAGAGCAATCGGCGTCTTCTGCAGGAGATGGCTCTCCGGGCCGGACAGCGAAAGGAGATGCCGGGATCTCGGGCGCAGCGAGCGCACCGGGCCGTCTTCAACGACGGGTGGGCGCGTGCGTTCCTGGCGCACCCCGAGCAGATCGGACACCCCGACCCGGAACGAGCCGTTCGCTTCGGGCTGTTCGTCGCGGCGGCCGCCTGTCGAGATGCCTTCCTGCTTGGCGAGCCGGGGACGCAGGGCCTGGAGACCGATGAGCTGGTAGGTGAGCTCAGCCGTGCGCTGAGTGCATACCTGGCCGGAGCGGAAAGCAGCGCAGGAGCGGTACGAAGCTAGGAGGCTGCCTCGCGTTTGCCGCCGCCGGGGGCGGTGTCCATCGGGGCAAGGACCCATGTAAGCGAGTGCAAACGACGCGAGCCGCCGTCGGCTGGGCGGGTTTCCCTGCCCGCGATATCGGCAGCTTCCCTCGGGTGAAAGACCTCCAGGATGCGGTTGAGCAGCGCGTTCAGCTCGGCCACGTCGTCGTCGCTCAGCCAGCCCTTCATTCGCGCCGCCCATAGGTTCCGCGCATCCCCCTCGACGACGGCGAGGCCCGGCCGGAAGCCGCCATGGAAGTCTCGGTTCGCGCTCCGCAACATCGATGCTATGACTCTGCCCACCGCTTCCACGTTCTCCGGGTCCGAGGGGGCGTAGGCGAGCCGCAGGGGGCGTCCAGGGACATCGTACACGGCCTCCGCGCGCCGTCCGGAGCCCCGGATTCCACGGTCGACCAGCAAGCCTGCCGCGCTCAACTTGCGCACGTGGTAGTAAAGCGAATCGGGGCGGCGGCCCATAAAGCCCGCCATCTCGCGAACCGAGCAGGGTCCGGCAGCTCCCACCAGGTCAACGATCTCCTGGCATACGGTGGATTCGAGTGCCCGGACCTGCTCGACGCGCTCGATCCAGCGTCCACGTCCACTCGCTGCCGTCCTCACCCTGCCTCCGTCTGTCGGATGGATCGATGAAACGCTTGCCTGATTTTTCATCGATCACGGCCGGAGCGCAAGGACAGACGGGCCCGCTGCCCGCGTCGGGTCGAGCAAGGGTTGTTCGACGGCGACAATCTTTGCATAGCCTGCGGCACCCTCAGAACGGGTCGACGTCGTGGCGCCGGTTTCGCCAACGAACCGGGAGCCCTCGCGCGGCCGGCTGCCCCCCGCCCCAACGTGATCGTACACAGACTCTTGAGAACGCGGTTACCGGCGGCCCGACGAGATTCGCCGGGATCGGCCGAGGACACGCCGCAGGGTTCGTTTCTTGCGGCGATTCAGCCGGCTGTCAGTATTCATGAAGGAGGCGAGATGTCATTCGAGATGTACTCAACCACCCGCCGGCTCCGGCGAGCACTCTCCACGTTGTTCGTCGCCGTCGCGCTCGCCGGCTGTGATGCCGGCACCGGACCCGGCGTCGCCCACCTCGACGTGGTGCTGAGCCCGTCGTCCACAGATCTGGCCGCGAGCGTCGTGGCCGGTGAGATGGCTGCGTTGGCGGGAGTTCCGCTCGAGAGCGTGCAGTCGATCTTGATCACGGTGGAGAGAATCGAGGTCCACCGGGTCGGCTCGGACGACGAAGATCAGTCGGAAGATGAGGGATCCGACGGCGAGGGATCCGACGGCGAGGGATCCGACGGCGAGGGATCCGAGGGCGAGGGATCCGAGGGCGAGGGAAGCGGTGCCTGGATCTCGGTAGACCTCGTGGCGGGCGGGGTGACGGTCGACCTGGTCGGCATGTCTCCCCAGGAGATCGCCAGCGACGCCGTCCCAGGCGGCACCTACAACAAACTTCGTCTGTTCTTCAGCACCTCCGCGATCATCTTCTCGGAGGACGTGACGGTGGGCGGCGGGTCCACGTACGAGGCGGATACGGCCCACGAACTCGAGATCCCGAGCGGTGACAACACGGGCATCAAGGTCCAGACGGGATTCATCGATCTCTCCGATGGAGAGACCGAGACGGTCAACCTGGTCGTCGACCTCGCCAACTCGGTCAAGAACGTCACGGCCAATCAGAACAGGGTGATGATGACCCCGGTGATCTCCGGCAGGGTGGGCTCCTCTCAGACCTGACGCGACGTGTGAGAAGCCTGGACGGCCCGCCGGCCGTCCAGGCCTGGAGACGCCCCGCCATCAAAAGAGCCCGACGACGCGGCCGTCCGAGTCCACGCTCATGCCTGCCGCCGCCGGACGCTTGGGGAGTCCGGGCATGGTGAGCACATCGCCCGTGAGAGCGACGACGAAGCCGGCACCCGCCGACGGGTTCACGTTGCGCACCGTGATCCGGAAGCCCTCCGGGCGGCCGAGCAGGGCCGGATCATCGCTCAGCGAGTACTGCGTCTTCGCGATACACACCGGCAACTCGCGAAGACCGATCGATTCGAGCTTCTCGATCGACTTCCGCGCCGGACCCTGGAAATCCACCCCATCGGCCCCGTACACCTCTCGAGCCACCGTCTCGATCTTTTCGGCGAGCGGCATTTCCGAGGGATAGAGCGGGGCGAAGTTGCCGTCTCCCTTTTCGAGTTCCGCGAGCACCGCGTCGGCCAGGTCCAGTGTTCCTTCCCCGCCGCGGGCGTGGCCCTCCGACCGTGCCACGGTCACGCCGAGCTCCCCGCAGGCCTGCTCCACCGCGGCCAGCTCCGCCTCCGTGTCCGAGTGGAAGCGGTTCAGCGCCACGATCGGCGGAACCCCGAAGCGACGTACGATGTCGATGTGCTTCTCGAGGTTCGGGATCCCGCGGCGGACTGCCTCCACGTTCTCTCCCTCGAGCTCGGTCTTCGGCACGCCTCCGTTCATCTTGAGCGACCGGATCGTGGACACGACGACGGCCGCTTCCGGCTCGAGATCTCCCACCCTGCACTTGATGTCGAAGAACTTCTCCGCGCCGAGATCGGCGCCGAAGCCCGCCTCGGTGACGACGACGTCGCCCAGCTGAAGGCCGACCCGGGTCGCGATCAGGGAGTTGCAGCCGTGTGCGATGTTGGCGAACGGGCCGCCGTGAATGAACGCTGGAGTGCCCTCGAGGGTCTGGACGAGGTTGGGAGAGAGGGCGTCGTTGAGAAGCAGCGTCATGGCGCCGCTCGCCTCGAGCTCCTGCGCCCGGACCGGGCTCTGATCGCGGGTATACCCGACGATGATCCGGCCGAGGCGTGCTTCCAGATCCTCGTGGTCGGCGGCGAGACAGAAGATGGCCATGACCTCGGAGGCCGCGGTGATGAGGAAGCCATCTTCGCGAGGCACGCCGCTTCCGGGTCCGCCGAGGCCGATCACGGTTCGACGCAGCGCCCGATCGTTCATGTCCACCGCACGCTTCCAGGTGATGCGTCGGGGGTCGATGCCGAGCGGATTCCCCTGCTGCAGGTGGTTGTCGAGCATAGCCGAGAGAAGGGAGTGCGCCGACGTGATCGCGTGGAAATCACCGGTGAAGTGGAGGTTGATGTCCACCATCGGCACGACCTGGGAGTACCCGCCGCCTGCCGCCCCGCCCTTGATCCCGAACACGGGGCCGAGGCTCGGCTCCCGGAGGCAGAGAGCGACCCGCTTGTCACGCAAGCTCAGAGCGTCGGCGAGCCCCACCGCCACCGTCGTCTTTCCTTCGCCGGCCGGGGTCGGGCTCGTGCCGGTTACCAGGACCAGTCGGCCTCGCCTGGCCTCACGGCCGCGGAGCGCATCCAGGCGGACCTTGGCCTTGTGGCTGCCGAACAGCTCGAGCTCGGCCTCCCCGAGGCCGAGCTTCGCGGCAATCTCGGTGATCGGGGCTAGCGAGGCTTCCTGGGCGATATCTACGTCGCTGCGCATGGCATCTTTTCCTTGATCACGTGGTGGGAGGCGACGTTACGGTAGAGCGACCTCGATTTCAACGCCTGCGTCGGACGGCTCTCACATCCAGCGGTTTCGGCGGCGCAGCATCGGATCCGGCATCCGGCGATCAAGGCGAAGTCCGAGCGAGCTGGCCAACTCGATCGCGACGCTGAATTCCCGTGGGTCGACGGGGGTGTCTAGCTCCGCGTAACGTCCTCCGCCCACCCTTCCCGCCGGACGGTATTGATCCATCAGGTTCACGTAAGTGGCCCGGCCGAGCTTCTCGGCGATCCACTCGAGAATCGCACGCGTCTCGTCCAGGCACCCGGGCATCACGAGATGGCGAATCAGAAGGCCGCGTTCGGCCACGCCGGCATCGCCGCACCGCAGAGGCCCCACCTGGCGGTGCATCTCGGCGATCGCCGCCCGCGCCGCCTCGGGGTAGTCTTCGGCCTTCAGATAGGCTCGACTCCGCTCCGCAGACCAGAGCTTGAAGTCGGGCATGTAGATGTCCACGACCCCATCCATCAGCTTCAGGCTCTCCAGCGCATCGTATCCGCTCGTGTTGTACACGATGGGAAGCGAGAGACCTGCCTCCGCGGCCTCGCTCAACGCCTCGAGGACCTGCGGAACTACGTGCTCCGGGGTGACCAAGTTGATGTTGTGGCAGCCCAGGTCCTGTAGCTCCAGCATCATGCCGGCGAGACGATCCGGTGGCGTTCCCCACGGCGTCCCCGGCGGTGTCCCCCGCAGCGATATGCCGGGCTTGAGCGCCTGGCTGATGTCGAAGTTCTGGCAGAAGACGCAGCGCAGGTTGCAGTGGGCGAAGAACACGGTGCCCGAGCCGCGCCATCCTCGCAGGCAGTCCTCCTCACCGAAGTGCGGGAAGTAGCTGGAGACCTGAGCGTACCGCCCCGTCTTGCAGACCGACCACTTGTCGTCCAGCCGGTCGACGGAACAGTCGCGTGGGCACGCTCGGCACTCGACGAGGCCGGCGAGCGCGATCCGCGCCCGGGCTCGCAGTTCGGCGGGCGGCATCCTCAGGTAGGCTGGCGCGGCGGCAGAACGCCGCGGCGCTTGTCGAGACCCGGGCGTCATGACCTCAACCTCCTCCGGTGATCACTCAGCCACTATGCCGACTGCGGGCAATGCCGCTTGTTGCAAAGGGTCGCAGCTGGCCGACCAACTCCCGAGTACGATAACTGGTTGATATTGAGGCAGATAGTGCGTAACGCCATGACGGCACCTTCCCTGCACTCTGCGCGGCTATCGAACACGAGAGGAAAGGAACCGTGGGCACCCGCATCACCGGAAAAGACGGCTTTACGCTCATCGAGCTGATGGTCGTGATCGTCATCATCGGCATCCTCGCGTCGATGGCGATCGCCACCTGGCAGAGCCGGAAGGAGGACGCGATCATCGCGGGCATGAAGAGCGACCTTCGCAACCTCGCGTCGGCGGAGGAGGCCTATCTGTCTGCCAACGACGCCTACACGTCCGACACGGACGACCTGGATTTCCGATCGAGCCCGGATGTCGTTCTCACCCTGCAGGCGGACCAGGCCGGCTGGACGGCCAAGGCGACCCATCCCGCCACGTCCAAGGAGTGCGCCTTCGCCGTCGGCGCCATCACACCACTCTCTCCGGCGCGAGGAGAAGGCATCGTTTGGTGTGAATAGGTCCTCCGCCCGGCGCGGCTGGGAACGAATCTTCCCGAGGCCACCCGGCAGCCCCTTCTACTCCCCATGCTTGGCGTATACGGACGCTCCCATGAAGTGCAGGGAGACATACGGCTCATCGCCGACGACCCAGGAGTCGTGGCCCGGGGGCACGGCGCACAGATCACCCGGTCCGGCGATGACCTCTGTCCCGTCATGCATGACGATCGCGCAGCGCCCCGAGACCACCAGCACCAGGTGCTCCACGTCGCAGCTCTCCTTGCCGAGAGCCTTCCCCACGTGCTTGGACCACACCCAGCCCGGCTCGTAGGTCGCCCGGCCCACCGTGACTCCGCCCGCGGAGATCAGCTCGAAGCTCCCTTTTTCGAACTCGCGGACCTCCTCCGGTGATTCGAAATTCGCAATCTCGAGTCGCATGCGGGTATCTCCGTAGATGGCGCTCAGCTGAAGAAGCTCGGTTGATCCTCGTCGGAGGACGGGCAGTCCGGAAGAGAGGAGCCAGCGGCACGGACGCCCGTCAACTGAAACGGACGCCCGTGCATCTGGGGAACTGCGGCGAAGCCGGGCCAGGGCGCGATGCCCCGTGATCAGCCCGGGGGTTCGTGTGCGACGCTCGGAGTCTCGGGGGCGGCTACAGGACCGCAGATCCTCCGATGTGTCGCTCCTTAGACGCGAACCCGATCTTTGAGACCCTTGCCTGCTCGGAACGTCGGAACGGTCATAGCCGGGATCTGGATCGTCGCGCCCGTCTGTGGGTTGCGACCCATGCGTGCCTTACGATTACGCGTGCCGAAAGTCCCGAAACCGGTGATCGTGAAGTCTCGGCCTGCATCGAGCTCGATCGCGATGATTCCCTTCCGCGACTCCGTCGAGAAGATCGAGTCGAGCACTTCACCAGCCTTTGCCTTCGTAAGCCCGGTCTGACCAGCGAGCTTCGCCGCAAATTCGTCCTTTGTCATCGCCGCCTCCTTTGGTGGTCTCAAGCAGATTTGCGGGCCAGATACGCAA